>JABWBD010000066.1 GCA_013360685.1 Pirellulales bacterium
GAGGAGGAAGGCGGAGCCGCGGCGGCGCCCGGGGAGCCCGTCCCGCTGCTCGAGAGCCGCCCCGCCTCGAGCCGGGTGATCTTCCTGAACTTCGAGGGCGAGACCGTCGACGGCACTCCGTGGAACCTCAGCTACAACGACGGCGACCCCATCGTCGCGGCGCCCTTCGGCACTCCCGCGCACATTCCCGGGATCTGGGCCTCCATCGCCGAGGACTACGCGACCTTCGACGTGAACGTGACGACGGAGCGAGCCGATTTCGAAAACGCCGCGAGCGGGGACCGGGTCATGGCCATCTTCACCCCGACCAAGAGCTGGTACGGCAGCGCCGGAGGCGTCGCCTACGTCGATACCTTCGGCAGCGCTTCGAACCCCTACGCATGGGTCTTCAACCTCACCCTCAACGGCGCGGCCGAGTCGGGCGCCCACGAGATCGGGCACACCCTCGGCCTCCGCCACGACGGCACCTCGAGCCGGGCCTACTACTCCGGCCACACCCACGCGAGCGGCGTGAGCTGGGCTCCGATCATGGGCACGGGCTACGGGCGCTCCATCGTGCAGTTCTCGAGAGGCGAATACCCCAACGCGAACCGCTCCGAAAACGATCTCGCCGTGGTCGCCGGGTACCTCCCCCCCCTCCCCGACGACCACGGCGACTCCGCCGCGACGGCGACGGAGCCGGCCCCGTCCGGCCCGGGGGAGGTCGCCGCCTCCGGACTCGTCGGCAACGCGCTCGACCGCGATCTCTTCCGCATCGTCACCGGAGGCGACGGCGCGATCACCGCGACGGCGAGCCCGCACGCCTCCTACCGGAACCTCGACATCGGTCTCGAACTGCTCGACGCGAGCCTCGTCTTGTTGCAGGACGCCGCGCCCGCCGGGCCTTTCGACGCCACCGTGGCCATCCCCGGCCTGCCGGCCGGAACCTACTATCTCCGCGTCCGCGGCACCGGACTGGGCGACCTCGCGACCGGCTACGGCGCCTACGGCAGCATCGGCGCCTACCGCCTCGAGGCGAGCTATCCGCCCTCGCCGCTTCCCGAAACCCCCGCCAACCTCGACGCCGCCGACGGGATCTCGACCGCCCACGTCGCGCTCACCTGGAGCCCCTCCGCCCTCGCCCAAGGCTACCGCGTCTACCGCGGCCTCTCGCCGGGAGGAGGCGACGCCGTCCTCCTCGCCTCGCCCCCGGGAACCACCTACGAGGACGCCACCGCCGTACCAGGGACGACCTACCTCTACTTCGTCGCCGCCTTCAACGCCTCCGGCGACTCCCCGCTCTCGCCCGGCGAGAGCGGCTCGCGGCAACTCCTCCCTCCGGAACCTCCCGCCTCCGTCTCGGCGAGCGACGATTCGCCGCACTCCATCCGCGTGTCCTGGCCCGCCGGCGAGCGCGCCCAGAGCTATCGCGTTTCGCGGCACACCACGGCCGCCTTCGCCGCGTCCACCCTCCTCGGGACGACGTCCTCGCTCTCCTGGCACGACACGACGACGGCCCCGGACGAGGGTTTCCACTACTTCGTCGAATCGGTCAACAGCGGCGGCGCCTCCGCGCCCGTCGCGACGCCTTCCCCCGGCGTGAAGAAGCCCCTTCCCCCCGGCACTCCCTCGGGACTCTCCGCCTCCGACGGCGCCTCCTCGACGCAGACGCTGGTGAGTTGGAACGCCGCCGCCGGGGCGACAGGGTACCGCGTCTACCGCAACACGGTCGAGTCCTCCGCCGGCGCCGCCGAGATCGGAGCGCCCGGGGACGCGACGATGTTCACGGACACGGGCGGAGACCCCGGAACGGTCTATTGGTACTTTGTCAGGGCGATCCTCGCCGGGGGCGACTCGGAACCGAGCAACCTCGAATCCGGCTACCGCTTCGCGGCGCCGCCGGCGGCTCCCGGGGCGGTGACGGCGACGCGGGGCGGCCATTCCGGAGGCGTTGGAGGTCTTCCGGATGGAACGCCACGATCACCTTGACCTGCTGCTGCTCTACGCCCAGCGAGCTGATCTTCGTGAAACCGGCCGGGTAGATCCGCTTGACGGCGCCGCGGGCCGGCGGCTCGCCGATTGCCGGGCCGTAGATCTCCACTGCGTCTTGGTCGTGGACATCGACCACTTCCACGCTGAGCACGTCGGCTTCGACCTCCAGGTCTTCCAAACGGCCGATTTCCAAGAGCACCGTGCCGGCGGCAAGATAGCGTTCGTTGGTCGTCTTTCGATCGAGGACCACGCCATCGACAGGGCTCGTCATCGTACCTCGCTGCTGATCCTGGCGGACTTGACGCAAACGGGCCTCCGCCTCGGCCTTCTCCTTTTCCAGCACGGAGCCGGTAAGATCCTTGCGGTCGATGTACTGGCGGACCATGGTGGGCAGGAGATTCGTGGCCGCCTGGAGCGACTGCATCGCCGAATAGACGAGCCGGTCCTGGCGGTAATCGACCGCCGCCTGCACTTTTTCGAGCTGCGCGCGGTCGAGTTCGTCCTGGCTGACGGCTTTCTTCTCGAAGAGGCCCTGGACGCGTGCGAGGCTCTTCTCGGCATAGTCGTGGCGAGCCTGACCCGACTCCATCCTCGCCTCGGCGGCTTCCACGGTCGATTGCATCGACTCGACGAACTGCTGGGCCTGCGCCAGGGCCGTCTGCTCCAGCGTCGTGTCGGCGTTTTCGCGGATTGCCGCCTCCAACCGCTCGACGACCGCGGTGGCTTGTTCGACCGAGAGTTCCAGATCGACCGGCACCACGCGGGCCACGATCTGCCCTTGCTTCACCGGCGTGCCCTCGACGACGTCGATTCCCTCGATGCGGCCGTTGTAAGGCATCGTGACCAGAAAGGTCTCCGGGAGCCGTGTCGTTCCGCGCTCGTCGATGAATTGGCGGATCTCGCCGATTTCCGCCGGGACGACCTCCACCGGAACGCCCGGAGACAACCGCGCGATCAGAACCAGGGCGATGGCAGCCGCCAGGACGAAGCCGGCCGGGATGAGGAGAGTTGCGAGTTTCATGGCATCGTTGATGGCGAATGATGAATGATGAATGACGAATGGCGAAGAGACCGAGGGTTGCGCGTTGAGCGATGGACCTGGTTTCGGTTTTCTTCTATTCTTTTGTCTGCAGCGCCTCCAGCCAGTCCATGCGGTGTATCGCCAGTTGCACGAACCCGTGCGCGGCCAGTCCGAAGAGGATTGCCAGCGTCAAGGTCCATGCCCAGGTGCTCATCGAGACAACTACCGGGAAACGGAACATTTCCGTGTCGTAAGCCGCCGAGGTGGCCACGCTGAGCAGGTATCCGACCGGCATCCCCAACAGCGTCCCCAGGAGCGTTACGATCATGCTCTCTCGCAACAGCATCAGGCCGATTTGCCAGGGGCTGTAGCCGAGAACGCGAAGGGTGGCAACTTCGCGACGCCGCTCGGCCAGGCTTACCAGCGACGCGTTAAGGATGCTCCCAAAAAACAGGATTCCCGCGAACAGCACCAGAAGCCCGATGAACACCCCCATGTTTCGGACCACCGTCGTTTCCAGGGCTTCGATCATGTCGTTGCGGGCACTGACGGCATCCAACGCGGGCAGTTCCTTCAGCTCGCGGTAAAGGGAAGCGAGATGCCGACTGTCTCCGTCGGTGGCCAACTGGACGCCGCTGAGGGCCAGCTCCTCGCCCACCAGCCGGCTCAAGTAGCGAATGTCGGCGTAGACGGCCGTGCCCAGGAAGCTGTCGTCGATTTCCACCACCTGGATTTCCCGCTCTTGTCGCAGACCTTGCACCGGTTCCATCAGGACCAGATCGCCGCGGTCGACCTGGAGCAACTCGGCCAGTTTGCGGTTCATCAGCAGCCCGGACGGCGGCACGCGGATGGCGCGCCCCTGAGGGTCACGGGGCATGGTGAGCCGGGCATGTGGGACCAGTCCGGTGATCGCCCCCTTTTCTTCATACGGCCCATTGCGGAACGTGCAGGACACATTGAGGATCGGCTCGGCATGGTCCACGCCCGGCAGACGCAACGCTTCCGAGAGCGCCTCGGCGTTCTGCTCGTCCTTGAAGTACAAGTCGATATCGCTCCGCTGGATCCAACGGAACTGGAAATCGATCAAATGGCGAGTCGCTTCGGACATCATGAAGCCGGTGACCAGCACGCTGGCGCCCATCATGGCGGCAAATACTCCCGCCGCCGTGCGGACCCGGTTGCGGACCAGGCTCCGCAGCACCATCCGCCAACTCGAACCGAGTCGCCGCCAGAACCATGCGATCCGCTCCAGCCAGGTCGCTCCGCCCCGTTTTGGCGGCTTGGGCCGCATGGCCTCGGCCGGGTTGAGCCGCAGGACCGTGCGGGTGCCGTGGAGGCTTCCCAGGAATGCGCAGCCGAGGCTGATCGCCAATCCGACCATCTGCAGTCCGGCGTAGAATTGGTTCTCCAGCTCGGGGAATTCGAAGTACTTGCGATACTCGCGCGTCATCATTTCGGCGAGCATATACCCGGCCGCGCAGCCCAGCAGGCCGCCGGCCAGCCCGATCGCGAGCCCGAACTTGAGGAAGTGCACAAACACCTGCCGGTCCGAGTACCCCAGGGCCTTGAGCGTGCCGACGACCGAACGTTCCTGTTCGGCCAGCCGCGTCAAGAGCACGTTGAGGACCAGGGCGGCCACAGCCAGAAAGATCGCCGGCATGAAGACGGCAAAGGTCTCCAGCCCGGCAATCTCCTGGCTGAGGTACCTATTGGAGGGCTGATCCTCCTGCGACGTGGCAGCAAAGACGCCGAAGTCGTCCAACATCCGCTTCGCGTGGTCGAGGGTTTCTCGCGGGCGCCGGCGGGCGTCGGGCGTCAACCGGCCCACGATCTGGTTCGCGGCGCCGTCGAAATCAAAGACGTCCTCGGCATACGTCCGCTTGATATAGAAAACGCCAAAATGTTCCGGATCGGGCATGATGGCACCGGGACCGAGCAGATAGACGAATTCGCTGGAAATCGCCGTACCGACGATGAACAGCTCCTGCTGCCGGTTGTTGAGCACCAGACGGATCCACTGCCCCGGTTCGAGCCGGTGGTATCGAGCGAAGGCGTCGTTGACGATGACCTCGTTCTCCCGCCGATCCGTGAAATAGCCGCCGCGGCGGAGCACGACGTCGTTGAGGATCGGCTCCCGGCGGTTGGGTAGCGACAGGATCAGGCCGTTCAGCGGTTTCAACGCTCCGTCGAGGTCGACGGTCGCGAAAAACCGGATGCGGGACTGGACCGCCGCCACACCGCGGAGACCGGCCAGCGATGCCACTTCCGCCAGCGGGACCTTCTTGAGATCGATCCAGAAGTCCGCCATGCGGCATTGACGGTAGTACTGGCGTTTCTGGTACGTCAGGTTGCGGTAGGCCGATCCCATGGCCACAAAGCAAGCCACGCCGACGGCGATGATGCTCACAATGGCCAGAAGCCGCCACCGCGCGGCCGCCAGTTCGCGCAGGAGTTTGCGATTGAGCACACTCACCAGACGACCTCCTCCGGGTCGACCGGCGTTTCATTGCAGTGCACGTCGACCACCTGGCCGCTGCGGAGCCGGATGACCCGATCGGCAATCGGCGCGATGGCGCTGTTGTGGGTGATCACGACGATCGTCTTGCCGAGATCTCGCTTCAGGTCGACCAGGAGCCTGAGCACCCGTTTGCCGGTGGCGAAATCGAGCGCCCCGGTCGGTTCGTCGCACAGCACAAGTTCCGGGTTCTTCGCCAACGCGCGCGCGATCGCCACGCGCTGCTGTTCGCCGCCGGAAAGCTGCGACGGAAAGTGGTCCATCCGGTCCTCCAGTTCGACCAGCCGAAGCGACTCGACCGGGTCCATCGGATTGCGGCTGATCTCGGTGGAGACCATCACGTTTTCGCGCGCGGTGAGGTTCGGCACGAGGTTGTAGAACTGGAAGATGAAGCCTACCGTTTCACGGCGATAGCGGGTCAGTTCGGCCGGCTTGAAGCGGCTGAGCTCTTGATCTCGGTACCAGACGCGGCCCGCGGTGGGCGTGTCGAGGCCGCCGACGATGTTCAGGATCGTGGACTTGCCCGAGCCGCTCGGTCCCACCATCACCAGCAGTTCGCCTTGGCGCACCTCCAGCGAGACGTCCCGCAGCGCCTGCACGCCGACCTCGCCCATCTGGAATACCTTGTCGACGTGTTCCAGGCGAAGCAGGACACCGTTGGAATTGAGATTGACTGCCGGCAGGTCCAAGTTTCGGCTCCCGAAGCGCGCAGAGCATCCCTCTTGGATGGTAGGTTAAGGCACAAGACCGGGCAAGCGCGCCCCGCTTGGATTCCACGCATAGCAGGTGAATAGGGCCGTTGGCCAAGCATTGTCGTGGGTTTCCCTCGGCCTTGGGAGTTTCCCCAGTACGGTGAAAGATGGCCTTCGGCCAATGAACAACCAGGCAGTTCTGGGGAGTTTCCCCAGGCTTGCCGGCAATTCCGGGCATCTTTTTTTCTCCGGGCGCGTGTGGTAGCGTAGGTGTCGAGCTGCCTCGGCTTTGAACCGGCTCTGAAACACGACGATCGAATCCAAGGAGAGTTCATCATGCCAAACCTCTTTCGTCTGCTTGTCGCTCTTCTTCTAGCCGCAGCCTTCCTGCCGGTCGGGCCGGCAAGCGGCGAACCGCGGCAGGACCGCTGCGTGGTCCTGGTGAGCGTCGACGGATTCGCCCATTTCTACCTGGACGATCCGCGGTCGGATATCCCCACGATCCGGAAACTCGCCCGGGAGGGTGCGCGGGCGCAGGGAATGGTCTGCGCGTTTCCGACGGTCACCTGGCCGAACCACGTGACCATGGCCACCGGCGCGGCGCCCGCCAGGCACGGCGTGCTGGGCAACAGCTATCTCGACCGCACGACAGGCAAGCCGGTTTCGCTTCTGCCCGATCCGATCTACGACAAGGACCAAATTGTCCGAGTGCCGATGATTTTTGACGCGGCCCACCAGGCCGGGCTTCGGACCGCAGGGATTTGCTGGCCGGCAACGCGCAACGCGCGGACGTTGGACTGGACGGTGCCGGACATGGCCGGCGACGGGTGGGAAACGTTCGGCACGAAATCCTGGCTGGAAGAACTCCGCGCGGCGGGATTGCCGGTGGACCGGCAGGCCGACTGGTGCCGGGAGCCGGCCGGCGGCGTGCAGCGCGACTGGCTCTACACGCGCATGGCCGCCCAGGTGCTCACGAAGCACGCTCCCAACCTGCTTCTGATCCACCTGGTCGAGCCGGACCACGTTCAGCACCGCACCGGGCCGCGGTCCGACGAGGCGTACTGGTGCATGAGCTATACCGACGACCGGATTCGCGATCTGGTCGAAGCGGTCCAGCGCTCGCCGATGGCCGGGAAGACCACGATCTTCGTTTGCGGCGACCACGGCTTCCTCCCGATCCGCAAGGATATCCGGCCGAACGTGCTGCTGCGGCAGATGGGCCTGATTGCGCTGTCCGACGGGAAGGTCGAGAAGCAGGCGGCCTGGTGCCTCTCTCAAGGCGGCGCCTGCGCGGTCTACGTGCTCGACGACGCCCGGCGGCAGCAGATCATCGGCGAACTGCGCACCGCGCTGGCAAAAACGGAAGGGGTGGACGCCGTCTTCACCCCCGAGCGGTTCGCCCAGTTGGGCCAGCCAACGCCGGAGCAAGACCCGCACGCACCGGATCTCTGGCTGTCGGCCAAGAAGGACTACAGCTTCAGCGACACCGCCGCGGGCGACGAGATTATCGCGGCCCGGCCATCCGTCGGCGGCACGCACGGATTTCTGCCGGACCAGCCGGATCTGCTCTCCGCCTGCATCATCCACGGGCCGGACATTCAGCCCGGAACCGACTTGGGGAAAGTGGACATCCGCGACGTGGCCCCGACGATTGGTGCGATCCTCGGGATCGAGCTGCCGACCGCGCAAGGCAAGTCGCTGATGCGTGGGGGTTCTGGGAAGTAGGGCTACCTTCTCTCAACCGTGATCCGCTCCGCGAACTTCGGCAGCTCCTCAAGCATCTTCTCGACCTGCTCGATCTTCCGCCGGATCAAGGCCGGCGTGTAGACGCCGCCGATCCTCGCGTGGCTCGTGTAACCGATCCGCGAATCGGCTTTGCAGAGTTCCAGCCCGACGCGGGCGTTGGCCAACTCGGCCTCGGCGATGCTCCGCATCCGCGCGGCGATTTCGCCGCGCTCTGCCGGGTCTTGCTCCGCATAAAGCTTGTCCCGCTCCAAGAAGAACTGCGTGAAATTCAAGCAGGAGCGAACGCAGACCCATAAGGACTTGCCCACGCCCAGCTCGCGCCGGGCCGCCTCCCGCTTCTCGGCCGGAACGTCGGCCAGGGCCTGCTCCATCATCTGGACCGCCTCTCGCCACTCGGCTTCCAGCAGGCCGAAATACTTCAGCACGATCTCGGGGCCCCAGGGCCGGGTCCATTTCAGGTCGTTCTGCCAGTCGCGGACCCATCCTCCGCCCGGCAGCGTGCGATCCAGTGGCAGCGGATGGGCCGGGCCGACCTGGATCGGTCCCGGATAGCGGCCCACGCCGTCCGAATAAGGATAGTACGTGATCCCTTTGCTGAACCGCCGCCACGCATCGACGAAGGCCGGCGCCGCTTTCGGGCCGAAATCTCGCCGGGCGACATCGAGCAGCAACGCGTCGATCGGCGGCTCGCCGTCCCACGAGCACCACTTGAACACCTCCGCGTTGAGATTCGGCACATAGCCGTAGTGCGACCAGTTGCCGAACACCGCGTCGACCGGGTACTGGCGGATCTTCATGATCCGCTTGTGGAACTGGAAGGGGACCGGGATGTACGGAGCGTTGACGAACTCCTGCGAATAGGAATGCTCCGTCTTGGCCGAGACCCGCAGCCCCGCCGCCTTTGCCGCGCGCGATTGCTCGACGAACGAATCCGGCGGGCCGATCTCGGTGATCTGATAGTCGCCCGTCACGTGCCGGACTCCATCGCGCTCGATCACCGCGCCCTTGGAAAACTCCGATTGCAACGTGATGCCCTTGGGAAGCTTGGGGATCGCGCGGATGACCCACTCGGGTTGGTGCGTGAAGTACGACCAGGCGATCAGCTCGGAATCGGGCCGCGTGTCCTTCATCGCGTTGTGAATCGTGTGCAGGTATTCGGCGACGATGTCCTCGCGCGCCCGGCTGCGGCAGCGCGGGCAGGCGTCCTTCCCCGCAGCGCACGAGAAGAACCCTTCGCTATCGAAGATGATGACGAGTCCTTTCAAGAACGGCGCAGCCCGGAACAGGTTCCGCGTCGTCTCGTCGAAATACCGCTGCACCTCGGGTCTGCTCGTGCACATGGCATTGCCCCAGCCAACGCCGCGGCAGTCGGGATGCTTCTCGTAGAATGAGTCGGGCACCGGGTGGTGGTAGTTCGTCGCATAGTACAGGTAAACGTCGATGCCGTACCTGGCCGCGCGCTGGGTCAGTTCCCGCAGCCGACGGTATCGCCCCTCGACCCCTTCATCGTCGTTCAGCTCGGGAAAGACCTTCGAGTGGCCCGTGAGTTGTTCCAGGTTCGCGAAGAACCAGATCGCGTTGAAGCCCTGGTGCGAGATGTGCCACAAGAGGCCGTCCGTGTAGTTGTGAGGGTGGGAGAACTGAGTGAGGGAGACGTGCGATGGCGCCACGGTCTGCGTCAGCCGTGGACTGAACAGGCAGTTTCGGGTCAGGTCGCCCTGCCTCACCATCGGCCCCAGGGCGAAGCTCATCACGTCTTCCAGGTAATAGACGGCGCGCATCGTTCCACGTGCGTCTGCTCCGACCAGCACGATCCGTTGCGGCTCAACGAGCACCCGGTAGCTCTCCGGCTTTGCCAGCATTGCTCCCAACTCCGGCAGGCTTTGGCGGCCGCCGAGGAGGATCACTTTCGACCTCTTGAGCACGTCCGGGCCGATGGCGCAATGCTCGACGGCGAGACGCACGCCCATCACCCGCTCGAGAAACGTCGCCAGATCCCAGGCGGCCTGGCCGACCACCGCGTCGGCATCTGCCGGCGCGATCAGTGTCCAAGATGCATCGACCTCCGTTTCGGCCGGCTGGGCCCTGCGATCCGGATCCCGCAACAACTTCGCCCGGCTGTACGGCGCGCGAGTCATGTCGTACACGAACCGGAACCGTTCCTCCTCGTCGTCGCTCTCGCCCGTGCCGGCTGAGGTGATCAGCTTGTACGAGAGGGGGAAAGGCTCCTGGCCCGGAGGCGACAGGCCCTCGCTCTTTGCATCCGCAGGCTTGCCTTGTTCGGGGGCTGGGCCGTAGACGATGTAGTAGTCGTCGGGGTACCGGCCGCTCTCCGCTCGCAGAGTCAGAAAAAGCGTTTCACGGGGCTCGACTTTCGATGGCGGGAAATCACCGCCGTAGAACAGCTCAAAGAGGGCGATCACCTCGTCCGGCGAAACCGTCCCGGCGGCGATTTCCTCGCCGCCGCGCGTGCGGCCGAGCGTCCATCGCACCGGCCCCGGCGAGCCGGACTTGCTCAGCTTGAACCGCACCCCGCAAACGTCTTTCGCGCCTTCCGGGAGCGCGATGATCTGGCCCACGCCGGCATGATCGCCGGAGTCGAGAGTCGCCGTCCGGTAGGGAAGCGCAAGATATTGCGACGGGCTCCAAGTGGCGCGGACGGCGGCCTGGGCGTAGTGCTCGTAGTCGTATTGGACGAGTACCGTCGGCTCTCCGCTGGCTAGAGACGTGCAGGCCAATGCGAGGGCAGTCCAGGGCCAAGGTCGACGCATGCAAGTGTCTCCTGTTCACGAAGGTGCCCTCCAGTATCTCTGGAGACGCATCGAGAAACCAGCCGTTGGACGAAAGGTGGTCCTTTTCCGTAAAATGGACCAATGGCGGTTTGCAGCCAATCGGGGGGCACTCCTTTCGAAACCCACACCAGAAATTTGCCAACAACATCAGGCCAGGAGACAGCAACATGACCGAACAAGACAAGCAGGCGTTCTCACGTCGAGCTTTTGTGTGCCAGACCGGCCGGACGGCCGCCGCCGCGGTCTTGGGGGCGCAGGCAATCTCTGCCGCGGCCGCCGAACCCGCCAAGCCCATTGCCGACGGAGTCCCTCGCCGCGTGCTCGGTCGGACTGGCGTCTCGATCACGACGTTCACGCTGGGCACGGCCCCGTGCGGCAGTCTGCCGCCCGACAAGATCGCCGAACTGGTCAACGCTGCCCTGGACGAAGGGGTCACCGCGGTCGATACCTCGGAAAAGTACCAGAACTCCCAGGAGGGCGTCGGCCTGGCCCTGGGCAAACGTCGCAAGGACGTCTTCTTGTCCACGAAGGTCTTTGCCAATTCGATCCCAGAGGCCGAGGAGTCGCTGGCCAAATCGATCCGGCTGCTCAAGACCGATTACTTCGACCTGCTCTATTACCACGGTCTGGGCAATCTGAACATCGAAGGAGCGATGGATCCCGAAGGGGTATTTACCTGGCTGGTCAAGCAGAAGAAGACTGGGAAATGCCGGTTTGTGGGCATCTCCGGCCACAATCTTCCCGCTCGTTTCCCACAGTTCCTCGAAAGCGGCGAAGTCGACGTGCTGCTGGCGGCGGTGAATTTCGCCGATTGCCACACGTACAACTTTGAAGAAAACGTTCTGCCGATTGCCCAGAAGCACAACGTCGGCATCGTCGCCATGAAGGTCTACGGCGGCGTGGCCGGCATGAACTACAAGATCACCAAGGGGCCCCAGATCGGCGAAGAGCACGTGCCCGCGGCGCTCCGCTACGCCCTGGGTCTGCCGGGCGTGGCCTCGGCGAACCTCGGCGTACACACGGCCGAGCAAATCCGCCATAATGTGGAGATGGTGAAGAATTTCAAGCCGCTCTCCGAAGACGAGCACCGTCGCCTGCTCGACGTCGGCAAGCAACTGGCAGCGAGTTGGGGAGAACATTTCGGCCCCGTGGTCGAGAAGCGGAAGGCGTAGAACAGAACGGGACCGGACGAGTTTGGATTCTTGACGAACGGTTTCACCGTGCCAACGCAACAACGCCCTGGAGAGCCGTGTGACTCCAGGGCGCTGTTGACCGAGCCAAGAGATTCGTGTCCCGGTAGGTCGGAAGCCTGCCTATTGTACTTGCCGCAGGCGGGGCCGACGGGCACTCCAGCCGTTTGCACCGGTCGAACGTACGGGGACCCGCTTCGGGCCCTGTTCCGGCAGCACCTGTGGTTCGGCATCGGCGGGTGCTGCGGCATCGGCGTCTCCCACTTTCTGGTCGGTAACTGAAATGATGCTCTCGCGGGGGACTCCAGGGAAAAACTTCGAAACGTCCGGGCTGGGGGCTGCCGCAGGCGCGGGCGGGGCTACCGGAGGCTCGGGCGTCGGGTTCAAATCGGGCACCGCCGGGGTTGCCGAAGGTTCAGGCACAGCCCCGGGATCAGGTGCCGGCGTGGGCTCGCCTTCGATCACCTCACCCTCCATTGGGATGGGCGAGCTGGCCGGCCCATACGGCCCTGCGAGGATCGAACCGGCACGTGCACCGGGTTGACAGGCATCGCCACACAGGGCGCCAAGCGTCGGGGCGGATTCGTCATACGGATTGGCGCACATCGCACAACCGGACGCGATGACCACCAGTCCGACCGGGAGCCATGCAATCAGGATACGAGACATCGAAGCAACCTCTCTGTAAGAAAAGGGGGTGCAGCGGTATATTCGGCCGAACAGCTTCTCCAGTCCGCATCTTTTTCCTTCAGATTGCAGGAATTTTGACGTTTATAGGGATTTTGCCGTGCAGGAGGCTTCCCCGTCGCCCAGTGTTCTCCAGCTTTTCAAGAGCGCCCCGTGGACGCTCATCTGGCTCGTCTTATTTACACTGGTGGTCCGGCTGCCGGGGATCAACCGGCCTCTGGTGGGCAACTTTGCCACTCGGAACGTCGTTTCCGCGATGGTCGCGAGGAACTGGATCGAGGGGCGCGCGGACATCTGGCATCCCACACTCGAATGCCTGGCTGGTGAACATCGGATGTGGATCCTCCTGGAGTTCCCGGCGTCGACCTACGCCACCGGACTGTTGTGGAGGTGCTTTGGGGGCTCCTTGGATGCTTGGGGAAGAGCGACGGCGATTGGGTTCATGGCGGCCTCAGTGGGATTGGTTTACCTGTTGGTCCGGCGCCGGCACGGGAGTGATGCCGCCGTTGGGGCCGCGTTTGCACTGGCGGCCTCTCCGGTCAGCATCATCTTCGGACAGAGCTTCATGCTGGAGCCGTCGCTCGTGTTCTTTACTCTGGCCGCCTTCTACGCCCAGGACTGCTGGCTTGAAGGCGGTCGTGTCGTCTGGCTCGCGCTGGCAGGCGGAGCCCTGTCGCTGGCGGTCCTCACGAAGATCTACATGCTCGTGCTGTTGCTCCCCTTGGGGATGGAGGCCGTCGGTGGCTGGTTTCGATCGACGGAAACCACGCGTCCTTCCTCGCGTCGCGGGCCGGCAAACCTCGTCGTGCTCGCCGTGGCCGTCCTGCCGGCGGCGGGCTGGTACTGGCACGCGGCGAGGACGGCGGCGCCGGACGGGCCGTTTGCCGATCGCATCTTTTACTCGGTGCGGCAGAGCGCCGGCGTTCACCGGCCGCCGCACCCGCTGTTGGCCAAGCCCGACTTTTATCGGCAAGTGCTCGACGACCTAACGGGAGTCGTGCTGACGCCGGTCGGTTTCACGATCGCATTGGCCGGGCTGCTGCACCGGTCCTGGCGACGCTACGTGCCCTGGCTCGCCGCAATGGCGGTCCTTGTGGCTGGGCTGCCGCTGAAGTTCTACGAGATGAACTACTATTGGGTGCCCGTGCTTCCCGTGCTCTGCGTGATGGCCGGGCTGGGATGGCAGCGGATTTGCCGCCGGTTGCGACCGGGGCGCGTGGCGATTGTCGGGCTGGTGCTTGTGCTCATGCTGTTCTCGCTTCGGTATGCGATGAAACCGGCCTTTATCACACCGCCCGAGGACCGCGCGGTCGTTGCCGCGGGCCGGGCGATCCAGGAAGTGGCCGCCCGTGGCGAACCTGTGGTCACGATGCACGGCACGACCATCGATTTGTTGTACTACTGCAATCGTCCGGGCTGGGCCGTTTCGCCGGAGACTCCCGAGTTGGAACGGGTCCTGACCGATTTGCGGAGACAGAACGCTCGCTGGCTGGGGTACGTTCCCAGCGGCAGTACAACGCCCAGTGCCCTGGGGCGGCTGCCGGTTCGCAGGTCGGCCGATGGATATACGATTTATGACCTCCGCGGACTCGATAGGGCCGGAGGGGCCGGCCGATGAGGCTTTCCGAAAGGGCTTGATCCTCTCGGCCGTTCTGATACAACGTTGGCCATGAACACCTCGCCGTCACAGCCGTCCGGGCAATCAATTCCCCGCAACCCGAATCATCCGCCGGCAGGCCTCGCGGCCGCCTTGCGCGGGCTGGTCCAGACACCGTTGTACTGGCTGCTGGCAGCCTTGCCGGTGGCGATAATCCTTGAATGGGTCCACGCCGGGGATCTGTGGACTTTTGTGGTTTCCGGCCTGGCGATCATTCCGCTGGCGGGGCTGATGGGCCGCGCGACGGAGAACCTCGCCGAGACGCTCGGCGCGGGCATCGGGGGCCTGCTCAATGCCACATTCGGCAATGCCGCGGAACTGATCATCGCCCTGATCGCGTTGTCGAAAGGGCCGGCGATGTATCCGCTGGTCAAGGCATCGATTACTGGATCGATCGTCGGCAACATTCTGCTGGTGCTGGGACTATCTATCCTGCTGGGCGGGCTGAAGCATCGCCGGCAGGTATTCAACCGCACGGCGGCCGGCATGGGCGCGACACTCCTGGCCCTGGCAACCATCGGCCTGATCGTACCGACACTCTACTACTATCTCTTCCGCGCCGGTTCGCGGCTGAGCCCCGAAGAGCTCCATAATATCGAATACTTGAGCGAAGAGATCGCCTTGATCCTGGCGGTGATCTACGTGCTCAGCCTGGTGTTTTCGCTGCGGACGCACCGCCATCTTTTCTCCGGCTCCGAAGAGGAACTGCAGACCACCGGTGAACACCACCAACCGGAATGGAGCCGCAAGACGTCGCTGATCATTTTGCTCGCCGCGACGGCCGGAGTGGCCTGGATGAGCGAACTGTTGGTCGGGTCCGTGGAGCACGCGGGCGAATCGCTGGGCATGACGCCGGTCTTCGTCGGGGTGATCGTGGTGGCCGTGATCGGCAATGCCGCGGAGCATTCGACCGCCGTGCTCATGGCGATGAAGGACAAGATGGATCTGGCAGTGCACATCGCCGTGGGCAGCGGTCTCCAGATCGCCCTGTTCGTGGCCCCGGTCCTCGTCTTCGCGAGCATGTTCATGGGCCACGCGCAGCCGCTCGACTTGCATTTCACCGTGCTCGAGACGATCACGATCGTGCTTTCGGTGGGCGTCCTGGCCCTGGTAAGCCAGGACGGCGAAAGCCATTGGATGGAAGGCGTAATGCTCCTGGGCGTCTACGTGATTGTCGCCCTGGCTTTCTACCACTTGCCCCAGAGCGTGCACTGAGGAGGCTATCCGGAAACGGAGTTCCGGCGATAAAGGTCGCGATAGCCGAGCAGCGGGCGGGAAGGAAAAGCCTTCCCGTCGCGCAGGTACCCAACGCCCGCTTCGACGGCACTGGACATATACGGATGGGTCTGGTCGTGGTAGACCCCGTCGATGTGGTACTGCCGCAGGAATTCGTTTGTCTTCCACATCATGAAATCGCTATAGCCGCGGCCGACGGGCGAGACCATGTGGAAAGCTGATCGTCAACACCGGTTGGACCTGGGCCGTCGCCATGGATGCCGTCAGGATCGGGATAATCGTCCCCAGCGCGATGTTTCGCATGTTCTTCCTCCTTCACGCTGACCAGACGCGGCCAATTCCCCGTTGAAGACTGGCGAACCGAAAGCAGTCCGGGACCGGAATTCGGAGCGTCCGGAAGCCGCGAAAACCGGTCCATCATAAATGGCTGGCCCGCGTCTGGCCATATTCCGAGGAACGGCCGACGCGAAAATAGACTCCCGGCCCGGGCTTTCGGTGGACTAGCCAGTCGTGCCCGCCTCTGCTATTCTGATCTTCCATGAGCCAGACGAACCGCCTTCCCCGCAGTCCTGAATTGATGTCGGTCGGCGACACGGCCCTGCTGGTCGTCGACGTCCAAGAGAAACTTGTTCCCGCGATCGCCGATCACCAGCAGGTCGTTTGGAATGTCGGCCGGCTGATCGACGGCGCGAAGATCCTGGGGGTGCCGGTCGCGGCCACCGAACAGTATCCCAAGGGTTTGGGGCCGACCGTGCCGGAAATCGCCCGGCGGCTGGGGGAGATTCCGTCGAAGCTCACGTTCAGTTGCGGCGGCTGCCCCGATGTTTTCGCGGACTGGGAGAGCCGCGGCATCCACAAGGTGCTCGTCTGCGGGATCGAGTGCCATGTCTGCGTACAGCAGACGGTGCTCGACCTGCTGGCCGGCGGCTGGCGAGTTTACCTCGCCGTCGACGCCGTGGGGTCGCGCCACGAATCGGACTGCCGCACGGCCCTGGGCCGCATGGATTCCTCCGGCGCGACGCTGACGACGACGGAAGCCGTGCTGTTCGAATGGTGCGACATTGCCGGCACGCCGCAGTTCAAGCAGATCAGCCAATTGGTCCGCCAGCAGCGGCCGTCGATCGGCTTTCGCGCCGACGGGAATTGATATCATTTTGATTCTCATCGTTCAAGGGCGTAGACGCGCAAGCCCAGTCGCGGCAACTGGTCTGTGGGAGCCTTCGGCGGGTAACCGCCGAGAGCCACCCGGTAGACTCGTGTGATGATCGCGGCATCTTGCACAGACCGGAAGACGGCTACCGAAGGATCGACCCGTGGTGGGGACCGCCGTGGCACATGCAGCGATTGCTTCGATGCTCACGGATCTCGGGCGGCAGTTGGTCGAGACGGGTTGCCGTTTGTTGCCGGCCTGAGACCGGATCGGTCCAGGAAAACCTGGTGTCACAGCTCATGTCGATTGACTCGCGGCGATCGAGAAGCTTGCGCCGGGTGCTTCGCAGAGCAGTCAGCCAGCCGAATAACTTCGTGAGCAGCCCGGTGCGCTGCGGTTCCGCCAGCGGCTCGCCGCAACCGCCGCATATCGTTGACTGCGGATCCAATACTCGCCAACCGCAGTTCGGGCAGTCGCCGACCATGTCTATTTCGCGGGGGGCTCCCGGCGCTGGGGCGTCATGCCGCGGGTGAGCCTCGCTTCCGCGCGTTGGAAGGTAAGATTGAGTTCCTTTCGTTCCAAGGCGCCCAGCGCCTGATACGCGCGCGTCGTGGCGGCTTCTCGCATGGCGGCGGTGCACTCGCCGGCAATCTGGTTGCGCCGGGTCTGGTCGGAAACCCGCCGCATCGCCCCCGCTTGCCGGTTGACGTATTCGGTAAGCTGCCGGAGCCCCTTGTTCTGAACGTCGATCGGCTTGTCCGGATCCAGGCGACCAAGGATCTGCTGCAGCGTGACGTTCTGATACATCGCCTCGATCTTCTCTTCGTGCTGCCGCCAGCCGAATTCCTCCAGGATCTGCTCCGCGAATTTTGCCACCTTCCCCCGCGCCTTGTCGGCCACGTCATCGCAAAAAGCCACGACGGATGTCCGCAATTCCGTCGGAACCGGCTTGCCCGTGTTCACGGCGTCGGTCAGGAGCTCACAGAGCAATGCCTTGCCCTCGTTCCCGGGCTTCTGGCGGTGGGCCTTCACCGTGTCGAGCATCTTGCTCGCCCAGGTGATTTCGGCGTTGAGGTTTCCCCGCTGCTTCTCATCCTTCATTCTCGCCGCCACGATCTCCTTGTGGGCCTTTCGCAAGAGCGATTCCATCTCGGCTTCCATGGCCGCGTCCGGGCGGATTTTCTCGACGGTGTCCTTCGTCTCCTTCGCCTTCGCCTGGGAGGTCAGCGTCTGCTCGATGGCGCGTTTCGCGGCTTCCGCGCCGGTGCCGCGAAGGGCCTGCTCCGCCGCGCGGCGAGCCGGGGTCATCTCTTGCGCAGGTTCGACCGGGCGTTTGGCCGGCGTCGTGTCTTGCGCAGGTTCGACCGGGCGTTTGGCCGGCGTCGTGTCTTGCGCAGGTTCGACCGCGGTCTCGGGCTCTTCAAACACGATTTCTTCCAGACGAGCGGGCGCCGCGGGTGCCCTGCCGGACGAAATCCCCGGTTTCGAGATCCCGCTGGGAGGTTCGATTCGGTTCTTGCCTACGTCGCGCAATTCGCTGATGCGGTACTTGCCCGTTTCGCTCGTCCCCACGAGCCGCAGCAACGCCACATTCTCGGCCCGGCCAAGGAGGTTTCCGTCTTCGTCGACAAAATGGATATCCGCCAGCCCCTCGCGCTTGTCGTTGAGCACGATCTTGTAGTTGTCTTTCTCTCCTTGACGCGCGATGACTTTCCGGATCGTGGAACGGATCAAGGTTTCGAGTTTGGAGAGCGGTTCCTGCGAGAGATCCACCGCAGCGGCGCCTTCGCTCACGGTCACACGGACGATGTTTCCCAGCGGTGCTTTCCGCCCAAAAGCGGCAGCCAGGGAGTCGCTGAGGTTCTGCGCCCCGCCCTTGTGCGCCGGGCCGGTCGGCTGGGAGTGCTGTGGATTCATGACTTCCCCTCGAATGCTCCATCCATCGCCAGTACGAAAGGATCCCGGCAGAATGCCGCGAAGAGTCCCCCAATGCCTATTTTATCGAGCGAAGCACCCATCCGTCCAGCCTCGCCGCGCTGATCGGTCGCCTGGGAGCGGACAGGACTCGCCCAACGCCCTGCTCCACGCTGGCCTGTCCCGGGGTACGGAACCGCGGCGGCAAGTTCGCAACCGCACGCCGGCGGCCCCGTTGTTTCATTCAAGGCGAACGGAATTCGCGATTTTCCCACCACCGATGCGTGAACGCCTCCCGGCGAACGCTGCTATTGCAGTGGACCCCTCCGTAGGGCACGTGCAACGCCCAGTCATCCAGCCATGCCGGAACGAGTCGGTAGGATTGAAGGTCGGCTTCGACGCGATCGCGGAACGCCGGCAACAGCATATCGGCGACGAGGAGGGTTCTTCCCAGGGGACACGAATTCGCCGCGCAGGGGATGATCGCCCGCGCCCCCCAACGGCTCTCGAAGGCCGGGCCCGCATCATTGAAGAAAACAGCCGGGACCTCCAGGATGTCCGTTTCCGCCAGTCCGAGTTCCGACTTGAGGATGCCCTTGATGCTGCTCGGGGAAGGCGCCGCGTGGTCCGAGCCGAAGATCCGCTCGTCCACGTCGATATTGTATTGCCGCAGGGAGCGTCCCAAGGTCGTCGCGGAGAAGAAATCTTCCACGCGGTGAAGCTGCGCGATCCATGCGCGGTACCTGGCATCGAGTTCCGCGTCTCGATCGAGCTTTCCAAGGAGATCAAAACCCAGTTTGGGACTCGCGAGCAACAAGAGGCTCCCCGGCGCGTCTCCTCTTGGAACAAATGCCGCCACCTCGTCGATGTGCCCCACGGCCAGCCAATTCGTGTGCAACTCGATTGGAGGCTGCACGCCCTGACGCACGAAAAACGCGTGGAGTCTCGCGTCGAATCGCCTCGGAAGGTACGAATTGAGTGGATCGTCGTGGACCGCGATACTGCCGTAGTAGATTCGCCCAAGAGGAAATGCGGGCGTGGGCGGGGCGACTTCGACATTGCCGCCGTGGTTCAGGGAATCGCCGCTGGGTCCGCTATCGTCGTACGCTTCGCACCACCCCAGATCAGGACCGAGCAATTTGCGGACTTCCCCGGTCAGCTCCTCATTCCTGGGGAAGTGGAAGACCACGTCCAGCCTGCGTCGCGGTGATTCGGTATAGCCCCATGCGATTTCGTCTTCGATCCACGCGTCTTCGCGAGTCGGCAGCAATCGCACAGCCGCCCCACACGAAGCCGCGGCTTTCCGAAATCGCTCCACGTAGGCCAAATTTGTCGCCGAAGACGCCACGGCCGACGGCCTTGCGACGTAAACCGCTCTAGGTCGTTGCGTCTGAGGTGTCAAGATCAGCGGTGCGGTCTCGATGGAGAGATAGTCCTGCTCCGAGGGGCCCACGAGCACCGATAGCCTCACCGATGTGGCAAACGACAGCCCTTCAGCATAGTAGGTCAAGTCGCCGTCCGCCAAACTGGCTGTTTCGGCTGCGGACAGGTGATAGCTGTCTCCGCCAGAGGGCCCCAGAACCTCGCGTCCACGATCGTTGAACACCCGGATCCTTTGGCCAAGTTCGACATCGTCCAGCGAACCATTCTCGATCCTGAGCCAAATCTCCGCCTCCGGGGGCGACAACGACCGGCGCAAGATCAACGGCTCCAAGTCTTTCCAATCCTCCGCGCCGTTGACAATTCGATCGAAGCAATCGGGTTGGGAAGGGCCGGCGAGTGAGGCTGGTTCGTCCCGGTCGCAGTTGCAGATCACAATGACCGAGGCGTAGCTCTTTCGACTCCGCTCCGCGGCTGACCCATCGACGATCCCGTTCCTGTCCGTGTCGCCATCGAGCGTCAAGGAAGCAGCGCCTCGGGCGGCAGTCGCGCCAGTCGATCCAAGGAAGAGAGTCACCGCCGCGCAGACCACGCTGAGGCGATATCTCTTGGCCTTTCGGTCCATACACGCCCTCGTATGTTCACACCCGAACTACTGCCCCATTGAGGGGGAATGCTGACTTGCGGGGCACTCCCTTGACAGGACCAACTATTTTGACTATTTTACCAGACATAATAGTTAGAAACAAGCCTCAGAGGTGCCCCATGCAAAAGACTCTTGGTTGGTCCCCGATCGCGACGGTCGTACTGATTCTGCTTTCGTCCTCGGCCGTGAACTCGGGTGAGGCCCAGAATGGCCCGGTCGTCGGTGAACCTCGTGGTGCGGCTCTTGACCAGGCTGTTGCTTGGCAGGTCGTTGGCTCGGCTTGGAGGCGATTGGATGCGGAGGCGTTGGCCGACGCAGGTTTGAAGCTGGGTCAGGCGGAGCAGGATGCCGGTCGCGCGCATCCTCTCGTATCGGGGGATCAGTTGCTCTGGCTGTCGGCACGAGTGGCTGTCGCACGGGGAGATCTGGCCACCCTCGAGAAGCTCGAACGCGGCGCCTCTCCATTGAAGAAGCATGCGCTGGCCGTCAATGTCGCGGCTCTGGTCAAACTGGTGCGATGGGCCCACACTCCCAACGCAAAGGAAGAGACGCCAGGCGAGAAATCGCCGCACGAAAACCTGCCGATTACCCAGGATCTGCTGACGGCATGCGTTGCGGGAAACGACGTCCGTGCACGCGAACTCTGTGCCGAATTGGAGTGGTTGTCCGCGTCCGAACCGGACCAGCGCGATCAGTCGCTGAAGACCGCGGCGTGTATTCTGACCGCCTTTCCGCTGGGGTGGCGATCGGATGCCGCGGAGATTTCGGTTTTGGAAAAGGCGGCTGCTCCGCCGGCCGGGGTGGAGAAGCTGCTGGCCAGTTCGCGCTCGCTCAGTCGGCCGGAGACGCTCCAACCGTTGTCCCCCAGCGGGAAGCCGCAAGTTGTGGTCTACTACGCCAACGAGTTGGCTCCCGATGAAACCGAGGCCCGCAATCAGAAGACACTTCGCGATTGGCTGCAATCCTCGGGCCATCCTATGTTGGTGAACATGGGGCGTATGCTCCAGTTTGGGGATACGCTGTTTCAACTGGCCGTGGACAACGAGGCGGCGACGATTCTGAAACGAGCGGCCGGCGCGAAGGGAGCCGCGGTGGGAGCGGTCGTCGTCACCAACCGGCTCGCCCGCGACAAGCAGTTCCTGTATGTCTTGCCGGGTTCGGGCGGCAAGATCGCGCGAGGCCAACTCGACATCCCCGACTTCAAACATCCCATTTACCGAAGCTATCCTTTGTCGCACGAAGACGGCTTTGAAGCGGTATTGGCCGCGGTAGCCAAGGTATTCACCCCCAGCAGATACGATTTCGTGCTGGTCACCAAATCGCACGGCGCCCCCGACCGCGCCTTGACAACCACCACCGCCGTGCAAACCTCGAAAACCACGCGTGAGAAGTTGATCGGGGAACTGAAGAAGTCGTTGGAGGCCCAATCCGTGGCCTTCGCACAGGGGGCCGAGCCGCTGGTGGATGAGCAGGGCACGCCCGCCGCGGACAGTGCGGGACGCCGCCTGCTTACGAAGGGCGGCTTCCTCCAGTGGGAAGAGCAAGGGAAAGTGATGCTCCGTGGGGAGGCGGCAGAAGTGTGTTTGACCGACGTCGCGGGACGCGTCTTCCAAACGGCGGACGGCCAGCGCATCGTGCTTCGGGCGGGCAAGCTTGTCTTCCAGAAGAGTGGCGCCGCACTGCGGCTCAAGACGGGGCAGCCGGCTGTTGTGGGCGCCGTGCTGGGCCGAGACTTCCGCCTTGTGCGGCTGGATCCCCAGCGTGACGGCGACCGCCTGCCCGAAGGCATGCTCGCCAGTGCCGCCAAGGAAGCTCGTAAGCTCATCGAAGCCACACGCGGCCGCGCGGATCAGGAGCCGTTGGCGCACGAGTCGCGCAAGACAACCGAGGCCGTGACATCGCTACTAGACGATCCGGAGATCGGCGCAGTGGCGTTCGACGCAGCCGACCCGATCCTGGCGCCCTCGGTGGAGGTGGTGGAGCGGGCGCTCCGTGAGGCGAAGAACAGCGTGCCAATGCTGGTCCAACTCCCGTCGTCGGCCAGCCCTCGGCTGAACACCGGGCCCGCCGCTCCAACGAACCTCACCACCGAGCGCGAGGGAGTCGCGACCCTCGATCGAGTAAAGATGACCACGCCCATCATCGATCGGGTAAAGATGACCACGCCCATCATCGATCGGTTGAAGGCCACCACACCGATCATTGATCGGGTAAAGATGACCACGCCCATCATCGATCGGTTGAAGGCCACCACGCCTATCATCGATCGGTTGAAGATGACCACGCCCATCATCGATCGGTTGAAGGCCACCACACCCATCATTGATCGGTTGAAGGCCACCACGCCCATCATCGATCGGGTGAAAATGACCACGCCGATTCTCGGCGGGATCAAGCCGCTTGAAGCGTCGACGCTGGGCTCGGCGGGATCAGACGACTCCCCGGCCGATCTGAAGCTCGGCGTGACCAAGGACCGGTATTTGGCGATCCTTCGCGATCAGGCTGCACGGGGCATGTACTTCCGGGTTGTCTTCGTGGAGGCATGTCGCAGTCGGATGAGCGAGGGACAACTGGCCCACTTGCGCGCGGCCGAGGGCAATATCGGTCGGCTATGGACTTCCGACGGTCTAGGGCTGGAGTACAGCACCCTCGACTACGACCAGGTCTTCCACCAGATCGGCAATCCGCAGACGCCGGCCGAGGCTCTCGACACCGCGCTCCGCGAGAAATACGCCCAGCAACACCGTCCGTGATTGCCGCAACCGTCAACCCCGGTGGACCGAATGGCCGACCAACCAGAAGCCAACATCGGCCCGCCCCGCGCGCCTCGCGAGTCGAGGCGGGCGCTGGTCTTGCGAAGATCCAGCGTCGCTTGGAAGACCTCCGCCGAGAACTGCGAGTGGCTATCCGCTGACAGCGGAAGATTGAGCACGAAACAGTCTGGGACGCTCTGTGCGTTGAGAGTCTGGTGTTGTTGAAGCCTAACGCGCAAGCGAAGTCTTGTGGCGTTTCACGTCGCTTGCGAATGGGGCTTCGCGCGAGCCGTATTGGCCACGGAAAACAACGGCTGCTTCGCGATGCAACTGCAATCGCAGTCGGTTCTTCCGACCCATCGAGAAGGACCCTGTTGAAATCGGTCCGCGCAGTGCGTTAAGATTCCGCAAGAGGGGGCGAGAGCCAGACGACCGCCATACACAACCCAAGCCCCTTACTTCCTCGAACGCACCATCTCACAGGCTCCGCCTGCTTCTGTCGTAGGTCCCATTAGCCCCATCGGCCCTATTGTTCCCGCTCCCCGGACTTTGCCTCTCGTGTCCATTGTTATGCAGGCTCCGCCTGTCCCAGAACCACGACAATCCCCATGACTGTTGATCTGATCCTCGGCACGGCCGGCCACATCGACCACGGCAAGACGGCGCTCGTCAAGGCCCTGACCGGCGTCGATACGGATCGGCTGCCTGAGGAGAAACGCCGCGGCATTACCATCGAACTGGGATTCGCCGAGCTCGACCTCGGCGAGCACCGCCTCGGAATCGTGGACGTGCCCGGCCACGAACGGTTTGTACGCAATATGCTGGCCGGGGCGACCGGCGTCGATCTCGCCCTGCTGGTGGTCGCCGCCGACGATTCCGTCAAGCCCCAGACCCGTGAACACCTGGAGATCCTTCGGCTTCTCGAACTTGACGCAGGCGTGATTGCCCTGACCAAGTGCGACCTGCCCGACCCGGACTGGATCGATCTGGTGGAACAGGAGGTGCGCGAGCTCGTCGAAGGAACGTTCCTGGCCGTCGCTTCCCTGGTCCGCACCAGTGCGATAACGGGTCTTGGCATGGACAACCTGCGTCACGCACTCGCCGAGGCTTCCCGAAGGGCGGCGGCTTCGCCACGCCGCCGGCGCGAGGCGGGGCCGTTCCGCATGGCGATCGACCGGGCTTTTACCGTTGCCGGGTACGGCACGGTGGCTACCGGAAGTGTGTCCAGTGGCAGGGTCCGCGTGGGCGACGAGTTGGTCGTCGAACCGGGCGGCGTATCGGTGCGCGTGAGGGGCCTGGAAAACCATGCTCGTGCTGTCGAAGAGGTCCACCGCGGGCAGCGCGCGGCCGTCAACCTGGCCGGCATCCGTCACGAACAACTCCGTCGCGGACAAGAGCTGGCGGCCCCTGGCCACCTGACGCCCAGCCGCCGCCTCTCCGTCCGGCTGAACGTCTTGCCCAGCGTTCCCAGGCCGCTGAAACATCGCAGCCGTCTACGGCTGCACGTCGGAACGGCGGAAGTGATGGCCGTGCTCGTGCTCCTGGAGCAGAACGAACTGTTGCCCGGCCAAGTGGGGCTGGCACAACTCGTCCTTGACGAACCGACGGTAACCACCTGGAACCAGCCGCTGGTGGTCCGCAGCGAATCGCCCGTGGCGACCGTCGGCGGGGGACACGTGCTCGACCCCGATGCTCCGCCGCTGCGCCGCGCGGACCGCGGCAAACTCGCTCCCTTGGCAAGTCTCGCGTCGGAAGATGTTCTCCAGCGGGCCTCGTCGGCAGTCTATTTCCTCGCCTGGCGCGATTGGCAGCCGAGCGATCTGGTGAGGATTGCGGGCGCCGTGAATGCCGGCGAGGTGTACCGTGCGTTGGTCTCGCGGGGCGACGTTGTGGAACTGCCCGTGTCGCCGGCTAGAACGGTCCGCGTCCACCGCGAGGTTCTCGATGAGACGGCAGGACGTGCCGAACAAATTCTCCAGCGAATGCACCAGGAGGAGCCGCTGCGGCCC
>JABWBD010000474.1 GCA_013360685.1 Pirellulales bacterium
GCTTTGACCTCCTGCGCATCTTTCTCGCAACCAGACCAGCGATAAATCGACGACGCGCGTTTACGCGGACGAAAACCGGCGGCATAATCAATCAATCGCCTGAAGCCATGACGGGAGAATTGGCTCGAGCAGAAGACCTGGTGAGCGGGAGTAGATACGATGACCGAACGGCTCCAAGCGATCTTGTCCTCGCACGAGGGCCAACAACACGAGTTGATCCCCATCCTCCAAGAGGTCCAGCGGGAATTCGGCTATCTCCAGACCGAGGCCATGCGCGAGGTCGCGCGTTTCGTCCGCGTTCCGGAGAGCCAGGTCTATGCCGTCGCGACCTTCTATGCGCAGTTCCGGTTCACTCCGATCGGCAAGAACCACGTGATGGTCTGCCGCGGCACCGCCTGCCACGTTCGCGGCGCGCCGCGGATCCTGCAGGAAATCGAAAAGCAACTGGGGATCAAGGAAGGCCAGACCACGCCCGACCTGAGCCATTCGCTCGAGACGGTGGCCTGCATCGGTGCCTGCGGCCTGTCGCCCTGCGTGATGATCAATAACAAGGTCGAGGCCAACTTGACTCCGAAGAAGGCGGCGGCCCTGTTGGGAAAGGACAGTCGGCAATGACGTTCGACGACCTGCGGCAGCGGGCGCTGGCGGAGTGGAAATCGTTGGAGGAGCATCGCACGCCCCGCGTGCTCGTCGGCACGGCCACCTGCGGCCGTTCCGCTGGCGCCTTGGAGGTCCTCGAAAGCCTCCGGAGCGCGTCGCTGGAGCACGGGTTGGATTGCCGGTTCGTCGAGGTGGGCTGCATCGGCCTTTGCTATGCGGAGCCGATCGTCGCCTTGTTCCGGCCCTCGGGGCCGGGCGTTCTCTACGGCAACGTCACTGCCAAGAAGGCGCCCGCACTGGTCCGCCGGTACCTTGTCGAAGGCGACCCTTCCGCGGACGACGCCTTGGGCACGATCGGCCCCGCGGCGGTGGACGGACTCCCTTCGCTGTTCGACACACCCGTGCTCAAGCACCAGGTCCGCCGGGTCTTGCGGAATTGCGGCTTCATCGATCCGACGAACATCGACCATTACCTGGCGCAGGGCGGGTATTCCGGTCTTGCCAGGGCCCTCCGGATGAGTCCCGAAGAGATCCTTGAGGAAATCAAGCGGGCCGGCCTGAGAGGCCGAGGCGGCGCGGGGTTTCCCACTTGGCGGAAATGGCAATTCTGCCGCGGCGCCCAGGCGGACGAGAAATTCCTGATCTGCAACGCCGATGAAGGGGATCCCGGCGCGTTCATGAACCGATCGCTGCTGGAAGGCGATCCCCATTCGCTCCTGGAAGGGATGCTCATCGCCGGCAGGGCCCTGGGCGCGAAGACCGGCTACATCTACTGCCGGGCCGAGTATCCGCTCGCCCTGGAACGTCTCCGCACGGCCATCGGGCAGGCGGAGGACTGCAATCTGTTGGGCGAAAACATCCTGGACTCCGGGACCGATTTTCACATCAAGATCAAGGAGGGCGCGGGAGCGTTCGTTTGCGGCGAGGAGACCGCGCTGATCGCGTCGATCGAAGGCAAACGCGGAACGCCCCGCCCCCGGCCGCCGTTTCCCGCCGTCTCGGGACTTTGGGGTAAGCCGACGATCATCAACAACGTGGAGACCTTGGCCTGCGCGGCGCTGATCCTCCAGCACGGGCCCGAGTGGTTCGCCCAGTACGGCACCGAGTCGAGTAAAGGGACCAAGACGTTTGCCCTGGTCGGCAAGGTGAAACGCACGGGGCTGGTGGAGGTGCCGCTGGGGACGACCTTGCGGCAGATGATCTTCGACATCGGCGGCGGTGTGCTCGACGACAAGCCGTTCAAGGCGGTGCAGACCGGCGGCCCGTCGGGCGGCTGCATTCCCAGCGACCTGCTCGACACCCCTATCGACTACGATTCGCTCCGCGCGGCCGGCAGCATCATGGGCTCCGGCGGCATGGTGGTGATGGACGACAGCACCTGCATGGTCGACTTCGCCCGCTACTTCCTCGACTTCGCGCAGAAGGAGTCGTGCGGCGCCTGCGTTCCATGCCGCCTGGGCACGAAGCAGTTGCTGGAGGTCTTGCAGGATGTTACGGCTGGGAAGGGTACGGGGACGGACGTCGAACTCCTGCTGGACGTGGCCGAAGGGGTCCAAGCAGGCTCGCTCTGCGGGCTAGGACAGACGGCGCCCAACCCCGTGCTCACGACGATCCGTTACTTCCGCGACGAGTACGAGGCCCACATCGAGCGGAAGCGGTGCCCGGCAGGGGGCTGCACCGCGCTGATCCAGTTTGCCATCAACGCGCAGCTCTGCACCGGTTGCGGTCTCTGCCGGCGTGCCTGTCCCACGGAGGCCATTGACGGCGACCGCAAGCAACCGCACACGATCCACGCGCACGTCTGCACCCGTTGCGGCATCTGCCGCGACACCTGCCGATTCGATGCCGTCATGCTGATTTGAGAAGGCCGATATGCCCGAACCCGTGACCCTGACCATCGACGACATGCGGCTTTCCGCCGCCCCGGGGACGACCGTCCTCGAGGCGGCGCTGGCCGCGGGCATCTACATCCCACACCTCTGCCATCATCCCGACCTCAAGCCGGTCGGCGTTTGCCGGCTGTGCATGGTGGACGTCGCCGGACGAGGCATGGTCCTCTCCTGCCTGGCGCCCGTCGAGCAGGGCATGGTGGTCCGCACCGAGAGCCCGCAGATCCACAAGGTCCGCCGCACCGCGGCCGAGTTGTTGGTGCTCAACCATCGTGCCGATTGCCTGTCGTGCGGAAAGAACAATCGCTGCGAACTCCAGCGGATCGCGGCCTACGCGGGAGTCGACCCGGAACGCCTGGGCCGCATGCGGCGGCGCGTCAAGTCGCTGCCGGTCGACGACTCGAATCCGTTCTTCCGCTACGATCCCAACCAGTGCGTGCTCTGCGGCATCTGTGTGCGGACCTGCGACGAGATCGTGGGGGTCAACGCCCTCGACTTTGCCTTTCGCGGGTTCAACACGATGGTCAGCACCTTCGGCAACGTGCCGATCGTGGAATCGGCGTGCGTGTCGTGCGGGGAATGCGTGGCCCGTTGCCCCGTCGAGGCGCTCTTGCCCAAGAAAGTCCAGCCGCCGGCCCGCGAGGTGAAGACGATCTGCCCCTACTGCGGCGTCGGCTGCAGCATCCACCTGGGAATCCGCGGCGGGCGGATTGTCGGCGTCCGCGGCGACGCCGACAGCCCGGTCAACCAGGGCAGGCTCTGCGTCAAGGGCCGGTTTGGGCACGACTTTGTCAACCATCCGGACCGACTGACGTCGCCGCGGATCCGAAAAAACGGCGAGTTCGTTGAGGCAAGCTGGGACGAGGCGCTCGACCTGGTGGCCCGCAAGCTCGCCGAGCACCGGGGGGCATTCGCGGCCATGGCCTCGGCCAAGTGCACCAACGAGGAGAACTACCTCCTGCAGAAGTTCACCCGGCAGGTGATGGGCACCAACAACGTCGACCACTGCGCCCGGCTCTGCCACTCGCCCTCGGTTGCGGGCCTGGCCCAAAGCTTCGGCAGCGGTGCCATGACCAACACCATCGAGGACATCGCCGGCGCGGCCTGTATTCTGGCGATCGGCACCAACACCACGGCCGCTCATCCCGTGCTTGCCCTGAAGATCAAGGAGGCCGTGCGCCGCGGGGCCACGCTGATCGTGGCCAACCCGAAGCAGATCGATCTGGCGCGCCATGCCGGCCTTGTGCTGCGCCACCGCGCGGGAAGCGACGTGGCGCTGTTGATGGGCATGATGCGGGTCATCGTCGATGAAGGGCTGGCGGACGAGGCGTTCTGTAACCAGCGCTGCGCCAACTTCGACGCCTTGGAGAAGTCACTGCGAGGATTTCCGCTCGACTTTGCCGAGCAGACGACCGGCGTGCCGCGGGACGTGATCGCCCAGGCCGCCCGGACCTTCGCCACATCGAAGCCCGCCACGATTCTTTTCGCGATGGGCATCACCCAGCACACCCACGGCACCGACAATGTCCTGGCGGTGAGTAATCTTGCCCTGCTGACGGGCAACGTCGGCAAACCGTCCAGCGGCGTGAATCCGCTGCGAGGGCAAAACAACGTGCAGGGCGCCTGCGACATGGGGACCCTGCCCAATGTTTTCCCCGGCTACCAGAAGGTCGACAACCCCGAAGTAAGGCTCCGATTCGAGGCCGCCTGGGGCAGCCCGTTGAGCGGTTCGCCCGGGCTGCCGATGACCGAGGTGTTCGGCGCCATCAGCGCCGGAGCCGTCAAGGCCGCCTACATCATGGGCGAAAACCCGGTCCTCAGCGAGGCGGACGCGCATCACGTGGAAGCAAGCCTCCGCCGCCTCGAATTCCTCGTGGTCCAAGACATCTTCCTTACGGAGACCGCCCGGCTGGCCGACGTGGTTCTGCCCGCCGCCACCTTCGCCGAAAAGGACGGGACCTTCACGAATACGGAGCGGCGCGTGCAGCGGGTCCGCAAAGCCCTGGAGCCCGCCGGCGACTCGCGCTCGGACTGGTGGATCATCGCCGAGATCGCCAGGCGAATGGGGGCCGACGGTTTTTCCTTCTCGCACCCCGCGGAGATCATGGAGGAGATCGCCGGGCTGGCGCCGAGCTACCGCGGCATATCGTACGAGCGATTGGACAACGGTGGGCTGCAATGGCCCTGTCCTTCGCCGGACCATCCGGGCACGCCCATCCTCCACACCGAGCGGTTTGCCACCCCCGACGGCAAGGCGCGGTTCCTGCCGCTTCAGTACAAGCCTTCGGCGGAGCTTCCCGACGACGAATATCCCTTCGTGCTCACCACCGACCGCAGCCTCTTCCACTACCACACCGGCACGATGACGCGCCGCACCGCGGGCCTGGAGAAGCTCGACGGCTGCGAGCTGTTGAGAATCCATCCTCAGGATGCCGGCCGACTGGGGATCGCCGACGGGGAGACGGTCCGCCTTTGTTCCCGGCGAGGAACGGTAACCGTCCAGGCCGACGTGACGGAGGTCTGCCCGCCGGGGATGGTGTCGATGACGTTCCACTTCGCGGAGACGCCCACCAACGTCCTGACGCACGCCGCGCTGGATCCCGTGGCGAAGATCCCGGAGACCAAGGTCTGCGCCGTGCGGATCGAAACCTGCACGGAATAGATCCCGCCGCCGCCCGTATCTCACCCCTTGAGGTCTGCCGGCAGTGGCGGATGGGCTACCTGCCGCGGAACGCGGGAGGCGACCGGAGCGGCGGGACGATGCGAGGCCCGCCAAGCGAGCGTGGCAGAAGGGGCAGGTGCTCTCCGAGTACGCCGTCGTGGCGGTACCATCGAGGGCTTCTCCGGACTGTCTGTGCGTCTGCTCTGAAGCTCACTGCGTACTCGGTACTCAGTACTCGGTACTTCGCACTGCCGATCACAGCCCGTTGCTTGGTCCTCTCCGGCCAAGCCCGACGCCCTCTGCGCTCACCGATCGGCCCCCTCGCGCCCTTGCGCCGTGGATGCTTTC
>JABWBD010000475.1 GCA_013360685.1 Pirellulales bacterium
GACCCCGCGGCGGCCCGCCGGTTCCTGCTCGAAGTGTTCCTGCAGAACGACGTGGCGGACGCCGTCCGCGACCGCCTGATGAAGCTCGACGACGAGGCGGGCGGCGACCTCGCGCAGAGGCTGCGCCGTTTCGCCCACGCCGTCGTCGTCCAACCTGAATTCCAACTCGCGTAAAACGGAATTCATTCCGTTTCCTTGAACGATTTTTGCCTTTCGCTTCGGAGCCAATATCCATGTCCCAGACCCGGCGTGACTTCCTCAAATCGGCCTTGGGGGCATCGACGCTGCTGTCGCTCGCTCCCACGGCGCCGGTCTTCCTTGCGCGCACCGCCCTGGCCGGCGCGGAACGAAAATCCGAGGGCGACACGGCGCTGGTGCTGATCGAGCTGTCCGGCGGCAACGACGGGCTGAACACCGTCGTCCCCTACGCCGACGACGCCTACGCGCGGAGCCGGCCCACGATACGCCTGCCCGAAAAGAGCCTCCACAAGATCGGGACCGACTTGGGCCTCCATCCCCGCATGGAGGCGTTCCAGCGGCTCTATCAGGAAGGCCACCTGAGCATTGTCCAGGGCGTCGGCTATCCGAATCCGGAAGGCGACCATTTCGCTGCCATGCGAAACTGGCACACCGCGCGCCCGCACGACACCACTTGCCAGACCGGCTGGGCCGGCCGCGCGATCGACCGTGCGACTCAACCGGAACAAGGCAAGGCGGTGGGCCTGTTCGTCGGTCCCGGCAGCCGCCCGCTTGCTCTGAACTCCGAGAAAGTGCCGGTCCTGGCGCTGCGGTCGCTCGACCAGTGGAAGCTGCGGGCATTGCCGGGCGACAAGGGGGACGCCTATCGGAACCAGTTGGGGCAGCTCGCCGGCCTGCGCCGCCAGCGCGAGAACCCGCTCTTGGATTTCGTCGAGCGGACCACGGCCGGGGCCTACGCCGACAGCCGCAAGCTGGACGCGATCGCCCAGGACGCCGGCGGCGCGGAGTACCCGCCCTACCAACTCGCCGAGCGGCTCCGCACGATCTCGCAACTCCTCCGCGCGGACTGCGGGGTGCGGATTTTCTTCACGGAGTTGGGCGGCGACGGTTTTGGCGGGTTCGACAACCACGCCAACCAAATCGGCAACCACTGCGCCCTGCTGGAGCAGCTTGCCAGGTCGGTCGCCGCATTCGTGGCGGATCTTAAGCGTCAGAACCTGCTCGACCGGGTGCTGGTGGCGACGTTTTCCGAATTCGGCCGCACGGTGAGCGAGAACGGCCGCCGCGGCACCGACCACGGCGCGGCCGCCCCGATGTTCCTCGCTGGCGGCCGGCTCAAAGGCGGCCTGGTCGGCGAGCACCCGAGCCTCACCGATCTGGCGAACAACGGACTGAAATTCCGCACCGATTTCCGCCGCGTCTACGCCACGCTCCTGGATCGGTGGCTCGGCTTTGACAGCAAGGCCGTATTGGGCGGAGGATTCGAGCCGCTCGAGCTGCTGAAAGGCTGACCCGGCGGTGTGGCACACGGTTTGTCCAGCCGCAAACTGCACGCGTGCGCGGTCGAGCGGGTTTTGCGATTCGCGGAAGTAATCTCCATTGGGAGTTGAATCCCTATTGAAGGACTGTCGCCGTATGTATTGGACCCGTAGAGCGTGGCTGGGGCTGTTTGCGTGTTGGGTGATCGGATCGGTCTATTGCCCGCCGGTGTTGTGTGCCGAACCGGCTGCGATCGCCGATGAGGCCCTGCTGGCCGAGGCGCGGCAAGTCCATGAGCGTGCGCTGACGCTCGACTCCCACGTCGATATTGCGGGGCCGCAATACGCCACGCCGCAGCTCGACCCGGGCGCCGACAACCCGCTTCTGAAGTGCGATCTGGTCAAAATGGTCAGCGGGGGCGTCGACGGCGTCTTTTTTGCCGCCTATGTTCCTCAGCAGGCCTGCGATGCCGACGGCTACCGGCGTGCCTCTGAGGCTGCCATGGCGAAGATCTCCGCCATTCGCCGGCTGACCACGATGTATCCCAACCGCTGCGCCCTGGCCGCCACGCCCGACGAGGTCGAACGCATCGCCGCTGGCGGCAGACGCGCGATCATGATTGGCATCGAGAACGGCTATGCAGTGGGCACGGAGTTGTCGAGCATCCAACGGTTTTTCGATCTTGGCGTCCGCTACATCACCCTCTGCCACAACGGACACAACCAGATCTGCGACTCGTGCAATCCATCGTCCGGGCTTGGAGACGACGGGTCCAAGGACCGGGGGTTGAGCCCCTTGGGCCGGCAATTCGTGGCCGAAATGAATCGCCTGGGCATGATGATCGACCTGTCCCATGCAGCAGCAGGTTCGTTTCGCGATGTCGTGGGCCTTTCCAGGGCCCCGGTAATCGCGTCGCATTCGGGCTGCGCGGCCCTCCGCGAGCATCCGCGCAATCTTACCGACGAGCAGTTGAAAACACTCGCTGCCAAGGGGGGTGTGATTCAAATGGTTGCGGTGGGCGGGTTCCTCATGCCGCCGTCGCCGGAAAGGAAGAAGGCGATCGACGAACTGGCCGCCAGCGTCGGCGTTACCGAGGGCAATTTCGCGGCGGCCGCCAAACCGCAGCGCGAACGTTTTGAACAGGAGATGGTCGAACTGGACCGCCGATACCCGCCGGCCTGCCTGAAGGATTTTGCCGATCATATCGACCACGCCGTGCAGTTGGCCGGTGTGGACCATGTGGGCATCGGCAGCGATTTCGACGGCGGAGGCGGGATTCACGGCTTCGGCAGCCATGCCGAATCGCTCCACGTGACCGTGGAGCTCTTGCGCCGAGGATACTCGGCCGATGCCATCGCGAAGATCTGGGGCGGAAACCTGCTGCGCGTGTGGCGCGAAGTGCAAGCAGTCGCGGCACGTTGATCGAGCAGACCCTCCGGAACGAACGTGACATCCCTTAGCGTTCGGCGGCACGCAACAGCGAAATATGGCGAGCGAGTTCATCGTCTTGCTCGGCCCAGTTCCACGATTCCCAACGACGACGAGCCAATTGGTGGCCGAGGGGGCGGTGGACTGATCGCGTTTTCATGGTAAAATGAATTGTTTCTCATTGCTCGTTTCCGACCGCGAGACAGGCAGTATCATGCCTCAACGGGACTCCCTCCACGACATCGTCGAGCAAGCGCTCGTCAAGGATGGATGGCGAATTACGGACGACCCTTTTGTCATTTCTTACGGCGAGCGGTTCCTGTTCGTCGACTTGGGGGCGGTGGAGCGAGCGAAGGGGTACGATCAGGGGCGTTTGGTCGGTGCTACGCGAGAAGGTGATCGCATCGTTGTTGAGATCAAACCGTTCCAGGGACGCTCGCCGGTGGCCGATTTGGAGCAAGCCATTGGGCAGTACGTTCTTTACCGGCTGCTGCTTGGTCAGGTGGACCCGGGACGCGAGATCTACTTGGCCGTGACAGACGTCGTGTTCGACGAGATCTTCAGCGAGCCGATCGGAGAATTGGTAATTGACGAATTGCCCCTGCAGCTCATTGTGGTCAATGTGGAGAAAAGCGAGGTGCAGCAATGGATACCACTGCGTCCGTCCGGGAAGTCGTGAAGGAGGTTATCCGGCGATATGCCGCGCTGCGGCCATCGCACGGCGAGATTCGACTGGACGCTGTTCTTGACGAGGCCCACGACCGGTATGCCTTGGTCCAAGTGGGTTGGGACCGCGGGCGGCGTATCCGCGGACTCCTATTGTATATCACCGTTGTGGACAACAAGGTGTGCGTCGAGTACGACGGCATGGAACATGGAGTGATCCCGGACTTCGTCCAACGCGGGATCCCGGAAAACGAGATCGTTTTGGCTTACCAATCGGAAGTGGCTGTGTAACGAGCGAGAACGACCCGCGCCATGCTTCGATTCTGCAATCAGGCCAGAAGCTGGGCCACCTTGCGGCTGAGGAGCTGGAAGTCGACCGGTTTTTCCAGGAATTCGGTGACGGGCAGCCAGGTCGGATCGATGTCCTTGTTGCTGAATCCCAAGGGGAATTGCTGGTTCACCGCCGTGAGCATGAGGATGGGGAGGCGGTCGTAACTGCGGCGGATCTTGCGGGCCAACTCGAATCCGCCGCTGGGATTCTCCGGAAACATGACGTCCAGAACAATGGCGTCGGGACGCCGTTGGCGGAGGCGGTCCATGGCCTTGCGGTCGTCCAACTCGATGGCCGTTTCGTGCCCTTCGCTCTGAAGGACCGCAGCGACCGCGCCGGCAAAGTCCTCGTCGTCGTCAATGATCAAGAGATACGCCATGATGCAACTCCTTCGTGCCATGCCGGGCCGGCGGGCCCGACGCGATGATCGGAATGGTTAAGGTGAAACAGGTGCCGCGCTGCGGGGCGCTTTCCACGCGGACCGTGATGCCGGCGGCGCGGGCGATCTGGCGGACAATCGCCAGGCCGAGGCCGGTGGAGGCTTTATTGTGCAGCGCCGCTTCGGCCGTACGAAAGTAGTCCTCAAAGATGCGAGGGAGCTTGTCCTGGGGTATGCCGATGCCCCGGTCGCGGACATCGAGACAGGCCGTCTCGTCCGACGCGCGGCGGCAGGCGACCGTCACCAGGCCGCCATCGTACGAGTAGTTCACCGCGTTGGTCAGCAGGTTTTCCAGAAGCATCCGCACGTGGTCTTCCGCGGCCGTGATGCGGGCGGGCTCGAGTTTGGTCTCGATCCGGATGTCCCGCTGCGCCGCGGCCGGTTCGATGCGCGCGACGCTCGTCCGGATGGCATCGTCCAGCGCGATTTCCACCAGGGGCGGATTCGATTGGGCCTCGGAGCGCAGATTCGCCAGTTGAAGCATCGCCTGGATCTGGCGGGAAAGCATGCTGCACCGCGCCGTGATCTTTTCGACCACACCCTGGGCTTTTTCGGACAGCGGGCCGCAATAGCCGCCCGCGAGAAGCTGGGTATGGGCGTGGATGGCCGCAAACGGCGCTTTCAACTGGTGGGTGGTTTGGAGCATGTGCCTGGCCCGCTCATCGCTGCTGGCCTTGAGCCGCTGGTTTGCCAGGGCCAGCTCCCGCTCGCGCTGCCGCAGTTCGCCCGCCAGACGCGACGCCAGGTACCAGATGACCGCCCAGATGGCCAGCGCCGATCCGACGTGCCAGAACTGGGTGGCCGGACGCAGGGGATGCAGCAGAGCGGCGCCCGGGTCGGCAAAGACCGTCGCCGGCGACAAGAGGCCCCAGGACTCGGCCAAGAGGCAGCCCAAGTAGAGCGCCACGGCCGCGACCGTCACCACGGCGCTCTCGAAGCGGGGAAAAAAGATGCAAGCCAGGATAATGTGAAACAGGTACATGAACGGCGCGTAACTGGCGGTGCTGCCGAGAAAATGGATCACCGCCGTGAGGATGGCCAGATCGGCAAGGATCTGCGTCCAGAGGGCCGGCCGCACCGGGACCCGATGGCCGAGACGCCCATACGCGCCGTTGAGCAGGGCGAGCAGGCCGGCGGTGGCCAGCGGCCAGGCGGGCGG
>JABWBD010000476.1 GCA_013360685.1 Pirellulales bacterium
GACTTGACCGCCTGGCCGGCCGAGCCCTGGATGGCCTCGATCCGCTTGCGGATGTCTTCCGTGGCCGATCCGGTCTGCCTGGCGAGTTCCTTGACCTCGGTGGCGACGACCGCGAAGCCCTTGCCCGCGTCGCCGGCCCGCGCTGCCTCGATGGTGGCGTTGAGCGCCAAGAGGTTGGTCTGCTCGGCGATGTCCTGGATCACCTCGATGACTTTGCCGATCTCCTCGGCGGCGCTGCCGAGGCCCGCGATCTGGGCGTTGCCGGTGGACACCAGTTGCGCCGCCTGGCCTGCGACGCCGGCGGCCTGTTCGGCGCTCCGGGCGACTTCGCTGATGCTGGCGGTCAACTGCTCGACGGCGGCGGCGACCGTTTTGACGTTGGCGGACATCTGCTCGGTGGAGGCCGCCATTCCCGTCATGTTGGTCGACATCTGCTCCGCGGCCGCGGCGACCTGCGCGGACTGGTTGGTGGTTTCCTCGGCGCCGCTCGCGAGCTGGGCCGCCGTGGCGGACAACTCGGTCGACGCGCCGGCGAGGCCACTGGAATTCTCCGCCATGCCGGTTACGATTCCTCGCAGGCCGGCAACCATGGTCGCAAGGGCTTTCGCGAGGTCGCCGATGGCATCGTGACGCGCGAGGATCCTCTGCGGGATCTCCACCGCGACGTTGCCTTTTGCGACTTCGCCCAGGAGGCCCACCGCAATGCCGATCGGCCTGGTCAGGGCGCGGGTCATGACGACGGCCAGGGCGCCCAGCACGACGAGAATGACCGCGGTGCAGATCACGGCATACCGCTGCATGGCTTGGATGGCCGTCAGCGATTCGGCGAGAATGCCGTCGTTGTCGTCTTCGTAGGTCCCCGCGCCGATGACCCAATCCCAGGGCGCATAGTACGCGACGGCGCTGATCTTCATGCGCGGCTTCGGATCGCCTTCGTTCTTCCAGGGGTAGCGCACGAAGCCCACTTCGCCCTCTTTGGCATCGAGCGATTGGCGGATAATCTCCTGAATGAACTGGTTCCCGCTGGAGTCCTTGGCGTCCCAGATGTTCTCGCCGTCGCGTTTGCCGTCTTTCGAGATCCGGTATACGCCCCGGGCATCGCCCTTCGCCCCGAGCACGAAGACGTAGCCCGTCTTGCCGACGCTCGTCCGCAGGATGCTCGCTCGTAATTCCTTGTTGATGTTGTCGAAGTCGACGCCGGCGAACAGCATCCCCACGACCTTCGATTTCTGGGGAGAGTTCCAGAGCGGCTCGTACCGCGTCAGCTTCCATCGGTCGACGACCATCGCCATCCCCTGGTAGGCATTCCCCTTGAGCACGGCTGCCAGGACGGGATTCTCGGCGCCGTCGGGGTTCTTGCGGGGAATATACGTCCCGACGGCACGGCGGCCGTCGGCGCCCAGCACGGTTGTGGAGACGCGCAGCATGTCGCCCGCGTCGTTCATCCGCTGAAACAGCGTGCAGTCGTCCCGCGTGTAGTGCTTGACCTTGTCGACGACGAGCGACTCCACGGCCGGATCGCGGTTCTGGCCGAGCTGCGTTTCTCCGAGCAGCATTCTCGGCAGTGAGACTTGCGAGACCTCCTTGCTGAACTGGTTGATCGCCTCCCAAGAGGCGGAACCCTCGGATCTCACGCCGCCAGCCTGACTTAATTCGTGGCGAAGCACCGCGATGTCGTGCGTCAGCCGCCGCGTGGTCCGCTCGTCGGAGCCTTCGCACATCCGGTAGACCATCTTCGCGGTCTCGGCCACCTGCTCGCGCATCGATTCGTGGAGTTGGTGTTTCACGTTGGTTTCGAGAGTCCCCTTTTGCCACATCACGGTAGCGAGCAGGGACAGCGCGGTCATAAGCACGGAACCGATTACTAATGCCGCGATCTTGACTTGAAGTGAGTGGCGTTTCATGGTTCTCTTTCGTTGTTCCCCTGGTCTGTGCGAGTAGACCGGTTGCTTCGTTGTCGGGGGTGGATCTCGAGGGATAGGTTCCGTTCAACCTCCTGGACCGCCGGGATATCGTGGTCGAACCTGGCATCCTTCGCGGATGTGTCGTTGGTAGGGCCTGTGCGGGAGGTCCGGACGGGGCGCAGAGGTCAAGAGGGCGGCCTGCCCCATGACACGATACCCTTGCGTCCCCGCTTTCATTAGCGGCTGAGTATACATAGCTTACTCGGCAGCGATGTCCAGCCGATGAATCTCCGAGGCGACGCCCGGTCGCCCGGCCTCGGGGCGGCCCGAAGGCCCTTGCTGTCGCCCGCTTGCCACCCGTTCGCGACCTATAATCGAGAAGCCCACCCGCCGCTCTCGGCACCATCGGCAAGCGATCGCCCCGCCTGTCCGGACATCGCGAGACGGCCCTCGACACCCGGCGTGCCGAAAAGCATCGCCGGATCGCCGGAACGACTCACCGCAGCGAAATGGATATCCCATGCAGATCAAACACGACCTCCGCACACTCTCCCGGGCGGTCGAACAGACGACGGCGTCGATCGTCATTACCCGTGTCGATGGAACGATCGAATACGTCAATTCGGGCTTTGTGAAAGCGACGGGATACACTCCCGAAGAGGTGCTCGGCCAAAATCCCCGCATCCTCAAGTCCGGTCTCCAACCGCTCAGCTTCTACGAAGATCTCTGGCGGACGATTCTCGAGGGGCGTGAATGGCGAGGGCAGTTCCACAACCGGCGCAAGGACGGCAGCCTTTATTGGGAGCAGGCGACGATCTCGTCGGTCACCGACGAGAACGGGGCGATCACGCATTTCGTCGCGGTTAAGGAGGATATCACCGACCGCAAACTGGCCAAGGAGCAACTCGAGACGAGCGAGAGGAATTTCCGCACCTGCTTTGAATCCATCGGCGACATGATCTTTGTCGTCGCCGTCGACGGCCGGGTCTTGTACGGCAATGCGGCGTCCCTGAAGAACCTGGGCTACGGCGCGGAAGAACTGACCGGCCGGTGCGTTCTCGACCTTCATCCGCCCGACACGCATCGGGAAGCGTCGGAGATCTTTGCTGCCATGATCCGGGGCGAGCGCGAAACCTGCCCCTTGCCTTTGGTCCGTAAGAACCGTGAAACCGTGCCCGTCGAAACCCGGGCGTGGCGAGGGACCTGGAACGGTCTGGATTGCATCTTCGCGATCTGCAAGGATCTGACCGCGGAACAGGAGGCGAAGCAGCGATTCGAACGGATGTTCCGCAGCAACCCGGCGCTGATGGCCGTCTCCTCGATGCAGGACCGCGTCTTCCTCGACGTCAACGAGGTATTCCTCGCGGCGCTCGGCTATTCGCGCGAAGAAGTGATCGGCAAGACGAGCGCCGAACTGGGTCTGTTCGCCGCCCCGGAGGACCATGCGGCCGCCGCCGATCGGCTGCAAACTTGCGGATCGATCACCAACGTCGAACTCCAGATCCGGCGGAAGGACGGAACGCTGCTCGACGGGTTGTTTTCCGGCGAGCGTATTCGGCACCAGGGGCGCGAGCAATTCCTTACGGTGATGATCGACATCACCGAGCGCAAACAAGTGGAACGCGATCTCAAACAGGCCGTAGCGGCGCTGGAAAGGGCCGGGGCCCTGGCCGAATCGGCGACACGGGCCAAGAGCGAGTTCCTGGCCAACATGAGCCACGAGATCCGCACTCCCATGACGGCCATCCTGGGCTTTTCCGAGGTCCTCCTGGCGGAGCCGGGACTCGATCACGCGCCGCCGGCGAGGGTCGAGGCGCTGAAGACGATCCAGCGCAACGGCCGGTACCTGCTCGAACTCATCAACGACATCCTCGACCTCTCCAAGATCGAGGCGGGGAAGCTCGACATCGAACGGGTCGAGTGCGACCTCATGCACCTGGTCCGCGAGGTTGTGCGCCTCATGCAGGTACGCGCCGATGCCAAGGGCATCGACCTTTCCCTGGAGGGTGCCGGCCCGGTCCCGGAACGCATTACTACCGATCCCACCCGGCTGCGGCAGATCCTCATCAATTTGACCGGCAACGCCATCAAGTTCACGGCAACCGGCGGCGTGCGACTGATCGTCCGGACGGCGGTCAACGGCGGCGGACTGCCCTCGGTCCGGTTCGACGTGGTCGACACCGGCATCGGCATGACCCCGGACCAGCAGAACCGCCTGTTCCGGCCGTTCACCCAAGGCGAGACTTCGACCAATCGCAAGTACGGCGGCACCGGGCTGGGACTGGCGATCAGCAAGCGATTGGCGGCGATGCTCGGAGGAGACATCGCCGTTTGCAGCACGGCGGGCAAAGGCAGCACCTTCACCGTGACGATCGACCCAGGTCCGCTCCAGAGCGCCCGAATGCTCGACGACCCCGCACCCAACACCGTGCGGCAGGACGAGGACCGCTGCCGGCCTCCGAAGCAACATGCGGGTCCGGATTGCAGGGTGCTTCTCGCCGAGGACACCCCCGACATTCGCCGACTGATCGCTGCCTTGCTGAAGCTCTCCGGGGCGGAAGTGGTGACCGCCGAAAACGGCGAAGACGCTGTGAGAGAGGCACTGGCTGCTCAGCAAGACGGACACCCGTTTGATCTTATCCTTATGGACATGCAGATGCCCGTGGTCGACGGCTACGGCGCCACGCGGCAACTGCGGCTGGCAGGATATGCCGGCCGGATCGTAGCGCTCACGGCACATGCCATGAACGGGGACCGGGAGAAGTGCTTGGAGGCGGGCTGCGACGGCTATCTCGCCAAGCCCGTCGATCGGGACCGCCTGGCCGCGCTGGTCCAGGAGTCGGGCTCCACCCGTCAATCGAAGATTGAGGGAGATTCCAACGCCGCACTGCTTTCACCGGCGCCGGCTGTGACGGATTGGGCGGGCGCCGCCTCCGCGGTACGGTAGGACCCGGTGGAGAACCCGGGGAAGCAAGAGGGGCGTCAAGCCAACCCAAACACACGCACCGCGTTCTCCCGCAGCACGAGCCGCTTCTCGTCGTCGGCCAGATCCGCGTGCTCGATCCGGGCGCGCTGCATGGCGGCGTGGTAGAGGGGGGTGTCTGTGCCGAACAACACGTGGTCGGCGCCGGCTTCGCGGACTGCCCATTCGATCACGCGCGAGACGATCGACTTGGAACTCGACGTGTCGGCGTACACGTTGCCGTGCCGGCTCTGCTGGATGGCCCGCACCTGGTGGGTCATGTCGCCGTCCCATCCCCAGCCGATGTGGGCCAGGATGAGGCGGACTTCCGGAAACAGGTTGGCCCACGGCACAAACTCGCTTGCCAGGCTGTTTTTTTCGCTGGAATGGGTCAGGACCACGGCCCGGTGCTTCGCGGCGAACTCGAAGATCGGGCGGGCGAACTCGCCGATCGGGTAGCCGTGCTCTTCCGGATGGATCTTGATGCCGACGCAAGCGGGCCCGCCCAGCAGTTGGTCGGCCTGCCGGTAGGTTTCGGGGCGGCGGGGGTCGACGACAACGTAATACCGCAGTCCTTCCGTCTGCGGGACGATCCGTGCCGCCTCTTCATTGC
>JABWBD010000477.1 GCA_013360685.1 Pirellulales bacterium
CGACTGCTTCGAACAGGACAACCCGTCTGAGGCTGCCCGGCTGCAAATACCCGCAACACCGCGCGGTCCGCAAACGGCTGCTGGAAGCGGGCCGGCGGCTCGTCGAAATGACCGAAGCAGAGTTCCAGGCCGCGCAATTGGAGACGGCTGAGGCGTTAATGAACCTGGCCGCGCGGTGTATGGCGATCGAGGGCAACGCGCAAGCCTTGCAGCAACGGATTCGCGAGGCGATTCAGGACAAGCAACGCCGCGAAACCTGGCTTGCTGCACAGTTCGACGAGGCGCATAATCTGGCCGAAGCGGGCCAGCTCCACTCCGCCTTGGACGTGCTGGCTCACTTGGGCGAGCACTCGCGGGGCGCGGAACTTCGCGCGTCGGTTGAACAACGGCTTGCGCAGTTCGCTCGCCAGGTGGAGGCGTCCCGGCGGTGTTTAGAGGCCGGTCAGGCGGAAGCGGCCCATCGCCACTGGTACAAGGCCCGCCAGATCATGCCCGAGGATCCACAACTGGACGAACTTGCCACGGCGATTGCCCAGGCCATGTCCGCCGCGAGCCCTGCCGCGCGGCAGCCGATCGCCGTGAATAACCGCGCGCAAGGGTTTCTGCTCGGCGACTTGGCCCTGGTCGTCTCGGCGGGCGAGGTTTGCTTGGGCACGCCGCGAGCCGAAGGCGTCCACGTGCCTATCCAGGGCCCCTTGCACCGGCGCCATGCAGTGCTCGTGCGCGACGGCACGGGCTGGCAACTGGCCGCTTGCCGCGACGCGCACGGGCAGCCATGTGCGGCACGGGTCAGTGGCCGGCAGATCGAATCCCTGTGTCGCCTTGCCGACGGCGACCTGCTACAGCTTGGCGGCCCGTCGTGTACCTGGCGGTTCCGGCTCCCAGTTGCCGGTTCGACCACGGCGGTGTTGGAGGCGGCGCCCGGCACGCGCGCATTGGTGTGGACCGCGGCCGGAAAGCTGCTCTCGCGCGTGGTGCTGCTGGACGAGGAAATGGTCCTGCGCGCGTGTCTGCCGGCACACATCGTGCTGTCTGAACTGGCCTGCGAGGAGTTGGCCTTCCGGTGGCGACAAGGGCGTCTCCACTGGCAATCGCAAGGCGGCTTGGTGCGTGTGGAGCGGCCGTACCGGACGAGCGACCAGCCGGACAACCAGGTCTATCTTCCGTGCCGGCTGATGATCGAGCCGCAATTGAGCGAAGCAGAACTGCTCGGCCGAGCCGCGGCCGGATGCCCGCCCGTCGATCGGCTTGTCCTGGAGCTTACCGATCCGTTCTCCCGAAGAGGGTTGATCGCGTAAGGATGGAGAGGTGCATTGGATTCGGATCGGACAGCGAGGGAACTTAAAGTCGTTGTCCGTAGCTTCTGCGCGCCGTGCGCGCATGATTGTGGTAATGGAACGTGGGAATAATGGAGTGACGGGCCAGTTGCTTGCCCATTCAGTCACCCCATCATTCCAACATTCCATTGCCCCGTTCTCCATTTGGTTGCGGCTCGGTCGCGTTACGATTAAGATCAGGAGCAGGGAGCAGGAGTAGCGTCCGCACGAAAGGTTACGACCGTGGAAGGCGATCGGGGCTATTGGGAGGCCCAACTGACCGAAGCATTTGTGGCGGGGCGCGCTGCGCTCGCCCGCTATCTCCGGCAGGCTTTTCCGCGGCTTGCGGACCAGGCCGACGATATCCTCCAGGACGCCTGGGTGGAGACGGTCCGGCGGGTCCGCGACGAGGACTTTCGCCCAACTTCCGGCTGGTTGGCGCCCTGTGTCCAAGCCCCGAGCGGCTGGCCTCTTACTCCGCCGATCCGCAAGCAGTCGAGTACCGTGATATCCGCTACCACGTGGAAGAGGCCGCCTGCGCGACGTGCCGAGCCGAGTTGGAAGCGGCTGCTGCCAAGCAGTTGTAGCAAATTCCAACTCCCCTCCCTCCGCAACGTGCTCGAGACGACCGGAGCACCCCATCACGCGCGCCTTTTGCGGAACAACCGACTCGTCCAATGCACAACCTGAAGGCAACCACCCAGCCAAGAGCCCTCCAAAGACGCACCCGCTTTGCTCCCAGCTTGTTCACATACAGCTCCACACAGGCATGCCACCCTCGACCTCCACCCGGGTTTTTGCAACGCCCCTCCTCCGGCTGATATAGAACTTACGTTCCGCACCCATGCCCCAACCCCAACTCCCCCTTCTACTTACATCCCAGCCTCTCGTCCGACTTCTTTTCGCAACGCTTCGAGATCTTCGAGATTGTCGCAAAACCCCACCCCCCTTCGCAGAATCCCGCGACCGTCCCCTTGAATCACTTCCCCGTCGTTTCACACGCTTGCTGTTCTGTACGCCTGTGCCCTACAATTCATGATTTTGCACCCGCAACACACTGCCCAACGGAAGCCTGATGGCTGCTACCGATATCGTTGTCAAAGGCGCCCGCGAACATAACCTCCGCGACGTAGGACTGACTCTACCCCGCAACCGGCTGATTTGTTTCACCGGCGTCAGCGGTTCGGGCAAGAGCTCCCTCGCGTTCGACACCCTCTACGCCGAGGGACAGCGTCGCTACGTCGAAAGTCTCTCCAGTTTCGCACGCCAGTTCCTCGGCCAGATGCCGAAGCCCGACGTCGACATGATCGCCGGGCTGAGCCCTTCAATTTCGATTTCCCAGAAATCGACCGGCCAGAGCCCTCGTTCCACCGTCGGCACCATCACCGAGATTTACGACTATCTCCGCGTCCTCTTCGCCCGCGTCGGAACCGGCTATTGTCCCCAGTGCAGCAGGAAGATCACTGCCCAGACCCGGCAACAGATTCTGGAACAGATTGCCCAACTTCCCGCGGGCACGCGATTTCTCGTGCTTGCGCCTTTGATTCGCGGCCAGAAAGGCGAGTACCGCGACCTCTTCGAAGACCTGCTCAAACAAGGTTTCGTCCGCGCCCGCGTCGATGGCGCGGTGGTACGCCTCACGGACGACCTCCGCCTCGATCGCCAGATGCGGCACAACATCGAGGTGGTGATCGACCGTCTCTCCGCCGGCCCCGCTTCCCGCCAACGCCTCGCCGAAGCCGTCGAGCTTGCGCTCCGCATGGGCGGTGGCGATCTCATCGTCTCCCCCGAACCCGACGACGATTCTGCTTCTCAATCCCCCGCAACCCCCGGCTCCGCCGGGGGTAGGCCTGCGTCATCGCAACCCGCCGACTCCGCCCGCCCTTCCCGCGCCTCGCGCGCTCCGTCGCCGGTCCCGACCGACATCCACCTCTCCGCCCACTACGCCTGCACCCACTGCCAGCTCAGCTTCGAGCCGCCCAGCCCCCAGATGTTCAGCTTCAACAGCCCGCAAGGCATGTGTCACGATTGCCAAGGGCTGGGCGAGATCTACAGCTTCGATCCGAAGCTCCTGATCCCCGATCCATCCCGCTCGTTCCAGCAGGGCTGCATCGAACTGCTCGGCGGTTGGCGCGAAATGGGCCGCTGGCGGCGGCACATCTATCGCGGAGTGGCGGACACCCTGGAGCGGAAACACGGCCTGCCGCAAGGGACGATCCTGGAAACGGCCTGGGAAGAGCTCGACCCCCAGTTCCAGGACATGCTCCTTTGGGGCACCGGCGACGAACACATTACGTTCACTTGGCGGTCCGGCCCGTCCGGCCACAAGTGGGGCGGCAAGTTCGAGGGCGTCATCCCTAAGCTCCTCTCGCAGTACCGCACCACGCAGAGCCGGATGCAACGCCGCGCTCTCGAAAAGTACATGAACGTCGTCGGCTGCGCGACCTGCGGCGGCCAGCGCCTCAATCCGCAGGCCCGCTCGGTGAAGCTGGCGACCCGCTCCCCGAAAAATCAGGACAAACCACATTGCTCGCTGCCCGAGGTCTGTGCCCTGGCCGTCACCGAGGCGGAGGAGTTCTTCCGCGAGCTGGAACTCGACGAAATCGGTGCCATGATCGCCGCCGAGCCCCTCAAGGAAATCCGCGGCCGCCTGCAATTCCTCAAGAACGTTGGGCTCGACTACCTCTCGCTCGACCGGACCGCCCCGACCCTCTCCGGCGGTGAAATGCAACGGATCCGCCTGGCCGGCCAGATCGGCTGCGGTCTGGTCGGGGTGCTCTACATCCTCGACGAGCCCTCGATCGGACTGCATCCCCGCGACAACGACCGCCTATTGGAAACGCTGGCCCAACTCCGCGACCAGGGCAATACCGTCGTCGTTGTCGAGCACGACGAAGACACCATGCGCGCGGCCGACCATATCGTCGATTTCGGTCCCGGCCCGGGCGTCCGCGGCGGCAATATCGTGGCCGCCGGCCCAGCGGCCGACGTGATGGCCAAGTCCGGCAGCCTCACGGGCCAGTTCCTCTCCGGCGAACGGAAGATCGCGATTCCGCAGCGCCGTCGCGAGGGAAACGGCCAGCGCCTCGTGATCCGCGGCGCCACGCACAATAACCTCAAAGACATCGACGTCGACATCCCCCTCGGCCGGTTCGTCTGTATCACCGGCGTTTCCGGCTCGGGCAAGAGTTCGCTGGTCAACGATATCCTCGTCGAGGCCCTTCGCCGCGACCTCAACGGCGGTATCGGCAACCCTGGCCGCTACAGTGCGATGGAAGGGCTCGAACATCTCGACAAGATGATCGCCATCGACCAGTCCCCCATCGGCCGTACCCCGCGCTCCAATCCCGCCACCTATATCAAGGTCTTCGACGACATCCGCAGCCTCTACACGCAGTTGCCCGACTCGAAGGCCCGCGGATACAAGGCCGGGCGGTTCAGTTTCAACGTGGTCGGCGGCCGGTGCGAAGCGTGCGAGGGAAACGGCTCCAATCGCCTGGAGATGGATTTCCTGGCCGATATCTGGGTGACCTGCCCGGTCTGCGAGGGACACCGCTTCAACCGCGAGACGCTCCAGGTCCGCTACAAGGGCAAGTCGATCTCCGAAGTTCTCGAGATGGACATCCAGGAAGCCCTCGTCCATTTCGAGAACCAGCCCAGAATCCGCCACAAGCTCCAGACCCTCCACGACGTAGGGCTCGACTACATGAAGCTCGGCCAGCCCTCGCCGACTCTCTCCGGCGGCGAGGCCCAGCGCGTGAAGCTGGCTCGCGAACTGGTCAAGACCAGCACCGGCCGCACCCTCTACTTGCTCGACGAGCCGACCACGGGGCTGCACTTCGCCGACATCGAATTGTTGCTGAAAGTGCTCCACGGCTTCGCCGACGCCGGCAACACGGTCCTCGTGGTCGAGCACAACCTCGAGGTCGTCAAGACAGCCGACTGGATCATCGACCTCGGTCCGGAAGGAGGCGCGGAAGGCGGATGGATCGTCGCCACCGGCACTCCCGAGCAGGTCGCCCGCATCGACGAGTCCCACACCGGCAAGGCGTTGCGCCCGGTCCTCGACGGCCCTTCCTCCAATGGAAAGGGAACGAAGAAACCCAGTACGCAGAGCGCCACCAAGAGCGCCCGCCGTGCGGAGCTCGCCAAGTCGATCAA
>JABWBD010000067.1 GCA_013360685.1 Pirellulales bacterium
GCACGGCGATGTCTTCCCCGATGCAGAATACGCGCTGGTCGCGCGACATTTCCTCGGCGATGGCCTCGCGCAGGGCCTCGGCAATGCCCAGGTGTCTTGCAGTCATAGGTCTCTCGAGACAGGCAAACACAGACGACGATTCCGCCGCGGCCTTTCCCAACGCCCCATGCAGCGCCAGCCGTTCGGGGACCAGCCGGCCAGTGCCGCTGAGAAACTCGCCGTTGAAGCCCACGATCACAAGGGACCGCGTCTGCTCGGCGGCATCGAGCACGCCCTGAAGCGACTCGAGGTTCCAGCTTTCAAAGTAGCCGACGGCATAGCCGCCCGCCCGGCAACCGGCCAGTAATCGCGGGATGGACTCCAGGGGCATGCCCAGCCACTCGGCCAAGTCCGGGTAAGAGCAAGCCCCCAGGGCATCGAGGCGACTGCGGATCGCGTCTTGGCGTTCCGACTGATTCACGAATCCGATCTCCACGAATGAAGGCCTCTTTGGTGTGAGTTACGTTCCAATATATCGATGACATGATGTCTGTCAACATATACGTGTGACAGAATAACATCTTTTTGGGTTGCACAGTACTGCACGTCAAGGGGCCGAAAGCGGCCGGCAGATCACTCGAACAGCCGCAATTGACCGCCCGGCAGCCTTGGCGGCCGGAATTGATCGCGACGGTGCGGCGGCAGGTCGTCGTCGAGGCCGTGCTTCCGGGCAAAGGTGCGGAAGAGCGACGCGATCTGCTCGGCCATTTCGCCCGTGCCCTGCAAGCGGCGGCCGAACTCGGCGGAGTTGAGCTTGCCGTCGCGCGTGGAGCGGATCAGCGATTCAATCCGGGCGCGGCTCGCGGGCCGCGTGCGATCGAGCCACTCCAGAAAGACCGACTGCACCGTGGCCGGCAGACGCAAGAGGACATGGCACGCCGTCCGCGCGCCCGCTTCGGCCGCGGATGCAAGGATCGCCGGGATTTCGTGGTCGGTCAGTCCGGGGATCACCGGGGAGATCATCGCGCCGACCGGCACGCCGGCCTCGGCCAGGGCCCGCACCGCGCGGAGCCTGGCCGCGGGCGTGCTCGTGCGAGGCTCCATCGTGCGAGCAAGTTCCGGGTCCAGCGTCGTCATGCTGACATAGACCTGAACGATGGCCAGCGAGGTCATTTCGCCGAGCAAGTCGAGATCACGCAGCACCAGCGCGTTCTTGGTCACGATACTGACCGGTTGCCGTGCCTCCAGGGCGACTTCGAGGCATTGGCGCGTGAGGCGAAAGTCTCGTTCCGCCGGCTGGTAGCAATCGGTCACGCCGGAGAAGACGATCGTCTGGGCGTCCCAAGCCGGCCGGGCGAGGAACTCCCGCAGGAGCCTCGGGGCATCGTGCTTGACGAGGATTTTCGTCTCGAAGTCCAGGCCCGCGCTGAAACCGAGATACTCGTGGGTGGGACGGGCGTAGCAGTAGCTGCAGCCATGCTGGCAGCCGCGGTACGGGTTGATGCTGTAGCGGAACGGGATGTCGGGACTATCGTTCTGGGTGACGATGCTCTGCGACTGGTCGGGCAGATACTGGGTTTCCGCCTTCCCGGATCCGGCCAGGGCATCCTCGTCGTGCTCCAGATGCTCCAGGTCCGGTTCCAGCCGCGTCGGCAGGAAGCGATTGGGCGGGTTGATGTGCGACCCGCGCCCCTTCCGTCCCGGTTCCGCCGGACTGCGTCCCACGCGATTGGTCTCCTCTCGAATTTCCCGGTCGGTCCCTTTCGCTATACTCTGCCGGAATTCTACGCCCTGCGCGACCAAGCAGACCAGGACCGTGAGGAGAACTTGGCAGAGGCATTGTATGAAAAATCCTGCGGGACACGTTCGTCTGGCTTCCGCCTCCGGCAGCCCAGGGGTGCGATGGGGCGGAGTCTGCGGATAAGCGGGAGTGTAGCCCAAGCGTGGAGGAGAATGGGCAGGCCGCGCCGGAGATTGCCGGCAGGAACCTTCCCGTCACCGCGTTTGCTACACGTGGACCATGCTTTTCGCGGGGCATACGTCAACGAGGCGCTCGCCTAAACCGTGGCGCGGGGCGTGTCGATACGCAGTCTCAGCGACACGGCTTCTTGGCCGGGCGTTTGATTTTCTCAACATGGCAGCGGCGCGGCTTGCGGCGCCTGAAGGAGGGCATTTGCGATGACGACTCGGCCGAATTTCCCAGTGGTTTCCACCGCGTGGAGTTTGCTGGTCCTGGCAATCGTGTCGGCCGCAGGCTTCGCCCAGGAAGGCGAGCAGGCGGGCGAGGGGGCCGGCGAAGAGGCCGGCATCCGCGACAACTCGTTTCTCCTGGAAGAGGCATTCAACCAGGAGCAGGGCGTTGTCCAGCATATTTTCAACTGGGTGCCGAGTTGGGAGCGGGATGGAGTCCGCGGCAACGCCTTTGACTTTGTCTTCACCCAGGAATGGCCGGTCTTCTCGCAGCGGCACCAGTTCTCCTACACGCTGCCGATGCTCTACCAGTTCGAGCAGGCGCCCGGCGAGCCATCGTTCGAGGGACAGGGATTCGGCGACATGCTGCTGAACTACCGCTTCCAAGCCCTCGACGGGAAGGTCGGCGGCTGGTGGGCAGCGCCTCGCTTCAGTGTCATTCTGCCCACCGGCGACGAGCAGGACGGCCTGGGCAACGGCGAAGTCGGATACCAGGTCAATCTCCCGCTCAGCAAAGAGTTCGAACGGTGGGCGGTGCACCTCAACGCGGGCTTGACCATCATTCCGGGAGTCGGCGCGGGCATCGATCCTGGCCTGTCACCCCTGGTTGCGAGAGACTTGAACGGCTACAACCTGGGCGGCAGTGCGATCTATTTCCTGCGGCCGAATTTCCATCTGATGCTCGAAAACGTGGCGATCTGGGACGAAGAACTCGAGCCCGACGCCACCGAGGTCCAGACGTTCGAGTATCTCCTTTCCCCAGGTTTTCGCTGGGCGCCGTTTACGGAAGGCGACACCCAGTGGGTCATCGGAGCGGCCGTTCCGATCGGGCTGAGCGAAGACGCCCCGGATCTGTCCGCATTCCTGTACATGTCGTTCGAGCATCGGGTGCGAGCAAAACGCTGCGAGTAGCTCTCCAACATTTGCCGACTCACTTGACGGATTCCCCTGCGGCGGGGTAGAATCCATTGTGTTAAGGCTGATTCCTGCGCCCTTGGAGAACGGCATGACGCGAGTAACTATCGACGCCGCGTTGCGGAGCAAATTACGCGAGTTGAACGAACCGCTCGAGCTCTGCGATGAGTCAGGGCGTGTGTTGGCGCGCGTAATCCCGGTCTCCAATCTGTCGGAATATGAACCGCTCGTACCCCAGGTAAGCGATGAAGAACTTTTGCGCCGCTCGCGGACCAACGAGACGACCTACACGACGGCCGAGGTCTTGGCTTACCTGGAGAAGCTCTGATGTTTCGGGTCGCGTGGAAGCAGACTGCCCTGAATGAGTTGGCGCAGGCATGGACCCAAGCCGACGCCGATCAACGAGCCGCGATTACCGCGGCTGTGCAGGCGATCGACCGTACGCTTCAGATCGAGCCGGAAAGCCAGGGCGAGTCGCGTTCCCATGACCAGCGCGTTCTGTTCGAGGCGCCCTTAGGTGTTGTCTACGAGGTCGCTCCACGGCTATCTTCCGTCACGGTCGTGCATGTGTGGGCTTTCCGCCGTCGTTCCTGACGCACGGCTGATCGTCGAATTCTTCGGGGCGTCGCCTCCAGATCATAGCCCCGCCCCAACAATTCCATGCGACGGTCGCGGACCCATTGCCGCATGCAACGTTTTCCCAAGGTACATCCGACAGAACACGCCTTCACGTCTTCCCGTGGAACAACCAAGAGACGAGCAGAATGTCCGGTAGCCGTAAACCTCTTCTGCGTAACCGCTTGCATCCCTTCGGGGCCAAGGGAGGCGGGACTGCCGGGGTCTGCCGCCTACAATAATCTTGCACACCTCTTGACCACACCTCCCGGAGGACGCCATGCGGCGCCGTCTCCTCATCGGGTCGATTGCCCTTACCATCCCGTGGATTTCGCTTTCGGCGGCCGCCGAGCGCGTCGATTTCAACCGCGAAGTCCGGCCAATCCTCGCCAACAATTGCCTTACCTGCCACGGCCCGGACGAGGGGACTCGCGAGGCCGACCTGCGGCTGGACACGCGCGAGGGCGCGACCGCGGACTTGGGCGGCAACCGGGCGATTGTCCCCGGCGATCCGGAGGCCAGCGAGATGGTCCGCCGGATTACCGTGAGCGATCAGTCCGAACGCATGCCGCCGCCCGACAGCGGGAAGAAACTGTCCGCCCAGCAGATCGAAACCCTGCGGCGGTGGATCCGTGAGGGGGCGGCCTATGACCGGCACTGGGCCTATGTCCAACCAGTCCGACCGCCGGTGCCGGAGGTCCCGGACGGAGCTTGGCCGAAGAACCAGGTCGACCGGTTCATCCTCGCCCGGCTCCAGCGCGAGGGCCTCAAGCCTTCGCCCGAGGCCGATCGCTACGCGTTGATCCGCCGGGTCTCGCTGGATCTCACGGGGCTGCCGCCGACGATCGACGAGGTCGACCAGTTCGTCAACGACCCAGCTCCTGACGCGTATGAGCGGCTCGTCGACCGCTTGCTGGCCGACGATGCCTACGGGGAGCACTGGGCAAGCGTCTGGCTCGACCTGGCACGCTATGCCGATTCGGGCGGCTACGTGAGCGACGATCCGCGCGAGATCTGGGCCTGGCGCGACTACGTGATCCGTTCGATCAACGCCAACAAGCCGTTCGACCAGTTCACCATCGAGCAGATCGCCGGCGACCTGCTGCCCGGCGCGACGGAAGAACAGATCATCGCCACGGCCTTTCACCGCAACACCCCGACCAACACCGAAGGCGGCACCGACGACGAGGAATTCCGCAACGTGGCGGTCGTCGATCGCGTCAACACGACGATGACCGTCTGGATGGGCACCACCATGGCCTGCGCCCAGTGCCACGACCACAAGTACGATCCGCTCTCGCAGGAGGAGTATTTCAGGCTCTTTGCGTTCTTGAACAACACCGAAGACGCCGATCTGCCCAGCGAAGAGCCGGTGCTTTCCTTCTTTACGGACGAGCAGAAACGCGAGCGTGCCCAGTGGGAATCACAGATCGCCGCACTGGAGAAGAAGGCTCGTTCCAAGGAGGACGACGATCGGCTGGCGGCGCTCAGGAAGCAGTTGGCCGAGATGAAGCCGCACACCGTGCCGATCCTGCGGGAGTTGCCGGCCGACCGCCGCCGCAAGACCCACGTGCAGCACCGGGGCAATTTCCTCGACCGCGGCGCCGAAGTCGCCGAGGGAGTGCCCGCCGCTTTCCATCCTTTGGCCAAAGACGCCCAGCCCAATCGCCTCACGCTGGCGCGTTGGCTGGTCGCTGAAGACAACCCGCTCACCGCACGCGTGACGGCCAACCGCCACTGGGAAAAGCTCTTCGGCATCGGCCTGGTCGCCACCAGCGAGGATTTCGGTACGCAGGGCGATCCGCCCTCGCACCCGGAACTGCTCGATTGGCTGGCGACGGAACTGGTCGCGAAGCACTGGGACCTCAAGCACCTGGTCCGGCTCCTGGTGACGTCGGCTACCTACCGGCAATCCTCGCGCGTCACGCCCGAACTGCTCGAGCGGGACGCGGACAACCGCCTGCTGGCGCGAGGCCCGCGTTTCCGGTTGAGCGCCGAGGCGGTACGCGACCAGGCGCTTTTTGTCGGCGGGCTCTTGAGCCGGAAGATGTACGGCCCGGCGGTCCAGCCGCCGCAGCCGGCGTTCGGCCTGTCGGCGGCGTTCGGCAGGGCGATGGACTGGGAGACCAGCCCGGGCGAGGACCGCTACCGCCGCGGTATTTACACCTCGTGGCGGCGGACCAACCCGTATCCGTCGATGATGACCTTCGACGCTTCCAGCCGGGAGATCTGCGCGGCGCGGCGGCCTCGCACCAACACGCCGCTCCAGGCATTGGTCACGCTCAACGACCCGGTCTATGTCGAGGCGGCCCAGGCTCTGGCACGGCGGATGGTCCGCGACGGCGGCGGCACGCCGGCCGAAAAAGTCCGCGACGGCTTCCGCCTCTGTCTGGCACGTCCGCCGAGCGACGCGGAAGCGACTCGACTGGTCCAACTGCACGAGAACGCGCGTCAACGATTTTCCGGGCAGAAAGAGGCCGCGGAACGGATGGCCGGCGTTTCGCCCGTTCCCGCGCCGCCGGGGGCAGACATCGTTGACCTGGCCGCGTGGACCGTGGTGGGCAACGTGCTCTTGAACCTCGATGAGACGCTCATGCCGCGCTAAGGAAGACAACCCGTGGATCGCCGATTCGAACTCCTCCAGTACGTCACACGCCGCCAGTTTCTGGCCAATGCATCGTTGTCGCTGGGTAGCGTGGCCTTGGCGGGTCTTTTGGGCCGCGAGGCCCGCTCCGCCTCGCCGCCGGCGGTCAATCCGCTGGCTCCCCGGAAGCCGCACTTCGCCCCCAAGGCCACGCGAGTCATCTACATCCACCTGACCGGCTCCCCGCCGCACCTGGACCTGTTCGACTACAAGCCGGAGTTGGTCCAACGGGACGGGCAGGATTGTCCCGACGAATTCCTCAAAGGCAAACGCTTCGCCTTCACGTCTGGAACGCCCAAACTGCTCGGCACCCGCCGGAAGTTCGCCCAGTACGGCAAGAACGGCACTTGGATGTCCGATGCCATCCCGCACTTGCACGGGCTGGCCGATGATCTGTGCGTGATCAAGTCGATGGTCACGGACCAGTTCAATCACGCTCCCGCCGAACTGCTGCTCTACACCGGGTCGCCGCGGCCCGGCCGGCCGTCGCTGGGGGCCTGGCTTACCTACGGCCTGGCCACGGAGAACGAGAACCTGCCGGGCTTCATCGTGCTGATCTCCAGCGGATCCCAACCCAACGGCGGCAAGAACTCTTTCGGCTCCGGTTTCCTGCCGACGGTCTACCAGGGCGTGCAGTGCCGGTCCAAGGGCGACCCGGTCCTCTATGTCTCCAATCCGGAAGGCATGGACCGCGACCTGCGCCGCCTAAGCCTCGATGCCCTGCGCGACTTGAACCAGATCGGGGCCCAGGAGTTCGGCCATCCGGAGACCCTCACGCGGATCGCCCAGTACGAGATGGCTTTCCGCATGCAGGTTTCCGTGCCGGAGGTGATGGACATCGCCCGCGAGCCCGCCGAAGTCCTCGAAGCCTACGGTGCACAGCCTGGGGCGGCCAGCCTGGCCAACAACATCCTCCTGGCGCGGCGGCTGGTCGAGCAGGGCGTACGCTACGTCCAGCTTTTCGACTGGGGATGGGATTTCCACGGCACGCGGCCGGCCGAAGACATTCGCGACGGCCTGACGGAGAAGTGCGCCACGATGGACAAGCCGGTCGCCGCGCTCGTCCGCGACCTCAAACAGCGCGGCCTGCTGGACGAGACGCTCGTGATCATCGGCGGCGAGTTCGGCCGCACCCCTTTCCGCGAAGGCCGCACCGCCAAGAGCGACGTCCTCGGCCGCGATCACTATCCCGATTGCTACACGATGCTGCTGGCCGGCGGCGGCATGAAGCCGGGGCTGACGTACGGCGAAACGGACGAACTGGGCTTCTCGATCACGCGCGACAAGGTCCATGTCCACGACCTGCAGGCGACGATTCTGCACCTGCTGGGTTTCGATCACGAGAAGCTCACCTTCCGCTTCCAGGGGCGCGACTTCCGCTTGACCGACGTGAGCGGGCGCGTGGTCAAGGAGATCCTGGCGTAAGAAAGGGCCGGAGAATTCGTCTGCCTTCTTCCGGCTCTCCACCATGCCCGTGGAGCGACTGCGTTGAAGGGCTTGCCGCGGCGCCGCGGGGAAGCCAAAATGGGGACCGGCGGGTGCGGAGTTGGTCTTGACCGACAGGAGTCCGAAATGCAGACGAAATGGCTGGGCCCGGCGGTGCTCCTTCCGGTCTTGTCCGCGGTGTTTGCACCGGCCGCGTTGGCCGAGGCAGCGGAGAAGATCCCCATCGTCTATTCGACCGATCTTTTGCATCCCCACGACGACCCGGACGACCACTACGACCTGGCGACGCTGTTCGCACTGGACGAGTTCGACCTCCGCGGCATTCTCCTGGATCTCGGCGAGCGTCAGACGGCGCGGATGGGGCGCCCGCCCGTTGAGCAGATGATCAAGATCACCGGCCGCGAAGTCCCCTACCGAGCGGGTCTGGACCGCAGCTTGCGTGGCCCGGGCGATACGGCGGCCGGCGGATCGGCCGAGTCCCAAGGGGGAATCGAACTGCTCCTCTCCGCGCTTCGCAAGTGCCATCGGCCCGCGGTCCTTTTCACCACGGGGAGTTGCCGCGACGTGGCCGCGGCCTTCAACCGCGAGCCAGATCTCATGAAAGAGAAAGTCCGCGCGCTGTACGTCAATGCCGGCAACGGCCCGCAGGGGCCCCAGTGGGAGTACAACGTCCAGCTCGACGAGGAGGCATACTTCCGGCTTTTTGACTCGGGCCTGCCTCTTTACTGGTGCCCCTGCTGGAGCGACGAGCCGGGCAATCCCGAAGCAATCCTGGGAAGGAAGGTCTACGCCACGTACTACGTTGCCGACCAGGCGCAGGTCGTCGGCGCCTGCTCGCCGCGGGTGCGGAACTACTTTGTCTACTGCTTGACCCGCTCCGGGGCCGATCCCTTGGCGTTTCTCGATTCCGGCGAGCACCCGCTGCCAACCGGCAAGCGGAACATGTGGTGCACCGCGGTCTTCCTCCACGCCGCCGGCCGGGAGATCTACGAGCGAGACCCCCAGGACTTTGTTGCCCTGCCGCCCGAACAAGCGGCACGGGAAGGGCTTCAAGGCCGCAAAGCCACTCCCTACGAGTTTGTACCTCTCCGGGCGACGCGCCGGGATGCTTCGGCCCCTGAGACACAAGCCGCCACCTCCGGCGGATGGACCGCCGTTTACGGCGGACGGTGCGAGGACCACGTCGGCAATCGTCAGGCTGGGCCCGATGGAAAGCGGGACTGCCTGGTTCGGCTGAGCGGCGTGCCTGGCGGCACCACGGTCCGCAACGTCGTGCTGACCGGTCCCAAGGAAGGCCGGTGGGAACTGCAGGAGACCGGCCGGTGGTGGCGGGTGTTTCTCGAGCCAAGTGGCGACCGGTTGGACTGCTGGTTCTCTTTCTACGCGGCGGGGCCGCATCGCATGGAGTTGCAGCTCGATGACGGCAAGACGGAGGTGCTCAAGTTCGACGTGCCTCAGCCGCCGGCCACCGCGCTGGAATCCCAGTTGGACGCGGCCAAACCGAACGCGCGGGTTTTTCACATCACCGACGAACTCTATCCCGAGATCCTCGCTTCCGCGCTGAAGAACCTGCTGGCCGGTCTGGGCCAGTAGGCGCGGCCCCGGGGGTCTTCTTGAGCCGAGAGTCGGGAATCGAGAAGACTCATGAAATCACTGGGCAGCCTCGCATTCGGCTTTTTCGTAATGATGGCCCTCCTGTGAAGAACAGTGAAGAACAGAGGTATGGCTTGGGAAACACGCTGGCATCCGTTGCGCGAAGAGTGGGTGATCGTGGCGGCGCATCGAAACGACCGTCCTTGGACGGGTGAATCGGTCCGCGGCCGGCCGGACCCGATCCCCGCTTATGTCGCCGATTGCCCGCTCTGCCCGGGCAATGTCCGCGTCAGTGGGGAGAAGAACGACGCTTACACTGGCATTTTCGTCTTCGACAACGACATGCCCTGCGTCGGACCTCATGCTCCGCAGTGCCCGCCTGTTCCGCCGGGGATCTACCGCAACCGGCCCGCCTCGGGAATTGCTCGCGTGGTCTGCTACACCCCGCGGCACGACCTCACGCTCGCGGATCTCGATGCGTCGCGGATCGCCGACCTGCTCACCTGCTGGCAGGCGCAGTACCGTGAGCTGGGCGACCGGCCGGAGGTGAATCACGTACTGTTCTTCGAGAACAAGGGAGAAGTGGTCGGCGTCTCCAATGCGCATCCCCACTGCCAAATCTACGCCACCAACTTCGTGTTCAAGACGATCGAGAACGAGGCGGCCGTCGTCCGCCGCTATTGGGACGAGCGCCGCCGCACGCTCCTGGAGGACATCATCGCGACCGAGCGCGAGGACGGCCGGCGGATCCTGAGCGACCGGGGTTCGGCGATCGCCTTCCTTCCCTATTTCGCGCGCTACGCCTATGAGACGTTTGTCGTCCCCAAGCTGCCGCATCCGAGCCTGGCCGACCTTTCGCCGGACGAAGTGCACGACCTGGCGGCCGTCCTCAAAGAGGTCCTGGTGCGGTTCGACAACCTGTGGAAGATGCCGTTTCCCTACGTGATGGCCCTGCACCAGGCGCCCACCGACGGCCGGGACCACGACGGGTTCCACTTCCATATCGAATTTCACCCTCCGCTCCGCAAACCCAACCTGTTGAAATACCTGGCCGGGCCGGAAATCGGCGGCGGGAGCTTCTTGAGCGATACCTCTCCCGAGGAAAAAGCCGCTGAGCTTCTTGCACAACCGCTGATCCACTACAAGCAGCCCAACGGCACGGCGGATCACGCGTCGGCCCGTGCGGAGACAGGCGGATGAACTTCCCGACGTACTGGCAGACGCCTGCCGACGCGGCCCAATTCGGCGAGTCTATTCGCTCCTGGTCGGAAGACCCCGCCGGCGAATTGTGGGGTTTCTTCGCGCCGGGCCGGCCGATCTCCGCCGCCCGGGCGCCCGGCCGGCTCGACGTCATGGGCGGCATCGCCGACTATTCGGGCTCTCTCGTTCTTCAGATGCCCACGCGAGAAGCCACCCTGGCGGCAATCCAGCGATCCGACGACGCACGCATCCGCATCGTAAGTTTTTCGGCCGAGTCTGCCGGCCCGATGCGAACGGTCGAAATGCCCGTCTCGTGGATCGCGGCATTTCAGGACGACTATGCCTCCGCACGCGAGTGGTTCGAGCAGCGGCCTCAGGATTCGTGGGCGGCTTACATCGCGGGCGTGTTCCTTGTCATGGCCAAGGAGCTCGGGATCGTTTGGCAGAGCGGCCTTCGCGTTCTCGTCGAGTCAAGCGTGCCCGAGGGAAAGGGAGTCAGCTCGTCGGCGGCGTTGGAGGTGGCGGTCATGCAGGCCGCCGTCGATCTGCTCGACCGGCCGCTGGACGCCGAGGAACTCGCCCGGCTCTGCCAGGTCGTGGAAAACCGAGTGGTCGGCGCTCCTTGCGGGATCATGGACCAGATGACCGCGGCGCTCGGCCGGCCCGGCGAGTTGCTCGCCCTCTTGTGCCAGCCGGCCACCGTGCAAGGCTTTCTGCCTATCCCGCCGGGAATCCATTTCTGGGGAATCGACTCGGGCATCCGGCACGCGGTTTCAGGGTGTGATTACACGTCGGTCCGCATCGGGGCCTTCATGGGCTACCGCATCCTTGCCGAGTTGGCCGGTCTTGCGTCTCTCGGTCCCGGCAACGCGGGAGTGCTGCAATTCGCCGACCCGCAATGGAACGGCTACCTCGCCAAGCTGTCCGTCGAGCGGTTCGAAAGGGAGTTTGCGGCGAGGATGCCGCTAGAGATTCGCGGCGAAGATTTCATCCGGCGCTATGGCGGCCTGACCGATCCGGTCACGCGCATCGATCCCCAGCAGGTCTACGCGGTTCGCCGGCCGACCGCCCATCCGATCTGCGAGCACGCCCGGGTCCGCCGGTTTGCCGAACTACTGCCAAGAGCTCCGGAGGAGTCGGCCGTTCACGAGATGGGGCAGTTGATGTACGGTTCGCATGAGAGCTATTCGGCCTGCGGACTGGGCTCCGCAGGGACCGATCTCCTGGTCGAGATGGTACGAGAAGCCGGTCCCGCCGCCGGACTGTACGGCGCCAAGATCACCGGCGGCGGCAGCGGCGGCACCGTCGCGATCTTGGGACGTTCGGCCGGTCGTGCGGTTGCGACAATCGCCGAAGCCTATCGCCGGCAGACCGGCCAAGGCGGATACGTCTTCTCCGGCTCCTCTCCGGGAGCCTCGCTCTTGGGAGGAATACGTGTGTGAAGGAGATCATCCATAATTCACCGCATCGCGCCGGCGGTGTTATCGAGCGTCTCTACCGAGGAGGAATCGCTTCGGGGACCTCCTCAGGAGGGTTGCCCTTGGAATGAACAGAGGTCACAATGTCCAGTTCTGGCCGCAAGCGGTAGCGTTTTTCCCAACGCGAATCCATCGGGCCGGAGTGGCGGAATGGCAGACGCGCTGGACTCAAAATCCAGTGTCCTTCGGGACATGTGGGTTCAACTCCCACCTCCGGTACTTCTCTAAACCATTAAACGAAAAGGACTTGCAGCAATCCACCCGCAAGTCCTTTTTTTCGTGCGCCCACCGACTTCCACAACTTTTTTTCCGATGCCTCCGGAATCCTCGGTTTCGCCACGTTTGGGTCCATCACCTTTCGGCCCCTCATCCTCCATCCGCACCTTCCGGGCATTGGCGGCAGCCCTCAGGGCGGGCTTGTAGAATTGTGGGACCGGAAAAGTCTCGCGACCCCGTCCCCAAGATCGAAGGAGTGACGCATGGAACCGAATAAGAAGGTGTTCTCGTTGTTTGAGGAGTTCAAGAACTTCGCCCTGAAGGGCAACGTGGTCGACCTCGCGGTCGGCGTGATCATCGGCGGGGCGTTCGCCAAGATCGTCGACTCGCTGGTCAAGCACATCCTCATGCCGGCCGTCTCGCTGCTGCTGCCGACCGGCCAGAGCTACCTGGGATGGAAGGTGGCGGTCGCCGGAAAAGAGATCCCCTATGGATTGTTTCTCGGCGAAGTCGTCAACTTCCTGATCCTCGCCCTGGTCCTGTGGATTTTTATCGTGAAATTCCTGGGATGGGTGATGCGGACCAAGAAGGAAGAGATCGTCGCGTCCCCGCCGCCGACCAGGGACCAGGAACTGCTCATGGAGATCCGCGACATCCTCCGACAGTCCAAGGCGGCCTCGGGCGGCTAGATAACCTTGCACGATCCCTCATCCTCATCCCTCATCACCCTGTCACCCGGCGGCGGGCGCGAGCTGGTCGCGGTGGGCGTGGACCTTCTCGAAGGCGGCCGCAATGTCGTCCATGTCTTCGCGCGTCCCCAGGAAGATCCGCTGTTCCAGCCAGACACCCTGGCTGTAGGAGATCGTCTCGCAATTCGGACAGGTCACCTTGCGGTAGTCGAGATTCGGCTGCGACGCACGGTAGCTGGTGTACGGGCCAAAGGCGAGGTTCTCGAATAGCCGCTGGCGATAGAGCGGGATCAGGTATCCGGGCGAGGTCGGAATCCCCTCGGCTTTCAAGGCATCCAGCAGCACCTCGCGCGGCATCCCGAACTCGTCGGCCACGACGCGGAGCGAGAAGAGATGGTAGCCGTGGCGGGTACAGTCGGCGGTGCGGACCTGCGGGTAGATCCCCGGGAGCTTCGCCAATCGCCCGGCCAGGTACTTGCCGTTGCGGTCGCGGGTGTCTGCCTGCTGGTCGAAGCGGTCGAACTGGCTGTTGAGCACCGCCCCTTGGAATTCGCTGAGCCGGTAGTTGCCGCCGATGACGTGGTGCTCGTACCACGCGCCGCCGGGGACCCGGCCGCAGTTATGCATCGACCAGCACCGCGCGGCCAGTTCATCGTCGTTGGTGAGGATGATTCCGCCCTCGCCGGAGCAGAGGTTCTTGCTCGACTGGAACGAGAAGACGCCCAGGTCGCCCAGCGATCCGACGCGGTGCCCCTGGTATGCCGCGCCGTGAGCATGGCAGGCGTCTTCGATCACCGTCAGCTTGTGGCGCCGCGCGATGGCCATGATGGCCTCCATGTTGCAGGGGAGGCCGCCCAGGTGCACCGGGATGACGGCGCGGGTGCGGGGAGTGATCGCCGCTTCGATCCCCTTGGGATCGATGTTGAAGGTGTCGAGTTCCAGGTCGACGAAGACGGGCACGGCATTGGCCTCGATGACGGCCGACGCGGTGGCCAGGAAGGTGTACGGCGGCACGAGGACCTCGTCGCCGGCCTGGATGCCCGCCGCCAGCAGCGCCAGGCGCAGGCCCACCGTGCCGTTGACGATGGCCACGCCGTGCCTGGCCTCGTGGTACTCGGCGAACCGTTTCTCAAAGGTCCTGACCTGGTCGCCCTGGAGTTTTCCCCAGTTGCCGCTTTGCAGGGCCGCAATGAGGGCCTGCTGGTCGGACTCGCCGAACACGGGCCAGCCTGCGAAAGGCTTCGTCCGCACGGGGGCGCCGCCCTGGATTGCCAATTGGTCTGCCATGATTGTCACTCCTTTCATGCCGGTAGCACGGTTGGTTACGTCGACTTGCGCACAATGAGCTTGGGTTTTATGGTGATCTCGCGGCGCGCGAGGGGTTTGCCGTCCTGCTCGACCATTTCCAGGAGCAGGCCGAGCATGGCACGCGCGCAGGCGTCGTGGTCCTGGTCCATGGTGGTCAGCGGCGGATCGATCACCGTGGCCAGTTCGAGATTGTCGTAGCCGACGACCGCCACGTCGTCGGGCACTCGGCAGCCGCGGTCCTTCAGCCTCTGGATGAGCCGGACCGCCCAGACGTCGTCGTCGGCGATCAGCGCATCGGCGCGGCGCTCGCGGACAAGCGTCTCGATGGCCCGGTCGAGCACGTCCTGCGAAGGAGTTCCCGAGCGCGAGCCGGCGGACCACATGAGCTTCCGGTCCACCGGCAGGCCGCGGCCTTTCATTTCGTCGCGGTAGCCCTCGCGCCGCAAGGCGCTCTTCTCGTCGGCCGCATTCCACATCACCAGGGCCGGCCGCTTTCGACCGCGGTCCAGGAGATGGGCGACCGCCTGCCGAACACCGTCGGCGGTGTCCACGCGGACACAGCCGGCGTCGTCGAGAATGGGTTTGCCGTAAAACACCACGCGCAGGCCCGGGTGGAAGAGCGGGCGAAGCTGCCGATCGTAGCCGCGCATCAGGTCGAACAGGCAGATGATCCCCTCGACGCCGCGGCCTTCAAAATCGTCGAGGTACTCCCGGATGCCGGCCGGATCGCGGCGGACCTGGCCGATCATCAGCCGGTACTGCCGCCGCGAGGCCTCCTGCTCCAGCGCGGCCAGGCGCGCAGACATCACCGGCAGGTTCCAGGTGTCGTAGATCACGCCGAGCATGCGGCTGCGGGCGCCGCGGAGCTGCTGCGCGATGCGATTGGGCCGGTAGTGGAGCCGCCGGGCGATCTCGAGCACGCGCTGCCGCGTGGCCTCGCTGACGCGGACGGTGCTGCCCCCGGTGCCGTTGAGGACGTGCGCGGCGGCCATCCGCGAAACGCCGGCCTCGTGGGCCACGTCGATGAGCCGGGAGGGAGCGTTGCGCGCGTCGTGCGACATGAGGGCGAAGGGCGGCAATACGGGGAACGTGGGGCGTACCGTCTTGATATATCGTAATATCAGCTTACCGCACTCTTCCACGCCGTCAACCACCCCGAGATCCTTTGCCGCCCCGAAATCCCTAAGCTCTTTAGGAGCAACGACTTACCAACACGCCGCGCCGCAACTCCCCCCCGTCACGCCAGCGGGTCCGCACGGGCATCTCATTGACAGGCTTTGCAGCGGGACCCTATGATATACCGTGACATTGACCGCCGGCAGGTCGGACGGTCCGCGCAGAACCAGGTCCTACGGAGAAGTTCGCGATGCCACGCCAAAGCCATACGCAGGATGGGAAGGAATCACGTCGACAGTTCCTCAAGACGACCGGTGCGCTGGCGGCCGGGAGCTACCTGATCGGCCGGCGCTCGGCCCGGGCGCAGCAAGGGTCGAAGGAAACGCTCGCCATGAACGGCGGCGCCAAGACCGTCACTTCGGCCTCCGCCGCCAATGCCGCCAAGTGGCCGCTCTACGGAGAGGCCGAAGACAAGGCGATGCTGGAACTGGTCAAGAACCCCGGGTACGGCGCCTTGGGCGCGCTGGAAGACGACTGGAAGAAGGCATTCGGCTTCCCCTACGCCAAGTCGCACTGCAACGGCACGAGCGCCATCACGGCGATGTTCTTCGCGCTCGGCCTGCCGCCCGGCAGCGAGATCATGGTGCCCAGTTCCACGTTTTTCGCGACCATCGTGCCCATGCGGCTCTTCGGGTTGGTGCCGGTGTTCGTCGATATCCATCCGCGGACGCTCAACTTCGACCTCGAAGACGCCAAGAAGCGATTGACCAAGAACACGAAGGCCGTGCTGCCGGTCCACTGGTTCGGGCTGCCTTGCGAGATGGACCACATCTGCGAGTGGGCCGACGAAAAAGGGCTGATCGTGCTGGAAGACGCCTGCCACGCACACGGCGCCTCGCTCAAAGGCAAGGCCATGGGCAACTGGGGCCGGATGGGGGCGTTCAGCTTCCAGATGAGCAAGCCCTTGCCGGCGATCGAAGGCGGCATGGGCGTGTACCAGAACCAGGCCGATTACGAGAAGGCGACGACCTTCGGCCACTACGAAGCCCCGGCCACCTTCCCCGAATCCAGCGCATGCCGGCGATACGGCGGCACGGGCCTGGGCATGAAACTCCGCATGCACCCGATGGCCGCGGCCCTGGCCCGCTGCCAGCTCAAAGGGCTCAAAGAGCGCAATGCCGCCGGCGCCGCCCAAGTCCGCCGCCTCAACGATCGGCTCGTCCAACTCCCCGGCCTCTCCGAACAGACCTACGGCCGCAAGGACATGGACCGCCTCTATTACGCGAACAACATGCTCTTCCTCGACGAGAAAGAGGCGGGCATGTCGCGAGCGGCCTGTGTCAAGGCATTGGAGGCGGAAGGAGTGGCCGCCAGCGCCTACAGCTACCGCCTCCAGCACAAATGCACGCTCTACTCCGAGGCCCAGTGGTGGCACCATCTGCCGACGATCCCCGAGTTGCCCGGCTCGGAGCAGGCCAACGCCACGGCCATCGCCCTGCCCTACTTCACCTCGGATGTGCCCGAGCTGGTCGACCAGTACGCCAAGGCATTCGAGAAGGTCTGGGCGCACCGCAAAGAACTGGCCTGAGCGAGCGTACGGCGAGCTCAGGGTGCGCAGAAGGGTTCAGGAGTCAGAGGTCAGGAAGAGCAAGACGCGAGTATCCGCGGAACCCTGGCCTCTGAAACCTGAACCTTGCCAATGCAAATGCACCCGCCGGACTTACGCCCGGAGCTCGCCCTGACCCCTGACCCCTGACTCCTCAACCCTGAACCCTGAACCCTGAAAGATACCCGTCATGAAACGCATCGTTTTCCATCTGGCCGCGTGGGGCATCGTTGCTGTGGCGGCCGGCATCGGCTGGCAGACGGCTTCGACGATCGCGGCCGAGTCCCAGTGCCAGCCGTCCTGCGGCAACAAGCTCGCCTGCCGAATGGCCAACTACCGCGAGTACCAGGACGATGCCTGGCAACAGCTTCCGGCGATCGGCGTCAAGTATGTTTTCATGAACGTGCCGGCCCCGGACCAGGTCGATTCCGTGATGAAGAAGCTCGCCGACAGCGGCTTGAAAGCGGCCGTGTTGCGCGGCGACACGGACCTCTCCCGCGAGTCGAGCGTTGATGAATTGGACAAGCAGATGGCCATCTGCGAGAAGATGGGCGTCAAGTACATGTTCCTTTCGCCGAAGCACCCCGGTGTGTCGAAAGAGGTCGCATTCGAGCGGCTCCGCAAGATCGGCGACGTGGCGAAGAAGCATGGCGTGACGGTCGGGCTGGAGACCCATCCCGACCTGGGCACCAACGGCGACGAGCACGTCGCCACGATGAAGGCGATCAACCATCCGAACATCCGCGTCAATTTCGACTGCGCCAACATCACCTACTACAACACGGGGACCGACGCGGTCGCCGAGTTGAAGAAGTGCATCGACTACGTGGCCACCGTGGAGATCAAGGACCACAACGGCCAGTTCAAGACGTGGAATTTCCCCGCGCTGGGAAAAGGGATTGTCGATATTCCCGGCGTGCTGAAGGTGCTGAAGGAGCACAAGTACCAGGGCCCGATCACCATCGAGATCGAGGGCGTCGAGGGGATCAACCGCGACCGCTCCCAGATCAAGAAGGACATTGCCGACTCAATGGCCTACGTCCGCTCGCTGGGGAAGTTCGACTGACCAGTCATACCACGACGACCGCCTCGGTGAACTGCGGCAGGTCCCAGGGGCCGTACCGCAGATCGACGGGAATCACGTAGCGGCCGGACGCGATGCCGCCGGGGATCCGGAAGGCGATCCGCAGCCGGCCGTTCTCTTTGGGCGGGACATCGGCCGCGGTCCAGGCGGCCCCCTCCGATCGCCATGATTTCGGCAATGCAGGGCGGCAGCTCGCCCGGTTCGCCGCGCGCGAGTGGTTCGTGACGACCACGTCGAAGGCGGCTTCCTCGCCCGCGGCCGACTTCTGTTCGTACGGGTAGCAGCGGACCCAGGATTCGTCCATGCCGTAGTTGGCGTGGTCCCAGGGAAACAACCGGCCGAAGAGCCGCTCGCGCTCGGCCAGGTTCTCGCGCATGGCGCGGCACTGCTCGGGCGTGAAGTCGAAGGCGTCGTTGACGTGGCAGTTGAAGATGTGCGTGGGCTGGAGTTTCTCGATCAGACGGACGCAATTGGCGAAGCCGGCGTTGTCGCCGAGCCAATTGCGGTTCTGCGCGCAGTAGTCGTCGATCCCGCCCATCGTGAACGAATCGCCCACGAAGAGCATCCGCAGGTCGCCGGCTTCCGCAAAGAGGGCCGAGTGATAGAGCGTCTGGCCGGGCAGGTGGTACGCCGTCAGCCGGAACTCGTGCCACTGCCACGATTCGCCGTCTTCGGTCGGCCGGTCCACCCGGGCTTTGCTCGGGGAAATGCAGGGGAGCCGCCATGCGACCGGATCCGTGATCACTTCCGCGACGTGGCGGTCGGTGATGCACGGGCAGTCGAAGGCGGCCTGGAACTCCGGGACTGCGTCGACGTGGTCATCGTGGTAGTGCGTGATCCACAGGCCGTCGACCGAGCGGATCTCGCCTTTGTCCAGCATCTCCCGGACCGTCCGCACGATCTTCGGCTGGCCGCAGTCCATCACCAAGGCCGCTTTGGATCTTGAAACCAGCATCCAGGTGGTCCCGAAATGGCGGAGGCAGCCGGGCGGCGACTTGCCGGGCCGGATCGGCATGTGGCCCTTGCGGCCTTCGTACTCCGCAAAGGCCTTGGGGAAATAGTGGCGCAGGGCGGAGATGGCGGTGTACTTGTCGTGGCACTCGGCGAGGCGGGCACTGAGCGCATCGATGGCCTTGAGGGGTTCCTTCAGGATTCGACCGTGCGACGGCACGAGCGCATGGGGCTGCAAGTCGCGGATGATCCGCGCGAGGCTTGCCGCCAGCTCGCCGCGCGAGCCGAGGAACCCGTGGTAGTCGCTCGTTCCGCCGCCTTCCCAGCGGAGCCCTTTCTGCATGCTGGAGAGTTCCCAGATCTGTCCCTCGCCGTAGACGAGATCGCCCGAGAAGACGACCCGCCGGCCGTCGACTTCCACGAGGTAGCTGACGGAGCCGTCGGTGTGGCCGGGCGTGGCCAGCACGCGGATCCGGGCCGGGCCCCAGGCAAACTCGTCGTTGTCCTTCACGGCGCCGCCGACCGGCACCGGCTCGGCGAGCATCAGGTGGTGCGGGTGGAAGTTGTAGATGTGCCAGCGGGTCTTGGGATCGTTCCAGTAGGCGGCCACGCCGTCGAAGTAGGCGCGTTCCGCTTCGGGGACCACGAGTTTGGCCCCTGCCGCGGCCAGCCCCCCTGCCCCGCAGCACTGGTCGCGGTGGTGGTGCGTGAACACGATCCGCTCCACGGTGCGAATCCCCAGCGGCCCGAGTCCGCCGGCCACGCGGCCGTCGCCGCAATCGACGAGGAGGGCCCTGTCGCCGTCGCGGAGGATGCCGACGTTGATTGGGCCGGGGAAGACAAGCAGATGCTTTGAGATCTCGATGGCGTCTGGCAGCTCTTTCGATTCGCCGGCCCGGGAAAACGGCACATTGCCGACGCCCGCCGCCGCGACGGCTCCGGCGCCGATGGTCCGAAGAAAGTCCCGGCGGTTGCCGCGACGAGGTTTCATGGTGCTGCTCCTGTCGAATGCGCTCGTGGGGTTAGCTTTTTCGCCGTCAGCTCGATCATATCATTGTACCACGTATGCTCACTGAATCCGACGAGGGCGTCAATAGACCTGCGGAAGTTCGCGTCTGACACAAATCAACGAGTCGGCGTCCTGGGGCGGTGAATGTCTCGGCCGTGCCGTCAGGGAGCACTCGAGAGCCGTAGGGGCTTCCCGATTTCAATCTCAGGTGATAGGATTTCTTGATCTACAATCGGCGTATGCACAAGCCGATGCGATCGAGAGGAGAGTCAATCATGCCTTCGACGAAAAAACCTCGCGGTCGACAAGCCGACGTGCTCCGGCAACAGACGATCGGCCCGGACGGCCCCGGTACCATCCTCCGCGATTTCGAGACGCTGCTGGACTTCATCGGTCCGGAGGGAGTGCGGGCGATGGGGAAGTTTCTGGTCGGGCGGAATGGCCTACAATGCGATGATGATCTGGCAGGCGATCCCTGCAGAGGGCATCGATCTCCGGCGTGTCGGCACCAGGGGTGGGACGTTTGTCTACGGCACGCTCCAGGCGTGCATGCTCGCACTCTTGGAACTGTTCGGCATGGTCGAGATTGAGACGGGCGAATCTCTGAAAGGGGAGCCATGGCCGATCCTCGCGGTACGCCGCACGGCATTCGGCCTGGCCCTGTTTGATCTGCTCATAGCCGATTATCGCGAGAACCTCTTCGATGCGATGGAAGACGAGTTCCGGTTTGGCCGCTGGCAGCCTTTGCTGGCAGAGTACTTCCCCGAGTGGCGCAACAATCTCCGCTTTCCGGAGCGGGAATTCCGCGACGGCGTGTTTTACTTCAAGGTCTCGCTCGGGAGGGTGTGGCGGCGGATCGCCGTCCCGGCCGGCTGCACTTTGGAGGACCTGGCCTGGGCGATTCTCCACGCTTATGACTTTGACGGCGACCATTTGTACGAGTTCATCTTCCGGGAGCAGGACGGCACGATCGCCAGAGTCCTACGTCCTGAGGTCGACGGGGAGATGTTCACCGACGAGTTTGCAGTCGGCAATCTCCCGCTCGAAGAAGGCCAGGAAATGGAATTCCATTACGATTTCGGCACCAACTGGATGTTTGGCGTGAAGCTGGAGAAGATCAAACCGCCGGATCCCGAGATCCAAGGCGCCACGCTGATCGAGTCACACGGCGAAGCGCCCCCGGAATATGGATTGGACGAGGATGACGGGGAGTGGTGATGGATGGTCGAGTAGACGGAACTCCTATCGCTGAGATCCAGCAAGAAGGAACCGAGGCGAGAATTCCGTGTGCCATCCCTGCTTGGAATTGAACGCGCGATCCATCAAGATCGGGCCGTCCACAACTCCAAGCAGTGCTGTCTGATGGATCCATCGGAAGTTTCAACGAAGTGAAGTTGCACGATTCTGGAACGATCTGTAGGGAACGCCCTCCGTGGCGGTCCGTGAATCGGTGTTCGGTGTCCGCCTCAGTTCGCGGACCGCCACGGAGGGCGTTCCCTACAGCCAGTCTCGCGGCCTCCCAGAATCGCGCGAGGCTATGTAGAGACGTCGATCGGCGAAACGCACGGGAAGAATGGCCAGCTCAGGCGGGAGTTCCTCACTGCTTGTGATTGTGGAGAAACCGTCTGGGATGGAAAACCCGTTCAATCACAAGCACACGCTCCCTTTCGATCGTTCCTCGGTGGTCGTCCGCGAAGCCTTGCGACGAGGCCAGACCAACGTCAGGAGAAAAACGGTCACGAGGCTCGCCAGCGATGCGCAGTTCGGCCAGTTGACCTTCCTTGTGTCGTTCGGAACAAGCTCCGTCTGCTTCTTACGATCGCCAGCCAAGGCGGCGCGAAGCACGTCCGCGGAAACACCCGACGGGATCAGTCGCACGCTGCCGTCCGCGAAGACGGCCTGGGCTCCCATCGGTTGCGCGTCGTGGAAGAATCCGCTTGGTTCTTGATGATTGCTCGAAATGCTGACACTCTTCGAGCCGGAAGACGGTCTACAGAGTTCTTCCAGTGAGATGTCTCGCCGCTCCATCCAGGTCGTATCCGAATTGTACACCTCGATGACCCGGACAGGATTCTCGCGGGGCCCAGGTACGTCCTGGTCAAGCCAATCTCCATCGGGACCCACGACGGCCAGATAGCTCGTCGTACTTGGTGGAAACGCTGCCCCGGCTGACGGACACTGGTACAGAAACGGCGCCGATGGGGCAGTGCCTGGGCTGCCCGCCAGGTTGCGGTTCTTGGGACCGTCCCACGGTTCGCTGAAGTCGTACTGGCGGTATAGGTTCTCTTCGTCAACAAAAGGAAGAACCAGAACTCGCCAACTGTGCATCGGTTTTCCGCTGGAATCGCGTTGCTCGACGGGTGGAAGCCTGACGTAGGAGTCCCTGTAGTTGCACAACGCACCGTGGATCTGATGGAGATACAACCCACACAGGCTGCGCCGGACTTCCGCCCGCACCGCCACAGCGGCGACAGCCGGAACGATCAGGCAGCTCAGAAGGAGTAGGCCGAGCGACGCCAAGGCGAGCCGCCCGAGAGCCTGCCCCGGCGACTTGGCGCTGCGGACGTACACGACGATGCCCAGAAGCGCCGGCCCGACGGCAACACCGAACACCCCGAAAACGGAGAACGAGAGGGCAAGCAGAAGAAATCCCGCGAACATGGATGACAGCGCGAACTGCGTCGGCGCCACCGCCTCGTGTACGCTTGGACTGCGACCGGCCTCAGTTCTTGGCATAACCTCGACTCGGCCAGCAAACGGGAGAATTTGCCGTCACTTCTGGCCCTCCGCCTCTTTCTGCGGCGGCTCCGGCAACGGAGGCAAGCCAAGCAGGGATTCCACGCGTTCGGCGGTCATCGCCAGGCGGCTCGCCATGCGGTAGTAGAGCTCGTGGAGCGTCTTGACCAGCGCGACGGCGACGTGGTAGATCCCCGCGAGCGTCGGTTCCTCCGGCATGCCCGCCAGCGCGTACTCGCGGAGCGTAACCCGCTTCTTTTCATGGTCGAACGGATAATAGACGGTGTTCAGGCCGTCGATCAGCCTTTCGATCTGCTTTTGGATTTCGACCGCCTGGGCCTGGACTGCGTCGGCCAGGAAGACGTCCTTGGGACGCTCCTGGAGCTTGCCGACCAGGATCGCCAGGGCGGCGTGGTCGTTGCGAAGCTGGAGAATCGCGTCGCAGCATCGGCCCACGGCGGCCAAGACCGGCAGCACGGCGGCGACCTCGCTCTGGATCGCCGGCGCGTTCTCGATCCTGGCGGCCACCTTCGGCACGTAGAGCAGTTCCATGGCGGCGATAAGCCGCTCGCCCAGCGCGGTCTCGAATGCCTGCATCTTGGCGCCGGCGGCGGCCTGCCGCGTCTCGGCCCGTTCGCGGACGGCGCGGGCCCGCTCGCGCGTGGTCATCGGTACCGAGAAATCGTCGGGCTTCACTTCGGACTTCGCCCGAAACATCGCCACCGCCTGGTCCGCCTCGAGCTTCTGCGTGTCGGCCTCGTCGTACTGGGCAAAAAACTCCGCGTACTGGTCCTTGGCATCGAGCATCTCCTGGCGCGAACGTTTGAGCCGCTCGGCCGCCTCGCGGGGATCGGCCGGCGCCCGGTCCACCGTCCGCGGAACCCACACCGGCCGGACCAGGCTAAGCATTCCCTGGTAGTAGCGGGTGGCCGCCTTGGACGCCTCCAGATCCTGTCCCTGCCGCTGGAGCAGTTGCTCCACGGGCCGGACGATCGCCGGATCGAACCGCTTTCCGAAGAGCCCGTGGTAGAGGTCCGTCGTGACATTCTCCGAGAGGGCGTCGAAACGGTCGAAGAGAGTGGTGGCGGGGGCGTCGAAATGGAATACGCCCGCGGCATTTTCTCGCCGGGCGGCGGCGATCCGGTCCTTGTCCGAGGGATGGGTGTCGAGCAGGCCCGTCTTCCCGTCGTCGATCGCCTCGTTGATCCTGGTCAGGATCTTGGCGGGGATCTGTCCGATATTGGCGACGAGCAGCTTGGGGAGATTGTCGCCCAGGCGGCCTTCGCGATAGAAATCCGAAAGGTCGGACTGGGCGCCGCTGTAGGCGACGTTGAGCACCGCAAGCCGCCGCGCGGTCGATTCAAACACGTCGCTCCCCACCAGCCGGATCTCGTGGCGGTCGGCGGCGAATTCCATTTGCCGCAGGAGAAAGCCGGCCACCGCGTGGCCGATGAGCATGAGGCCCCAAAGGATCTTGCGCGTCAGCCAGACGAAAAGCCTCGCCAGGTAGAAGACGATGCCAATGCGGATGTCGGTCTCCTTGCACCATCGGACCAGCCACTCGTCCCAGACGTCGCGCTGGTAGACGACTCGCGTGAGCCACCAACTGATGGACCGGACGATGTAGGTCAGCCGCATGCCCGCGCCTTGCGTGAAATGGCCGAATTCGTGGGCGAGCACGCCGGCGAACTGGTTCAGATTCAATCCTGCCGCCAGCGGCACTCCGATGGTCAGCACCAGGTCGTTGCCGAGCATGCTGAGCATCCCGCGGCGGAAGCCGGCCGAAGCATTAACCTCGCAGTTGACGTCGATCCGCTTGGGCCGCCGAGCACCGACCGACTGGCAGACCCGTTCGACAAAGGCGAAGAGGAGCGGGTCGCTGGTCGCGGTCAGCGACCGCGTGCGGCCGCGGCGGGCAGGCTTGGCGAAGAACGGCTTGAGCATGAAAACCAGCAGGATACCGCCCGCGACGATCGGGCCAAGATACACGATCAAAGCGAAAATCGCGCCCCGTCCCCGGACGGCCCCGACAATCGCCACGTCGTGCACTGCGTGCAGGTAGACCAGCCAGCCGACCAGCGCGATCAGGCCGGCGTAGGCGACCGGCAGCAGGACCATGACCACGGCAACCAGGAGCGCGGCAAGCCGGTACATAAGCCCCACGCGGACCGGCTTGATCGGCCCCTCAAATGCCTCGAGCACCTGGCGGGCGAGTTGCTCAGGGGTGCGGGTCGCCACCGAAGCCGCACTGGCGGCGGCAGACATGGCAGGTTTCTGGGGCGCAACGGGAGCCGCAGCGGACGGCGCCGCCGCTTCGACCGACGGGGCGGTCGCCGCGGCCGGGG
>JABWBD010000068.1 GCA_013360685.1 Pirellulales bacterium
ATCGATTCCACCGCTCCCTGCTCCTCTTCAGCAGGCGGCGCGAATTGCCATTGCCCAATCGTAGCAGATTACCCATTATGGCGCAATCGCCCTGGGGGTGAGGGCAGTCGGAGTTCTGTTAGGGCCTCTCCAGCAGATGCGCATGGCGCGCAGATCTTAGGGACAATGACTTCAATCGCCGTTGCCATCCCGCCGTCACCGTATTGCCGGCGGAACGGGACCGTCCATCCACTTGGGCAACTGGACCGGCTGAAACTGCTCAAACTGGTCCAAGAGTTCGCCGGCATCTTGCGCGATGAGAAGCAGCCGCCGGTGTTCTTCTCTCAGAAACCGCTCCTCGACCATGTGATCGAAGAACCGCTTCAGCCCGTCGTAGTAGCCGGCGATGTCGAGCAAGCCGCATGGTTTCCGGTGCAGTCCCAGTTGCGCCCAGGTGAGGATTTCGCACAGTTCCTCCAGTGTTCCCATGCCGCCGGGCAGGGCGATGAAGCCGTCGGCCAGGTCGGCCATCAGGGCCTTGCGCTCGTGCATCGAGCCGACAATCCGCAGGTCGGTCAGGCCGAGGTGGGCCACCTCCTTGTCCACGAGGGCCTGCGGGATCACGCCGATCACTTCACCTCCTTCGGCGAGCACCCGGTCGGCAATCACCGTCATCAATCCGATGCTTCCTCCGCCGTAGATCAGCCGCAACCCCCGCCCGGCGAGTTCTTCCCCGAGATGCACCGCAGCCTGGCGGTATTCAGGCAGACGGCCAGGACTTGAACCCAGGAACACGCAAATCGATTTCATGGATCCAGTCTATTACCCCGGAAGGGAGCCGGCAAGGTCGCCCCCGGCAATCGCCCAAACCCCTTCAGCCCAGCGCGGCCGGCATCTCCTTTTGCCTCGCATACAATCGTGGCAATGCACCATCTTGAGCCACCCAATCAAACCCCGGCAAGCCTTGGCCTTCCCGTAAGTCCCCGAACCGCAGCGCAGCCGGCTGTGCGATGCCTGCCACCGCTTCATTGCCGAGTCGCCTCCGTGCGAACGGGCCGACCATCAGACAAGCACGTCCGCTGAGCAGGCCCACAACGAGCGCTCCGCCTTCGCGGCGGCCGACAACAAAAAACGTGTTGGTCAGTCGATATCGCAGCAGTTACTTTGAACCATACAGGCAATCTCCTCGACCGCCGCGAAGGCACGTTCGATGTCGAAGGCGGAATAGTCGCCGTTTCGCAGTACCGGTTTGAGGTTCGTCTCCAACGGATCCTCAAGCGATTTTCTTCGTGCAGAACTCGTGTCGATTACGGCGTTTCTGGGTGCGGCAAGTTTCTTACGGACCAGATGGAGGAATCTTGGCTACACCCTTTGCACTGCAAAGGACCACGACTTCTGAGCAGTGCGCGAACTCTTGCTCCCAATCTTGATCTTAATCCTCTTTCCTTTGATTGCGGCCGAGGGCCGCGCCAATCTCTTCCCTCTCTTGCATGGTTCCCCCGCTTTACCTTGCGCCGTCCGCCCTGATCTCGGCCCTTCTCGCCTTGCCTTCCGCGCGCATCGATCACCATCCGTGTGTCTCCATCCGTGTGCGCTCCCTGCTTCTCCGCGCTGCGATTGAGACACCCGGATAGGAAGAATCACCCGCTTCCCCCCTCCCCCCAAGAAATCCGCAAAGAATTTTGTTGAAATTGGGCCACTCCATATGCTATACAAACGTGCAGAATGCTATGTCGCCAGAGCCGGCCCGCGCCCCAAGGTAACGAGTCCCGCCGACAGCCGGACCCACGGGGCCGGCAAACGCCCTGTTCCATCATTCCGCAGGATCCAATGGCACCAGATGCCAAATCCTCGTTTCGCCACTCCACCGATCATGCCGTGCGGCGACGGCTATATCCCGCATGCGCCGTCCGCGCCCGACGCGCGCCGGACCTCCGCAGCGCAACAGTCCGCGCCCGCCCGGCAGCATCCGATACGCCGCGTTCCTCCCGAACTTGTTTCTTTCTCTTGCATTTTCCTGGCCCCAACTTCGAGCCAGAATCACCACACTCTGCGAACCGCAACGCATGCAACACACCCCTCGCAATGCCTACGAGGCTCGTCTTGGCCAAAGTCCTTTTGCCAAAGCAACTTCCATCGGCGATCCTCGCATGCAACACCCGCGCGATGCGTTGCGTGGCCCACGAGTCCCCTTTCCCAGCACTTCCTCAATCCAAAATCCAAAATCCAAAATTCCTCTTCTCGGCTGGTGAGGACAGGCAAGAATCCGGAAAACAAATCACCACTTTCCAATCAGGAGCCAAGCCCGGCCAGATGCTCGATAAGTTCGACCATCTTCATCCGCTGCTCATACAAGACGGAAAGGCTTGTCCGGGCGTTGTCCGCCAGCGACTGGCTTTTTTCCAGCAGAAGGTACTCCTCATCTTCGTTGTAACCGTCGGTTTCCACGATCGAGTCTTCGAGGTCTTCCTGAAATTCCGAAAGCAGGTTGCTGCTCGAAGTAATCGATGCATTGAAGTAACCGTCGATGCGGCCTCCGATCATATCCAATTGGCCGATCGCTTCGTCGACGATGCGGATGGCGCGCGACGTGTTGGCGTCGAGACCGGAATAGGTCCCGCCGGAGAAAATCTGCCCCAGCTTTCCGCTCACCCCGCCGAGGCTTGCGGCATGCAGGCCGGGCACGGCCAGACCCGAGCGCTGGTAAAGGCTGGGCAACAGGGCAAAGGTCAATCCGCCGCCGTCGACCGTCATGGTTTCAAGATCGCCGGTGAACCCGGCCGCGAACTCGATGTCGAAATGGAAACCGTTCTGGTTGATGGCAAGACGGTTTCCATTACCGCCGGCCGTGTAGAGAATGCCGTTAATCCGCGCGACCGCGTCGTCGCCGTTGGCTGTTCCGTCGCCGTTCCCGCCCGTTACCGCGAACGCCCCGTCGCTGACCGAGACGGCTACCTCCGCGGCGGCGCCGTAATAGACGCTGGTCAAGGTCAACTCGTCGCCGTCGACCGAAGCAACCACGCCCGTCTTATGGCTGACGTCGTTGATCCGCGTGGCAACATCGTCGAGGTCTTCGTTCAACGCCACGTTGATGGCGGCAGAGCCCAGTTTGCCGGTGAGCGTGAAGGTGGCTGCGGCGGTGGTCTTGCCGCCCGAACCGGTGTAGACCAGTTGTGCTTGCGTGGCGGCCTCCAGCACGGAGCCGGAGATCTCCGGCTGCCAGCCCGCGGCCGTGGCTCTGCCGGTCGAGTAGACCCGCAGCGAAGAGACCTGCGCAGGATCGCGGCCCGAAACCGAGTAATCGGCGGAACCGTCCAGCAGCAGCCGCCCGTCGATCTCGGCGCCGGCCAGTGCGTTGATCTGGACGATCGCCTCGTCGATGCCGCCTTGCGCTGCGGAACGCTCCGCCGGCGTCAACGAACGAGCCTCGTCTTTCACGAGTTCCGTGCGGATGGCCCCGAGTTGCGTCCGGATCTGGGCGACCGCGGTCTGGGTCTTCGTAATCATGCTGCTCGCCGCGGCCACGTTCGCCACGGCCGATTTCACGTTGCCCAGCCACGACTGCAAGCCGCTCAAGGCGAGGAACGTGGAAGGTGCGTCGCGCGGCGTCCGGACCTTCTTGCCCGTGGTCAAACGCAGACTGTGGAGTTTCACGGCGGCATCGGCTTCGGCAAGCCGATTGACCAGTGTCCGTTCTATGCCGGACAACGACACGCTGATCCGTGTCATCGCAGATTTCCCGAGAAGAGACAAGAAAAGACGAGAACTGAGAGGAGAAACGCGGCAGGCAGGGAATGTGCCCCCCCGCGTTCGATCCAAGTATAGGTCGCGATTTCCGGTTAGGCGCGCGGCCAGGCAGAAATGAGGGAGAAACTTGCAAATCCGGTCAGTAACCGGCGAAACCGCGCGCGAAAGACGACGACTGCCGGACACTCGACGGATCGTAACAGGGAGATTAACCTGATAATGCGGCCTTTGAGTGCCGTGACGTTTGCCCGAATGCGAGGCACGGTCTCTTGCAGCACGCAAGGCGACCGGCCGAAGAGACGATACCCGCAGGACGCAGTGGCATTCCGTCCTGGACGGTTTGCCAAACCGTCCTGCGTTTTGGCATTGATACGACGCCCTAACAGAACGCCGACTGCCCTCACACCCTGCCCCTCTCCCGGAACGGGAGAGGGGAGTTAGTGCCTCTAAGGCGATTCTTGCCGCTCGCCGAAATGGACCCCAGTGTCGGACAGACAGCATGACATCTCCACTTAACGTGCTCCAGACGGGTGCTGCAATGCTCGGGCGGCTCACGCTTCTTGCCGCCGTGATTGTGGTCCCCTGGCTGTTCGGCGGAGTGCACGCATCGGTGCAGGTCTGGCTCTTCGTCGGCGCCGGCCTGGCCCTGCTCTGCTCATTGGCGGTGCTGGCAGGCAGATCGCCGGAAGATCGGCGGTTGCCTCGCGCGGCGGTTCCCCTGGCTGCGGCTCTGGTCTTCGGCTGGATCCAATTATTGCCGCTGACTCCGGGGATACTCCGAATGGTTTCACCTCGTGCGGTGGCGCTTCGCGATGCGCTGACCGGCCAGCCGCCTCGCCAAAGCCTGACCTCGGAGCGATCGAGTCTTGCCGGAAGTGGCGTCCGCTACTCGATCAGCCTTTACCCGGCCTCGACGCGGTACGACCTGGCGATGCTCGTCCTGGCAACAGGGACGTTTCTCGCGGGAGTCTGTCTTTTCCGAACAGCAGCCGCGCGGATGTGGCTCTGCGCAGTCCTTGCCGTCAACGGAGCGGCGTTGGCGCTGTTCGGAATCATTCAGATGCGAACTTGGGAAGGGAAGCTCTACGGGCGGATCCCGCTCGGCGACGGCGGGGCCCCGTTCGGGCCGTTCGTCTGCCGCAACAATGCCGCCGGGTTCCTCTGCCTCGGTCTGGCCGGAGCGGTCGGACTGGTGGTCTTTGCGTTCTTGAAAGCAGCATCTGCGACGGCGGACCGGAAGGCGAGTCCGCCACAGCACGAGCAGACGCGGATCACGGCAATCTTCCGCCGTGCCGTGCGAGCCCTCGGCTTGCTGGGCGCGATGCTCGCGGCGCTGGCCTTGGCCGGGTGTATCGTCGCCGGGATTGTCTGCGGATTGTCGCGCGGCGGATGGGTGGCCATGGCCGGCGCCGCCGTCGGCAGCGGGCTCGCCGTTTGCGTGGCTCGGCGTCGGCTCGCCTGGATCCTCCCCTTTGCGGCCATTCCTGTGCTTGGAATTGGTGCGGTGCTTTGGGCCGGGCCGGATGAGAAAGTGCACTCGCGGCTGATGACCCTCGCCGACTGGGAGGCCCTCTCCCATAACCGCATCCCCCATTGGCGCGAGACCGTCCGCGCCGTCGCCGACTTCTGGCCCGCCGGCAGCGGACTGGGCACCTACCGCTACGTCTACAAGTCGTACGAAACAAAACCCGCCGACGTTTTCTTCCATCACGCTGAAAACCAGTGCCTTGAGGCCCTGGTCGACGGCGGAGTGCCCGGACTCGGACTGCTCCTGGCGACAGCCGTGCTGGTGGCGGCAGCGGCTGCTCGCCTTCTGCGGCAGCCATCCGCGACGACCTTCGCATTCGGGGTCGCGGGCACATTCGCTTTCCTGGCGCAGGCGATCCACAGCTTCCTCGATTTCGGCCTCTACCTGCCGGCCAACATGCTCGTCTTCGCGCTGGTTTGCGGCGCGATTTGCGGCGGCAGCCCCGTACCGCCGGCCGCTCCGCCCGGCGCCCCTGGCTACCTGCCCCAGCCGTTCACGGCGACCGCGCAACAACTCCGGCCCCTGTTGGGCCTCGCCGCGCTCGTGGTTGCACTGGCTTGGGGCGGGTTCGAGACGAAACGGTTTGCAGCGCGCGAGGCGGCGCTGGCGAGCGTGCCGGACAAGGTCGGTCCGGCAGAAATGGACGCCGCGGAAGCGGCAGTCCGCGGGTCACAGACTTGCGTCGAGCGGGCGATCGCGCTTCGGCCCGACGATGCCGAGCTGCGCCTGGCCGCAGCGAACCTTTGGATCGCCCGATACCGATTGGCGTCGCTGGCCGCGCTGCGAAGCTCCTTGCCGCGAGAAACCAGTCTTGAATCGGCTTGGGAAATGACCGCGCCGGACGCTCTTCGCAGCGCGGCGCATCGGTTTTCGCGCCGCGGTTCGACAAGCCAGTTGGCGGCGCTTCGCCGGCAGCCGTTGGCCCAGCAGTGCCTGCTGCCGGCCTTGGAACACCTGTTTGCCGCGCGCGACGGCTGTCCGCTCTCCGCGAAAGCGCATCTGAGGATCGCCGAGTTGGCCTGGCTGGTCGAGGCCCCTGAAAACGATGCCGTGCACATCCAGCGCGCTTGCCGGCTCGGCCCCTGGTATCCCGACCTCTGGCTCCGCGCGGGAGTGCTCGATCTCCGGGCCGGGCGGGTCGACTCGGCTTGGTCGAAGTGGCGTCACAGCCTGGCGGTGAGCCCCGAACATCTCGCCACCATCCTCGCCCTGGCGGAATCACATGCCGGGCCAATGGAAATCGCCGGCAAGTTGCTGCCCGACTCCGTGCCGCTGCTGGTCCGGGTGGCCGAAGAGAGATACTCAGGTCTCGAATTCCTGCCCGTGCGCGATCTGCTGGGCCGCCGCATCGAGTCGATTCTGGCCGCTGGCGCGCTGGACGAGGCGGAGAGGTTCTATTTTCTCGGAATCGCCCGCTCGATGCAGAATGATTCCACGGGCTCGGCGACTTGTCTGGCACGGGCAGTGGAGCTTCGCCCCGCCGAGCCCCGCTGGCGCCATGATCTGACCGTTCAACTCCGCAAAGCGGGCAAACTGGAAGAGGCCCGTTGCGAGGCGCGGATCGCCGCCCAACTCGATCCGTCCTCCCCAACCTATCGTCGGCTTTCGGAAGAGATCGACCGCGCGTGGCTGCCAAAGGCATCGAACGAGATCGGGGGAGGGGACGGAGGAGGGACGGATCATTGACTTTCGGATCGCTCTGGGGTAGGGTGTTAGACGCGTCGGGCGTCGATCACAGTGTGTGTTGCTTTCCAAGGTGCTGCCATGAAAGTGCGTTGCTGGGCCCGTGATTGGCCGGATCGGTGGCCGCTGATCGTCCGCTTCTCGTTGGCGGCTCTGGCCGCCGCTTCCGTCTTGGCCGCCGGTTTCTCTTACGCCGCCGAACCGAAAGAGTCCAGGGAGACAGTCGCACATCAGGAAGGTTGGCAGCAGGCCGGCCCTGGGGCGGAACGGCTCGGCCAACAACTCCGATCGCATCGTGTGCGGCTCGAAGAGCAAGGCCGGTTCACAGGGCAGATTTTCGCCTGGTCCTCGGCCAGGAAGGAGTGCTCTGCCGTACAGAAGGCAAGCGTGAACCTCGTCCAGTCCGGCCGGGTCGTCCACCAGGTCGCGCTGGAACCGACCGGGCAGTTCGCGATCGAAGGTGTGAAGCCGGGCGTTTACGGCGTCATTGTCGCCGGGGCGGATGGCTTCTTGGCAGACACCGTCCAGATTGCCGACGCGGCATCGGCAAAGGTCGGCAACGCAAGAGAGTTCTCCGCGGTGATTCGGCCGGTCTATTTCCAGTTGGAGCGGGCCCGGCTGGATATCGACAGTCTCGCGGTTTCACCGGCAAGCTTCGAGGTGCTGAAGCGTTTGATCACTCGCTATGTGCCTCGAGAGGCGGCGGTCTTGGTAAGTCTTGTCCAACCGTCCGAGACAGACACCGCGCGCGGAGCAGTGCCGGACGAAGAAGAACGAGGTCGTTCGCAGCGTGCCGCTGTTGCTCAACCGGAAGCACAAGCGGGGCAGACCGCCTATCCGGCTTCCACGATCCGGCAGCACGCCGTTCATCTGCTTCCCGACGGCCGCCTTCTCGGCCGCGCCCGGCGGCTGCATCGCGAGAGCGGCCGCCCTCTGCGGATCCACCGCACCACGGTCTTCATGATTCGAGAGAACGACGTGGTCGCGGCCAGTCCCATCGACGAGTTGGGCGTGTTTGTCTTCGAGGGACTGAAGCCGGGCATGCATTCGATGGTCGCGACCGGTCCGGAGGGTTTTGCCGCCTTCTCCGTCCAGATCGAGCCGCCGGCGCAGGCCGGAATGAGCGGCCTCGGGCCTTCGCGCGCCGGAAGCAAGTTCCACCTGGCCGCCGCGCAGCAGTCCCCCGACCTGGCCCTCGACCTGGCCATGCTCGACCCGGAAAACTTTGGCGTTCTCTGGGACATCCTCGGGCGGGAAATGGGATGGCTGCCTGTCGGCGCTGCGTCCGGCGGACCTCCTCCTGCCGGGACTGCCGGACCGACTGGTCCGTCCGTCGCCGGAAGGCCTGACAATTTCAGTGGCGTTGTACCGGGTGCGGTTGGGGGCGGCTCGGCAGCCATGTCGGGATTCGGCGGGGTCGCGGGAGGGAGTGACGGTTCGAACGACACGTCGGGCGCCGCAAGCGGCAGCGAAGAGCCGCCGTCCAGCCCATTTCGCCCATGACCGCTTGCGCGGCTACTTCCAAGGCGGTTCGAAGACGTCCAGCGCGTCGATGGTCACTGCTCCGTCGCCTTGTACCACGAGCTTGAGCACGTGCGCCTGATTCGCAAGACCTGTGGCAAGCCGCAGTCGAAACTTTTCCTTGGCGGAAGCTTTGAAGTCCACGCGGCCAACCGTCGACCGGACCACCTCGAACGTGAAGCAGTCCCCCGTGCGGTTGTTCTTGGCATCGCGCCAGAATCCCGGCTCGACGACGATCTGGCCGGAGTCACTGGTGAAGGGCTTCAGAGCGTTGCCTTTGCCGTCCGGCCCGGTAGCGCTGCCGACGAGTTCGTAGTCGCACTGGTCGCTGGTCATCGTGAGCGTCCACCGTTGCGGCACGAGGTTCTTGCCCAGCGAGACCGCGTGCGGGCAGCGGTCCCGAGGTGGATTGGGCGGGTTCGGGGCGTTCTTGGGATCCGGCTGGATGTATGTGGCGCAGAAGGCGTCGATCTGGTCTGCCGGCTTGCCGTCGATCCAAACCTCGGCGGTGCCCCCGCCGGGGCCGCGCCAGCCGATCAGTTCGATCCGATTTCCGGTAAATGGGACCGAGAGTTCGCTGCCGCGATGGGGCGTCGAGCGCGCCGCGCCCCCTTCGGCACGGTCCCACGGACCGGAAACCACCAGATCCGCCGCCGCTTCTGCTTCGATCCTGCGCTCGCGGCCGGCCGGATCGTAGCCGAACCGGTCCGGCCGTTGGAAATGGCGAGCGATGTTCATCACCGTCATGCGCGCGGCGAAGGGGCTCTCGTGGACCGAGTCGCGGAGAAGATCCTCGATCGTCAGCGTATTCGCGATCATGTACTCGGTCATTTCGCGGCGGTTCTCGACGAATTCTACGCCGTACTTTTCGCAGAGCGCCCGCAATGCCTGCGGCTCTTGGTGGCTGTTGGCGGCTTCCGGGTCGGGCCAGACCGGTTTGTGGGGAATGCACCAGTGCAGGCTCCCCACGATGATATCGGCCGTCGTATTGCGGCGGAGTTCTGCGATCAATCGTTCCAGGTCTTCCGTCTTCCCGAAGTTGTAAAGGAGCACCACGTCGGGCTGATCGGGGATCACCAGGTGACGCGCCCAGCCATGCGAGAAGTGGTAGGAGGTGGAGTTGCCTGCGATTTTCTTGTAAACGATCTCGCGCGCGGCGGGAAACCGCTGGCGGATCCGTTCGACGAGGAAGTCGCCATTGCCCAAACCGTTCGTGAAGCTCGAACCGATCGCCCAGATGAGCAGCGGGCGCGGGGGATCGAAGCCGCGTTCGAGTTTCTGGACCGTCAACGCCATCCAGCGTCCGTCGCTGGACCTCGGTGAGGCTTGATACTCGGGTGCGGCTTTCGGCGGCCCCGAATCCTGCTCGGCGTGGACAACTTGGAATGCAAACGCGGCCGCGAGCATTGCCGCTGCTGCACACGGAATTCGGTGGCGCATCGGTTCAAACCTCCTCATGGTAGTGACCGGTTTCCGGGAAACGCCCGCCAGCATAGCGGAGGCAGGTGGAAACACACAAGAGTCCGGACCGCCAGTTGGGCACGGAGCGCCGTGCCACACTGGCGGCGGAAATCAACACGAAAGCTGCCGCGCGGCGTGAACACGTGACCGGCGAAAGCCCTTCGGCCTAAGTCATCTGCCAGACCGCCATCCGGATCATGTCGCGGACATCGCGATGGGCGGAAAGCACGGCGGCGGGTTCGAAGCCGCAGTGCATCATGCAGTGCTCGCAGCGCGGGTCATTGCCCGGGCCGAGCCGTTCCCAAGCGGTCGCCTCGATCAGTTCCCGGTAGGTGGCATAATGGGCGTCGGTGATCAGGTAGCAGGGGCCTTTCCAGCCCTTGACGTTCCGGGTCGGATTGGCCCAGGCGGCGCAGGTCAGTTCGCGCCGGCCGGCGAGAAACTCCAGGTAGATCGGCGAAGTCACGAGCCGATAACCGCGGAGTAGGCGCTCCGCCTGCACGAACTTCTCCCGGATCTGGCCGCGGGTAAGGAAGATTTGGGCCGCGGCGGGATTGGCCGCCTGCACGGCCGCGTATCCATACGCCGGGGAAATCATGAAGCCGTCGACGCCAAGCTCGCTGAGGTAGTCGTAGAGGACGGCGATCTCGTGGATATCGGTCTGGTGGTAGACCGTCGTATTCGTGCAGACCTGAAAGCCGGCCGCCTTGGCTGCTTTGATCCCGGCAACGGCCTGGGCGAACACGCCTTCGCGCTCGACGGCCCTGTCGTGGGTTGCCTCCATGCCGTCGAGATGGACATTGATGAACAGCCGCGAGCCCGGGCGGAACCCGGGCAGCTTTTTCTCCAGCGAAGTCCCGTTGGTGCAGAGGTAAACGTGCTTGCCCCGCTCGACCGTCTTGGCGACCAGTTCCTCGATTCCCCGGTAGATCAAAGGTTCGCCGCCGCAGATGCTGACGATCGGGGCGCCGCACTCGTCGATCGAGTCGAGACACTCCTCAACCGAGAGCGTGCTCTTGATCGTGCCGGCGTACTCGCGGATCCGCCCGCATCCAGTGCATGTGAGGTTGCACGCATGCAACGGTTCGAGCATCAGCACCAGAGGGAATTTCGATTCGCCGCAGAGGCGTTTCCTGACCAGGTAACTCGTCATCGAGCGGGTCAGGGAAAACGGGAATCGCATTGTTGTCCTCAAGGATTTTGGATTTTAGATTTTGGATTTTGGATTGCAGGCAGCATCGAAGGGTTGGAGACACTCTCCATTACAATTCGTTTGCACGCTCTCTAATCCAAAATCTAAAATCCAAAATCCAAAATCTAAAATGCGGCTGCGGCCGCGACACAAGAGCGGCCTTCGTGAGCGACTAGGGCAGCAGGCTGTGCCGCCGTGGCCGCGAGGGGCGCTGCCGCGGTTGCCGCCCACCGCCCCAGCGCGATGAGCGGGAAGTAGATCGGATAGTAGTGGTATCGCAAGTAGAAGACACGCGGGAATCCGGTCCCGGTAAACTCCGCCTCGTGCCACGTCCCGTCGGATTGCTGGCGATCGACGAGGTATTGGACTGCCCTCGCGACCGAGGGATGGTCTTCCATTCCCGCGGCCAGAAGGCCCAGGATGGCCCAGGCGGTCTGTGACGCCGTGGTGGGGCCTTGGCCGCGGAGGCGAGGATCCTCGTAGGTATCGGGCGACTCGCCCCAACCGCCGGACGGCTGTTGATGCGAGATGAGCCATTGGGCCCCGGCAACCACCGCGAGGTCGTTGCTCGGCACTCCCACGCTTGCCAGCCCGGTGAGCGCCTGCCAGGTGCCGTAAACATAGTTGACGCCCCAACGGCCGAACCAGCTTCCATCAGGCTCCTGGCTGCTGCGGAGATAGGCGACCGCCCGGTCCACAGCCGGATCGCCCACGCGGCGGCCGAGAGTGCCCAGCGCCTCCAGCACGCGGCCGGTCAGGTCGGGCGTGCTCGGATCGATCATGGCGTTGTGGTCGGCGAATGGGACATAGCAGAGAAACTGCCGATTGTTGTTGCGGTCGAACGCGCCCCAGCCGCCGTCGTCGTTCTGCATGGCCAGCATCCAGGCCAGGCCGCGGCGGATCGCATCGGCCGTCCGCCCCAACATCGCCTCGCGCAGCTCGGCTTCGTCAGGCTCCTCGCGCGAAATCACTCGAAGATCCCCTGGAACCGCCGGTCCTCTGCGAGCATCCTCGAACTGTGCCGCAAGCGCCATGAGGACCATGGCGGTATCGTCGGAATCGGGATAGAAGTCGTTATTGTGTTCAAAGCACCAGCCGCCGGGATCCACGCCGACCGTCTCCGACCAGTCGCCCGGCCGAGTGATCTGCTTGTCGAGCAGCCAATCCACCGCCCGGGCCACGGAGGGATGTTCCGGCCGCACGCCGCCGGCATGCAGGGCGCGCAACGTGATCGCCGTGTCCCATACCGGCGACTTGCATGGCTGGAGTCGTGCCGCCGCGCCGTCTTCTTCTTCCAGCACCAGGTCGTCGAGTTGCTTGCGGCACTCGCAGACTTCCGGGCTCTCGTCGTCATAACCCAGGCAGCGCAGGGCAATAAGGCTCCAGACGATGGGCGGATAGATGGCTCCCAGGCCGTCGCTGCCTTCGAACCGGCCGATCATCCAACGTTCGGCGGCGCGGATCGCCTTGCCACGGCAAGGCAACAGGTTCTTCTGTTGGCACCACTTCATCATCCGGTCGACCGTGCGAAAGAAGCGGTCCCAACTGAACAGTCCGGTTCTCCCCGGAAGGCCCGGACATCGCAACGCCGGCCAGTTCTCCGGGGCGGCGATGAACAGTTCCCGTATTCCGCGAGAGGCATCGACCCTGCGGACCGGCTGCACGGCCGAAACGATCGACAACGGCACGATGATCGTCCGCGACCAGGAACTCACGGCGTAGAGATTCACCGGGAACCACTTGGGCAGCAGGACGATCTCGGGCGGGACCGCCGGACACTGGCTGTATGGGATTTGTCCCAAGAGGGCGAGGTAGAAACGAGTGAAACTGTTCACCGCGTCGGCGCCGCCGTGAGCAAGGATGGCGCGCCGTGCGCGTTGCATATACTCACTGCTCGGGTCGTGGCCGGTGAGCTTCAGTGCGAAGTAAGCCTTGACGCTCCCGCTGATTTCAATCTTTCCCCCCGGGTACATCGCCCAGCCGCCGTCCGGAAGCTGCTGTCGGATCATGTGGCGAGCCAGCCGATGGGCCAGGTGGGAGTCTTCCTGGCCCAGAAATGCCAGAAGCAGCACGGTCTCGCTTTCGAGGATCGTGTCGCCTTCGAGTTCGGCCGCCCAGCAGCCATCGTCGCGCTGTTGGTCGAAAAGCCAGCGGCGGGTCCGGAGAATGGCGCGGCGCACCGAGGTGGAGAGGGGGTTGGGGGTAGAATCGTCTGCCCAAGCGGGCGGAGTCGCGAATCCGTCGTGCCCTTCCATGGGCCAGACGGACGGGTTCCACGGAAACTGCATAGTGGCACTCGTCTTGAGTCCAGGCGGTCTTCCCTGACACGCTCTGCTGACGGAAGCCAGCAGGCGATAATCTATGTCATGGCAGGGTTCCCGGCAAGAGCAGTGCCGGGGGAAGCGACGATCGCTCTACAGACACTCGGTACGCGCGGCCGGGGTGGCCGCCGATTTCCGGCAGCGGTTCCAGCACTCCCTGGGCGACCAATCCGTCGAATACCTCCGGCCGGACGAATTCGGTATACCCGTAGGTGGCCCGGTAGCGGGCGATTTCACCCCAGTGTACGTAGACGTGCGTTATCCCCATGGACAGCAAGGACTTCCGGATTTCTTCCGGAGACCGGTTCTTGACCAGGCGCTCGAACTGCGAGGAATCGAAACAAGTGTCGTAGACCACGCGCGGCCGGAAGTCGAAGACCTGCGCCTCTCCCACCATCAGAATACAACCGTCCGGCGCATGATTGTTGAAATAGCGCGTCCACGGATCCACGCGGAGGGGGTCTTCGCGGAGTCGCGCCAGCGGCGCGAAGAAGCGGTTGTCGGCGATCACCGGCGATGCGACGGCGAGGAAGTTCCCGACCGCGCCAAGAACGAGCGCGGCGAGGAGTACCACCCGCCAGGGCTTTGATTCAGTCCATTCCGCTCCGATGCCTGCCAGCAGTGCCAGCACGGGGATCGCCGGAATCCAGAAGCGGTCGATCCGATGCGTGAAGAGCCACCACACGGCAATGACGTAGGCGAAATAGGCCGCCAGGACCATCGCCATCCGACGGTGGCGCCCGTTCAGCACTGCCAGGGCAGCCAAGGGGAGAAGAACCGGGCTGAGCCACGGGCTCGTAAGGCCCACTCGCATCAGATCCTCCGCCAGTTGCGCCAACGAGAAGACGTGGGGCTGATGGGCCCGCATCCATTGGGCGTCTTTCTCGGCCGTGCGGGTCTCGCCGCCGAACAGGTCGTACAGCAGCGGATAGGTCGGGTTGCCGGTCAGGGCCCAGTTTTTCGCGAACCAGAGCCCGCACCCAATCGCCATTGCCAGCAGAAAAAGGGCCATGCTCGTCCAAGCGACCTGCCACCGGCGGCGGACTTGGCTCCAGATCGTCGCGGCCGTGAACGGAACGGCAACGAACAACGCGGCCGGGTATTTCGCGGCCACCGCCGCGCCGACAAGATAGCCTGCTAGGACCAATCGAGACCGATCGGCAAGTGCCGCGTGTTCCCGCATCGTGTGGTGGTCGCTAGCCGGTCCTCTCTCGGCGACAGGCATTGCCTGGCCCGGGGTTGCGTAAAGCAGGAAGGCGTAGAGAGCGAGGAAGAGATAGCAGGCGACGGCCCCTTCGACCAGCCCCAGCATCGACACCTGGGCAATCCAGGGAACCGAGATGAAGGCGGCGGCCGCCACAAACCCTGCGGTCGTTGAAACCAGTCGCCGCCCGGCGGCAAACAGGGCCAGCGCCGCCAGCGGTGCAAACGAGGCGGTCAAGGTCTTACCCGCCAACGCCCCCAACCACCAATCGTCGGCCACGACCATCGCCAACAAGCTCAGCATTTCCGTCCCCATGGCCATGTTGCCGTAGACGTTGTGTGGCAGAAACGTGATGCGTCCTTGTTGATAGAACTCCTTGGGAACTTGGAGGTGATACTCCCGCACATCGAACTCGATCGGCGGCAGCATTCCGCCCAGCCAAATCACCGCAACAAAGGGGACAATCAGCCACAGCCACTGCTTGCGGACCGGTGAGGCACGGCGCTCCGCAACATGCCACACTGGCTCGCGGTGGTTCCGCCACCATAGCCAACCTGCCCCGGCAAACGTGAGCACGGCCGGCAGGAAGAAAGCAATCGCGCGGTCCAACCACCCGATCAGGCCAATCGCCAGGACATAGGTGGAGACCAGATTCAGGCCGACACCCGCGGCAAAGACGAACCGCTCCAACCGAGTCAACCCGCGGTCTGCTCCGATCAAACGGTTCGCCAGCCAACCGAGGCTGCCGGCCCATGCGAAGATGGCGCCGGCGACGACGACCACCGCGGCACGGTCCAGGATCGCCGGGTCGGGCGGCGACCCAAGCCACTCTCGGACGAGGTCGTCGGGCCTGAAAAGATAGACCTCGAAAAAGATCGACCGTCGCACAGGACCGCCGGGGCCGCTAGGAAGTACGGAAAAGGCGGCGGCATAGTAGAGCGACACGTAGGCCGCCAAGAACGATGTGGCTAAAAAGAGGGGGAGAAGTCGCGGATGCTTCATCGACGGGAGGGCCGGTGGTCCTGCGGAAGCCTATCGTGAGTTGGGCTAGTGGAGTATCATTGGGCATTCTACCACGAGCACCCGCACATTGGAGGATCTGGCGGCAATGGCCCATCGCGAGCGACTCCGAGGCATCTTTGTCCCCAACATCGTGCCGCTGGACGCGGCCGGCGAGGTCAACGAGGCGGAACTCCGCCGCTACGTGGATTGGCTGATCGACCACGGCGTGCACGGGCTTTATCCGAACGGGTCTACGGGGGAGTTCACCCGGTTTACCCCCGGCGAGCGCCGCAAAATCATCGAGATCATCGCGGACCAGACGGCGGGCCGGGTGCCGATCCTCGCCGGGGCGGCCGAGTCGAATGTCCGGGAAACCTTGGCGGCCTGTGAGCACTACCATGCGTTGGGGGTCCGCGCCGTGGCCATCGTTTCGCCGTTTTACTACCGGCTCAGCCCGGACAATGTCTACGCCTACTTCCGTGAAATCGGCCGCAATACGCCGGTGGATGTTACCTTGTACAACATCCCGATGTTTGCCTCGCCGATCGATGTGCCCACGGTCCAGCGGCTCAGCGAGGAGTGCGACCGGATCATCGGAATCAAGGATTCATCCGGCGACTTGGCGCAGATGATTCGAATGATCGCGGCAGTTCGCCCGAATCGGCCCGACTTCAGCTTCTTGTGCGGATGGGACACGGTGCTAATGCCCATGCTGCTGATCGGTTGCGACGGCGGAACCAACGCGTCGGCGGGGGTTGTGCCCGAAATCATGCAGAAGCTCTATGAAGCCACCGTGGCCGGTTGCCTGGAGGAAGCTCGCATGCTGCAATACAAGGTAGCCCGCGCCTTCGACGCGATGCTCTTTGCCGCCGATTTTCCCGAGGGTTTCCGCGCCGCGCTGCGGCTTCGCGGGATCCGCACGGGCACTGGACGCCAACCCCTCTCCGAGAAGCACCAGGCTGCGATCCGACGGCTGGAGGAAACACTCCGCGAATGGCTCGAAGACGAGGGCATCGACTGCACGCCCGCTGGTTAGCCGTCCTTCGCCTGCACACCCCCACTCCGTCACCCCCGTTCGCCATCTTGCTGCGAGTTGGGCGCATCTTGCTTCCGTTGCGCGGATCACGCGGGCAAGTCGCCCCGCCGTCGCGGAAGCGTGATTGTGAAGGCCGTCCCCTGATCGGGCCGGCTTTCGACGTCGATCTTTCCGCCGTGCTTCGTTACGATTCGCCAGCATTTCGACAGGCCAAGACCCAAGCCGCGGCCCGCCTGCCGGGCGGAGTAGAACGGATCGAACGCATGGCGGCGCTGCTCCGTTGTCATGCCGGGACCGTTGTCGGAAATGCGGATCTGGACGTGGAGATCGTCCAAAGCGGAGATCCCGATTTCCAGCCGACCGTCGTAGGCCATCAATTCCAGAGAGTTCTTGCAGAGGGCACGAAGGGCCACTGCCAGTTGCGCCGGATCCGCCTCGATTTCCAGGGGTCCGCAGTCGCCGTTGCGTGAGACGGTGATCTTCCGGTCGGCGGCCTGTGCGGCGACATCGACCGCCAATTCGTCCGCCAGGGCGGCCAGGTCGAACCGCTTCGGCTCCGGCTGTGGGGGGCGTGCAAAGAGTCGCATGTCGGCGATCATTTCATGGGCGCGCTTCACCTGCGCATTGACCACCGCCAGCTCGCGCCGCCGTTCAGGATCCGTTTCCTCGGCCAAGAGGAGTTGGGCCCGGCCCCCGATAATCGCCAGTGGATTGTTGATCTCGTGCCCCGCCCCGGCGGCGAACTCGGCCATGGCCTCAAGCTTTTCGTTTTCGACAGCCGCGTGGAATTCCAGCTCGAGACTCGCCAACCTGGCCATTCTTAGGGCGACCGTTGGCAGCAGGTTGATGAGGGACGGGCCAGGAGCAAGCCAGCGGAGCCTCAGCGCCTCGGCCCGGCGGCGGATCTCCTCGAGATCCAGGCCGCTTGGTGGAGGCGATCTACCTTCTAAGATGGCCGTTGCGTCGCAGACAGCGCGTGGCCGAGTCGAGGCGGATTCGGCGAGCCAATCGGGCAGGACTCCCCGCAAGAAGGATTTGTCCTCAGACGCGATTTGCAGCCATTCCTCCGCGCCGCCGAGCAGACCGAGAAGAAGTGCTCGCTCGCGCTCGACATCAGAATCGTCCCGTGACAGCAGTGCTATCAGCTCGCCGGCCTGGAAGTCGGCGTCCAGACGCACCGCAAGTTTCGCCGCGAGCGGGCCGAAGGACTCGTCTGTGAACCGCTGATGAATCGACCATTGCAGTGCTGCCGATGCATGCCGGCTAAGCCACGCGGCAAGCTCTCTGGTCGCGAGGGGCCGAAGGCCGTGGAGTTGCCAGGCTGCGCAGGCGGTCCACAACACCAACGGCGGGTCGCTCTTCATGGCGGCCGAGAGCCTTTCGGCGGCCTCCTCACCAGCCTCGCCGAGGAGAACCGCCATCAGGCTCTCCGCCGAGGCATCCGCCATCGGCAGAGAAACCGACTTGCCTCGCGCGGCCAGAAAAGGCAACAGACGCATGGCCATCCAAGGCGGCTGAGCCGCAGCCAGGAAATTCAGACACTGGGAAAGGATGGGCCGGCATGAGACTGCCCCTCCGCGGTAGGCGCAGTCAGAAACCCACCGCAGCCTCGAACTGCAGAGGACCTCCTGCCGGGTATCCAAACATCCATCAGATGCTGGGGACTGCCTCGATATCGAGCAATTGGCACATCCGCTCGACGAGTTTTTCCACCTCGAACGGCTTGTGCATGAAGTCGTCGGCGCCCGCCGACTTCAGTTCGCCGACCTTGTCTTCTTCGACCATGCCCGAAATGCAGATGATGCGGACATCATCCATCGTCTTGTCGCTGCGGACCCGCTGACAGACTTCGCGGCCGTTGATATCCGGCAGCATGACATCGAGCACGATCAGGTCGGGTCGGTAGTCCTTGACCATCATGCCGGCGTCGAACCCATTGTTGACGGTGCGGACCTCGAATCGTCCGTCGCGCTCCAGCACGTCCGAGATCAGTTCAACCAATTCCTCGTCGTCGTCCACAATCAGGATCTTGCGTTTGCCGCTCTCCAGAGCGTCGGTCGGAATTCCGTTGTCCCGCATGAACACGAAGAGTTGGTCTCGCGGGATCCGACGGAACCGACTCCCCGGCACTCGGAATCCTTTCAACTGCCCCGAGTCGAAGCAACGAATGATCGTCTGCTGGCTGACCTTGCAGATCTTGGCGGCTTCGCCGGTCGTAAACACTGTCTTCGTTGCCATTGGTCTTTGACCGTTCCTCTTCCTAGCTGCAGCCGAGCTAGGCCAGCGAAACCCCAAGGCAAGTGTCGGCTCACTACCCAGGGGTTTCTAGTCCTCCGTGTCAGAACTCCCGGGAACTAGCCCTGAGTTCGCGTTGTCCGCAAACTCTGTACCTCCCGAAACTCCGTACAGACATTAGGCTTATCCGGTTCTGCCGACCTTACCGAATTTGCCAATTGCGAGCATTATAACTACCTTTCGGGCCATGTCAATACAGGTCGATAAATTTCAAAACCTTGTCCCACAACGACTTACGAAAACAGGACCGAGAACGTGCTCGTCAATCCCCTGACTTTCGGGACCGCCGTAGTCACCCAAAACCGCCGACTGCGTTTCGAAACCAACGACCTGACTGGCCGCCCCAGTCGCCCTGAACCCCCGGACCTGAGCGTCGTACCTGGAACTCCCGGCCGCGGCACGACCCCGCGTCAGATCCTCTCGGCCCGTCCCGGACGCTCAAGATGCAGCATCAGCACCGCGAGATCAGCGGGTGTAATGCCGCGAATCCGTCCAGCCTGCGCGAAGTTCGTCGGTCGGACCAGGCTGAACTTCTCCCGGGCCTCGGCGCGGAGATGCTGCACCGCGGAAAAGTCCAAATCGGACGGAATGCGGCGGTCGGACCATCGCTGCTGGCGGGCAACGTCGCTCTCCTGCCGAGCGACATAGCCCGCATACTTTGCGTCGTAAGTTACCCGCTCGGCAACTTCGCGCGCCACTTTCCCAAGTTCCGGAAGGTGCCCGGCTACTTCGCTCCACGCAGTCTCCGGCCGACAGAGCAGCTTCGCCAATGTGATTTTTCCGTCGCGTGCCGTTTCCAAGATTCTCATCGCCTCGGCGATCTGTGCTTCCTTGGCTTCCAGTCGTGCCCAACGCTCGGCGTCGATCAGGCCAAGTTGGCGGGCGAGGGGGGTCAGGCGGCGGTCCGCGTTGTCTTGCCGGAGCAACAGGCGATACTCGGCGCGGCTGGTGAACATTCGATACGGCTCGTCCACGCCGCGGGTCACCAGATCGTCGATCATCACGCCGATATACGCCTGGTCTCGCCGGAGCACGAGCGGCTCCTTGCCTCGCAGTGACAGCACTGCATTCACCCCGGCGATGAGTCCCTGGGCACCGGCCTCCTCGTATCCGGTTGTGCCGTTCAACTGGCCGGCCAGGTAGAGCCCTGCGACCCGCTTGGTTTCCAGCGACGGCTTAAGTTGTTCCGGAGGAACGAAATCGTACTCGACGGCGTATCCGTAGCGCATGATCTGGGCGTGTTCCAAGCCGGGAATCCGCCGCACCATGGCGTCTTGGACGTCCCGCGGCAGGCTCGTCGAAAGCCCGTTGACGTACACCTCGCAGGTGTGCCGTCCCTCGGGTTCGAGAAACAACTGGTGCCGCTCTTTTTCCGCGAACCGGACGACCTTGGTTTCGAACGAGGGACAGTAGCGCGGGCCCACCGATTCGATCTGGCCGGTGTACATCGGGGCCCGGTGCAGGTTGGCGCGGACGAGGTCGTGCACTGCCGCATTGGTATGGGTGATCCAGCAGGGCACCTGTTCCTGGCGGATCCGGTCCGTGAGGAAGGAGAAGGGCCGCGGGTCGTCGTCGCCCGGCTGGAGTTCCAGTCTTCCGTAGTCGAGGGTCCGACCGTTGAGTCTCGCCGGAGTACCGGTCTTGAATCGCGCGAGGTGAAAACCAAGCCGCCGCAGCGACTCGCTTACCGCCGATGTTGCTGTCTCGCCGGCCCGACCGCCTTCGACGCGTTTCTCCCCATAGTGGAGCACGCCCTGCATGAATGTGCCGGCGCACAGCACCACGGCGCCTGCGCGGTACTCAATGTCGCCGCGGACGCGGACGCCCGTCACACGAGGGCAGCTTTCAGACTCCTCCACGATCAGGTTTTCGACGGTTTCCTGGCGGAGATCGAGATTGGGCTGCTGCTCGACGATCCACTTGACCTCTTGTTGATAGGCGCGTTTGTCGGCCTGGGCCCGCGGGCCATGCATGGCCGGCCCTTTGCGGCGGTTGAGCATGCGGAACTGGATGCCGCTGCGATCGATGGCCAGCCCCATGGCGCCGCCCAGCGCGTCGATCTCTCGGACGATTTGCCCCTTCGCCACGCCGCCGATCGCCGGATTGCAGCTCATCTGGGCGACGGTGTCCAGATTGGTCGTCAGCAGGGCGGTTTTCGCCCCCATCCGCGCAGCGGCCAGCGCTGCTTCGGTTCCGGCGTGGCCGGCCCCGATCACCACGACGTCGTACTCGTATCGCAAGGTAGTCATGCTCTCCATGTGCATCATAGAATGCCCGCTGGCGAGAGAAAAGTGGACGGCAGGGTGCACGCGTACCAGGTTCTCACGGGCCGGACGGCCGAGGACGATCGAGAGGGCGGTCCACCCACAAACAACTTGCCGGACATCCCGCCCTATGTTCCCTCCCGGGAGCATCTGGTACACTTCCCCTCGTACCGGGGAAAGGTCCAGGCGGCTTTGCTCAACAACCAGTGGCGAACCGGGAGGTGCGGTCATGGCACGAAACCACGATCTTTTGGCGATTGGCTCACTGTGCTTTGGAGTGCTTATGTTTGCCTCCGCCGGATCCGGAGAGACGATCTACGATAGCGTGTGCCAGGAGTCGCGGCAGGTGTCCAGCGCGTCGCTTGCCGCGCCGTTGCCGCCGGCGCAATGGGAGGCGACCGTTGCCCAGCGGCGCGAGCGCTGGCGGGAGATGCTCGGGCTCTCGCCCCTGCCGGAACGAACGCCGTTGGAAGCCACGGTCACTGGTGTTCTGGAGCGAGGGGACTACGTGGTGGAGAAGCTCCACTTCCAGAGCATTCCCGGGGCGTATGTGATCGGAAACCTCTATCGCCCAGCTAAGATCAGCGGGCGCCTGCCGGCGGTGCTCTACCTGTGCGGACATAGCAAGGGCAAAGTCAACCCGCCCTATCAGGCGAACCCTCGCTGGTTCGGGCAGCACGGGTATGTGGCGCTCGTACTGGATCCGATCCAATTGGGCGAATCGCAGGGGCTGCACCACGGGACCTACCGGGAAGAACGCTGGGATTGGCCGAGCCGGGGCTACACGCCGGCCGGCACCGAGGTGTGGAACGCGATGCGGGCACTAGACTACCTGGAAACCCGCCCCGATGTCGACCGAGAGCGGATGGGAGTGACCGGCCTGAGCGGCGGCGGCGTGATCTCCTGGTGTTTGGGAGCGGCCGATGAACGGGTCAAGGTCGTAGTGCCGGTCTGCCAGACGGGAAGCATCGAGCACGTAGTCGTGGACCGTGCCACCGACGGCCATTGCGATTGCGCGTTCTGGATCAACTACTATCGCTGGTGCTGGCCCGATCTCGGCGCGCTGATCGCCCCGCGGGCGCTATTGATCGCCTCCGGTAGCGAGGACGTACTCTGGCGGCCGTACGGTTACCGCGACGTGGCCCACCGCATCCGCCACCAGTACGCGGCGATGGGCTCGCCAGGAAGGTTCGACCTGGTCGAAGACCTTACGCCGCACGGTTATACGCCCAAGCTGCGGCAGGCCATCTTCACCTGGTTCAATACGCATCTCAAAGGCGATCCGACGCCGGTCCAGGACGACGTCACCGACTTCGTCGAACCGGAGGAAAACCTGCTTGTCTTCGGAGGCAAGCTGCCGGAAAACGACCGGATGCGGACCATCGACACCTTGTTGGTGAAGCAGGCCGAACCGCCGGCGGTGGCCAACGAGGCCCAATGGCAAACGCACCAGGAGGCTGCGATCCGGCGGCTGCGGGAACTCACGTTCCGGCACATCCCGCAGATCCAGAATCCCCGTCTGCGAGACTGCCGGGCCGACGGCAGCGAACGGGGCGGGACTCGCTTCGGTACATACGTATTCGATACGGATGACGCGCTGACTTTGCGGATCAAGACGATACGGCCCCAAGAAGCCGCTTGGCCGGTGCCCACGGTGGCGTTCGCAGTGCAGCCCGATGCCCGCAGCACGTTCGCCGGCGGCGGCTCTTCGCGGCCGGGCATCTCTGGCGAGTTTGCGACCGCGGCGGTGGAGGTGCGAAACACGGGCGCCACGTCCGTCGGCCCAGGGTACCTCTGGACGCTGCGACGGGTCTATCCGCTTCTGGGCCAGACACTGCCGGAACGGCAAGTACACGATCTCTTGGCGGGCATTGCACTCTTGCGGCAGGATCCGTCGACCGGGCCGGTGGCGGTGTTCGGCCAGGGCGCCACGGCGCCGTTGGCCATCTATGCCGCCATTCTCGACCCTCAAATCAGCGAGGTCATCCTTGCCACACCGCCTGAAAGCCATGAGAACCCGCAGACGCCGGAGTTTCTGGGCATCCTCCGTGTTGGCGATCTGCCGGAGAACCTGGCCTTGATCTACCCGCGCCCCATCACGTTCGTGGGCGCCATGCCGGCTGCGTACGCGTGGACCCGCCAGGTGTACGAAAAGCTGGGAGCGGGCGACCGCATCCGAGTCGTCGCCAATGCGGGGCAGTGGAAGCCGCGGCCGTAGCAGCGCCGGTGCGCCGATTTGCGGGGCGGATCGCTCAGCGGAGTTTCCGCCGGAGTTGATCGAGGAGCTGGGTGGTCAAGTGCGACCGTGCCGACGGGTCGCTGCCGCGAAGCCCGAATCGGTGGGATTCCATGCGGCCATCGGGAAATCGGAAGACGGCTTCGACCGCGAGTCCGCCGTCTTTCTGTTGCACCTCGCCGACCGCGACCGCCCATTGGCTTCCGGTCCGTGCGGCAACCGCGGACGCGAGGAGTTGCAGGCGAGGGCCGCCGGAGGCGCCGGTATTCCCGGCTTCTTCGGAAGCGCCGACGAGGCCTCGCAGTTTTTCTTCGGTCGGCGCGAAGTAGGCTCCGGCCAGCACGCGCCGGGCGCCCTCGGCGCCCCCGAGTCCGGCGGCCAGGGCGCCGCCGCTGCCGACTTCCGCGAGCGTGAGGGTGGCGTTTTGCTTTTCGAGCAGCTCCGCCACGTGTTCTTCCAGCGAGGTCGTCCCTTCGGCATACACGTTGTCGCCCAGATGCTTCAGAACCTGCCGCTTGATGTCCTCCAGGCGGGCGCGGTCCTGCGGGGTGTCGGCGCGCAGCGCGAACGTGTAGTCAACGCGGCCACCTTCAAACTGCGACGACACAATCACTTCGGCGGGCAGCAGATGGTTGTCGTCGATGGTCTGCGAGATCTGCGACTGGCCGAGCCCGACGAACCGCAGCGTCAGGGAGCAGCCGGGCTTGCGTGTGCCGAACCGGCGGCTGAGATAGGGAACAAGTCCCTCACGGACCATCGGCTGCAATTCGCGAGGCGGCCCCGGCAGGGCAACGACCACCGCGCGAGGATCTTCGAAAACCAGGCCGATTGCCGTACCGCCGGAGTTCTTGAAATAGCTTCCTCCTTCAGGCACCTGGGATTGCCGCCTCAGGTTGGCGCGAAGCTGGTCCGGTCCGACCTTGAACCGCTGGGCCATGTCGCGCAGTACGTCCGGGTGCTCCTTGAGCGCGATTCCCGTGAACTCGGAGAGAGCCTCGCGCGTGACGTCGTTTTCCGTTGGGCCGAGACCGCCGGTGACAACGATGAGCCGCGCCCGGGACACGGCGAAACGCAGCGCCTGCTGGATGTCCTCGCGCCGGTCGTCGACGCTGATTGAACCGACGCAATGCAGGCCCAGCGGGAAAAGCGTACGAGTGAGAAACTGCGTGTGGCTGTCGGGATAGACTCCCATCAGCAACTCGCCGCCGGTAACAACGATCATATAATCGACCGCCGGCACCGGTTGCGGCGGAGAGGATTGCTCGGCGCGGACCCTGTCGGGCAATAAAACGGCCAATCCCAAGGCAATCCAGGCGGTCTTTCTCGGAATCATCGCGGCAACTCTCACGCTCAGGCCACTGCTTCCCGTGCAACCAGTTCGGGCGAGGGGACTATGGGATTGCTCCGCGCCGTTGGAAAATATCGTTCGAGAACGTGCTGCGCGGGCGGCCTGGTGACCAGCGAAAAGAGCACCAGCGCCGCCGCCGAGGCAGGCAGCATGACCGCCACAGGCATGATGCCGTAGAGAAGCTCCGTCTCGTCTTTGCCGGTCCAGGTCGACACGAAGACGATCGCCGCCAGGGCCGCCACCGCCGTGAGGACGGAGGCGATGGCGCCGGCCGCGGTGGTCCGCTTCCAGTAGAGCGCC
>JABWBD010000478.1 GCA_013360685.1 Pirellulales bacterium
GCGCGTCCAGTCGCCGCAGACGGAAGCGGAGTTGGAAGCGTTGCGACGGTCGGTGGTGCGAGGCGTTCCCTTCGGCGACACCACGTGGCAGGAACGAACGGCCAAGGAATTGGGACTGGAGTCCACGTTGCGTTCTCGCGGTCGGCCGCGGAAGTCGCCCCCCACGCCGATTTGAGAACTCACGCGCCCTTTGAGTCGGACCCATTAACAACAAAGACTCCCGACCCCTTTATTTCGGCTATTTTGCGGGACGCGCGTCAGGGTGATTTCGGCTTCACGTGCAGCAGTCGCGCGGCTTCGTTTTTCAAGGGAAGCACCAGCCGCTGCTCGCCCGGAGCCAGATCGTTCAGCACGATTTCCCCGGTTCGCAGATCCTGCACCTCCGACCGCGCGGGCACCGTGATCCGCAGTCTGCAAGTGCCGTCGGACCGGCCGAAATAGTCCGAGGCGAGCAGGACCATTTCGTCTCCCCGACGCATGCCGCTGAGGCGGAAGGGCGGATCGACGCCGGCGGCGTCGCCGACCAGGTCGCCGTCGACGATCACGTTTTCCACGGGTGCGATCGCACTCACCGCACGGTTGTAGGCGATGAGGCTTTCGGAATCCCACACGCGGCTCGACCAGAAGTAGTGGCCCCTGGCCCCATTCGCGTAGCCTTCCAGCAGGGCCCACTCCAGCGCCTCGCCCGGGAATGTGCCGGCATCGCCGGGAGTGAGCCAAGGCAGAACGTCGCTCCGCTTCAAACCGGCACGGTCTTTGCGCGTCTCGTCGCCAATCAACTGCAGGTGGTAGGGATAGAGGCACGAATAGGTCGAGACCTGGCTCGACTGCATCCACTCCGGATAGAGGTGGTCGACCGACCAAACGCTTTGATACGCCGGGCCCGGCCGGAAGTCATACCCGCCGATGTCGCATTTCGGTCCGCCCGCCTTGGCCACGGCTTCGCGAGCGGCTTTCACGAGATCCTTCCACATCTCATCCCCTTGGGAGATCTTCCACTCCTCCCAGCTCGGCAGGCCGGACGCCTTGAAATCGTCCCGGCACCGGGTGCACTTGGGGCTTTCGAAAGGTCCGCGCCATCCCCAGATCTCGATATCAGCCGAGGCGAAGTCTGGCTTCGCCCGCCCCATCACTTCCGCGAACCGGCGGATCTCTTCTTGATAGAATTCGCCGCGGTACGATGGACAGAACTGGCCGTCGGCGCCGCCCGACTCGATCTGATGGAAGACCTCCGGGTGCCGCTTCCCCTCTTCAACGATCCTGTGGAGCGGCGAGTCGATGTTGACGAGGAAAAAGCCGCGGCGTCGGGCCTCATCGACCAGTTGCCACACCGGGTCGCCCTCCCGCATCCACACGCTGAACATGGGAAAGCTGTTCAGGCCGAGCGTCTGCCACGCTTCCAGCGCCTTGGGCCACTCGGCGGTGTCCGCCGCGCTCCACCAGCCGAGCCCCGTAAGGATTCGTTTCAACCTCGGCGTTGCCGCGACTTCGACGGCCCGGATGGGAAGCTCCATGTCGGGGCTTTTCCAGTCGCCGGAGGCGAAGCTGTAGCGGAGCAAACCGGTCTGCCCGTCGCGCCAACCCGGCGCCTGGACATAGAGGCGTCCAAAGGTCTTGGTGCTCTCCTTTACGGACGTTTTCACCCGGTAACGTCTCGCGCCGCCGGCAAGAGTCTCCGGAGTGACGTTCTTGATGTCCACCTCGCCCAATTTGCCCGCCAGGAACTCAAAGCCCGCCGGGGTGTCCAATACCATCTCCAACGGCGCCGCATCCTTGGTTCCGGCCGGCAGCGTGACACCGATCGGGACCGGTGCAGCGAGGTTCGTGGCGACGACGAGCCCGGGCTTGTGAAAATGGGGCTGCGGGCCGTCGACCCGGAAATCGCTCGGTTCGCCCGGCGCAGCGGCTGGATGCGGTTCGGCCGCGGCCGAGCCGAACACGTAGAGTTCGTCGCCGGCGCTGAGGCCGGTCGTGTAGATCCTCAGTCCAACCCAGCGCCCGCTCGCCCCGAGGTCCGTGAATCGCAGGCAATGGATCCAGCCCTTGCCCGCGTCGTCCGGCACGCCGTACCGCCGGAAGTCGTCCTTGTTCCATCGCGAGCACTCGGCGACCTTGCGGAACGCGCGGCCGTCGTCGGAGACGAGCGCTTCGATCCAGACCGGGAAATTGATGCCCGCCTGCGGCGATCCGCCCAGGAGCCGAATGGCAATCTCGTCGATCCGGGCCGCCTTGCCCAGGTCCACGGCAAGGTTCACGCGGCCGCCGTAGGACCAGCCGACTGCCGCGGCGTCGAACCAGAGGTTCCGGTCCTCGCGCTTGGTGAGCCGGCCGTCGGTGAGATCGGTTGCGTCGGACTGCCCGCTCTGGGTAAGGTCGTAGTCCGGGGCGGGGGCGTAGACCACCGGGCAGCCGGCCGCGAGGTTGGTGCGGCCCTGCGTCGGCGGCAATTCCGCGGCGGTAAGTTCGCCGCTGCAGGACGGCGCAAGAACGATGGACCACGCGGACACCGCGATGGCCGCACCCAGGAGGAAACGCGTCGCGCGCGAGGAAGAAACGGAACCAGCCATACGGAAATACTCTCCCTTCTTCGGAAAACACGGACAGTGCTGTCTTCAGCGGCCGGCGGCCCAGCGGATTCCGCGGTGGAGGATCTCGCGGAAGCTGGGATTCGCGTAAGCCTTGGAATCGTGGCCGAGCATCAGGTAGAAAACGGGGCTATTGCCGTACTTCGTGGTCCAGGCGACCTCCGGGTTGTTCTTCGGATGGTCGGTCTTCAGAAGCACGTGAATGCCGGGTGTGGTGTAGAACTTCCCGTAGGTCTCGTCGTGGATCGAGAAGGGCCCGACGCCCTTGGTGATCGGGTGGTCGCTGTCGGCGATCTGGATGGCGAGATCCTCGTCGTGCGACCACGGTGTCTTGGAGTAGGCATTTCCGTCGATCTCGCAGTCCTGAAAGACGAACTTGCCGCCGATGATCTTCCGGTAGTCCTCCCAATCGCGATGGGCCCCCAGGTTGTGATGCAGAGACACCAGGCCGATGCCCTTGGCGAGCAGTTCCGCGAAAGCCTTGCGCTGGTCGGGCGTGATTGGGGGCGACATGTCGTACATCACAACCACGTCGTACTTTTCCTCAAGGCCCGGTTGGAGCAGACCGGCGTCCCTGGGAAGCTCGGCGCGGGCATACTCAACGTCGGGCATGGCGTCGAAGATGGCGTAGAACGGTCCGACCTCGAAGGCGTGGCCGCCGGTCGTCACCAGCACCTTGAGCTTCTTGTCCTGCTTCTGCTGCGAATCGGCGGCGGCGCGGCCGGCAGCAAAGGCGGTCATAACGATCACGAACACCAGGGTCAGCGGGCGTTTCACGGGAATTTCTCCTTGGCTGAGTTTGGCGGATGAGTGCATGTTGTTCCAAGGTCCGGAATAGGTCCGGAAACTCGTCAGGGGTTACTCGGGCTTCAGGTGCGGCCGTACGAGATCCGCCCAACGTCGATAGCCCTCGGCACTGAGGTGCAGGCCGTCGGAGCGGAACAGCTCCGCGCGCGGCTTGCCGTCGTGGCCGATCATCGGTGCGTCGACGTCCACGTACTCCAGCCGTTCGTCTTCAGCGGCCAACGCGCGGATCAACCGGTTCGCCTCGCGCATCTTGTCCACCATCGCCCAGCGGCGGATGCTGGGCTTGATGCCGATGAACACGATCCGAGTCCGGGGCAAACCATCACGGACCTTGCCAACGAAGGCTTTGAAGTCGTCGGCCACTTGCTCGGGCGTCTTGCCGGCGGCGATGTCGTTGTCGCCGGCGTAAAAAACGATCACCCTGGGGCGATAGGGGAGCACGATGCGGTCGGCGTAACGGACGGAGTCGGCAATCTGTGAGCCGCCGAAGCCGCGGTTGATGACCGGCAGATCCGGAAACGACTGTTTTACTTCCCACATGCGGATGCTCGAGCTGCCCACAAACAAAATACCATTCTCCGGCGGCGGCGACTCGCGGTCCTGCGCTTCCATCGCAGCGATGGCCGGTTCCCAGCGGTCCTGTTCCGCCGCCATGCCGTTGAAAGCCGGCAGGCAAGCGACCACCGCCGACAGCAGCGCTCGAGACAGAGTACTCCCGCGATGGCACGGCATGGTGTCATGTCTCCAGTGAAGCAGAGCTTTGCGAATTCGATCGGGATGGCGGATCGCGACGCTTTCAGCGCCCGCGCGCCGGTTTCTTCGGCTGGTAGACCTGGTAGACCTTGGCCGAGAAGTCTCCCTTGCTGAGCCGCTTCATTTTCTCCAGCGATGCCTTGAATTCGTCGCTCTTGGCGGCCGCTTCCATGCCCGAACGGTCCGTCCACAGGCTCACGGCAACGTTCTCGCCCGAATCGGGATCGTACGAGAACTTCAGCCACCGGAACGCTTCCGATTTGGCATACAGCGCGGTGATCTCGTCGGTCACCGCGAACACCTCCTGCTGCTTGTCCGGCGACGCGACGGTGAATTTCGCGATCCGGAGCACCTGCTGGGCGGAGCAAACCTCGGCGCCGAGCAAGACCACGCCCGCCAACAACGCCAACCGGGCCGACCACGACACGAAGCGACCTGACCGATTCATGGCTCTCTCCTTCATCAAGAAACTGGAACCGTCTCGACGAACGCGATTCTATTTTACCACGGCGGCCGTCCGCAAACACCTGGATCTTCGCGTTTCCACAGCAGTGCCAGGGCCGCAAATGCCGCGACGGGCATCAGTCCCGCCCAGAAGATGCCCCCGGCGTACGAGTGCGTGCGGTCCACATACTGCCCCACGATCTGCTGCATCTCGGCGGTGGCGATCCACGTAACGAAGCTCAACGCCCCGGTCACCTTCCCCTGATGCCGCCGCGAGATGTCCTGGGTGAGGGAGTAATAGTTCGGGAACAGGCCGAGCGAGCCGAAACCGATCAAGAGCAGCACAAGAAGCAGAAGCGGACCACGGTCGAGCGCGGACGCGATGGTGCTCAAGGAGGTAAGCAGAGTGCAGGCAAGAAACGTCGCCAGCCGGGCGGCATGGACGCTCATCCTGCGGGCCGTCAACCACTTCACCGCCAGGCCGGCCGAAATGCAGCCGAGGTCCGTCGCAACATAGTAGGCGGCCGTAAAATAGCGGACCGTGGCGGCGGAGTAGCCGTGGAACTCTTCGAGCATCTTGGGAAGCCAGGCGCGGAAAAAGTGCCAGGTCAGGTTGATCGCCACGACGATGACCACCAGCGCCAGAACGCGGCGAACGAGCAGTCCGCGCCGCATAGGCATCGGCGGGGTCTCGGCCGAGGAAATCGCAGCGTGCTGGGAAGGCCCTTTCAGACTGGCGCCGGACACAAACCACACCCACGGAATGATCCACAGCAAACCCACCGCGCCGATGAGGACGAACGGCAATCGCCACGTGCCCGCCTGGTCTGTGACAAGTGCC
>JABWBD010000479.1 GCA_013360685.1 Pirellulales bacterium
TGAGCCAGAAGATCCGCCAGGAGAGCCAGAAGCAGCAGACGTCGTCGCGCCGGTTCAACATGCCCTTGCCGACCGACACCGACGAATTGTCCTAAAGGTCTTAGTTCTTAGTTCTTAGATCTTAGTGCTTAGAGCTTAGGTCACGTCCTCCGGCGATTCGGCGAAATGACAAGCCCGCGAATCAGTGAAACTCGTCGCCTCCATCGCATTCGGTCCCAAGACCTAAGATCTAAGCTCTAAGATCGAATCGCCATGCAGACCGCCGTCGGCCGATTTCTGCAGTATCTCCGCGTCGAGCGCAACGCGTCGGATCTAACCGTCAAGAGCTATCGCGAGGACTTGACCGCCCTGGCCGAGTATCTCACCGACTCGCGCGAGGGGGTTTGCCCTCAACCCGGCGACATCTCCGCGCTGGAACTGCGCGGCTACGTGGCGGCTCTCCACGAAGCGGGCTACGCGAAGACGACCATCTCGCGCCGATTGGCGTCGATGCGAAGTTTTTTCCGCTTCGGCCAGCGAGAGGGCTGGGCGAGCACCAATCCGGCCAAGCCGCTCCGCAATCCCCGCAAGTCGCGGACCCTCCCCCACTTTCTCTCCACGGAGGAACTCGGCCGCCTGCTGCAATCGCCCCCCGGCGATACTCCCATGGGGCTCCGCGACCGCGCGATCCTCGAGACGATGTACTCCGCGGGATTACGGGTGAGTGAACTGGTCGGGCTGAACGACAGCGATCTCGATTTCCAAGCCGGAGTGGTTCGCGTACGCGGCAAAGGGCGGCGCGAACGCCTTTCGCCGGTCGGCTCCTATGCCACGCGCGCCCTGAAGCGATGGCTCCACGTGCGCAGGCTCAACGTCCGCGAGGCATCCGGCGCCGCTGCTCCCGTGTTCGTGAACAAGTTTGGCCGGCGGCTGACGACGCGAAGCGTGGCTCGGATGCTGGAAAAATACCTCCGGCAAACCGGCCTCGACACCCGCACCACTCCTCATTCGCTGCGGCACAGCTTCGCCACGCATCTGTTGGATCGCGGAGCGGATATCCGAAGCGTGCAGGAACTGTTGGGCCACAAAAGCCTGGTGACCACGCAGATCTACACCCACGTCAGCACGGCCGGGCTCCGCGAAGTCTACGAGCGGGCCCATCCCCGCGCCCGGCCGTCAAACAAGAAGGGTGATGCGGCGTCGGAGTGATGGAGTACCGGGCGGTTCTACGACCGCCCCAGTGCTCCATTCCCCCATCTTCCCATCACCCCATACTTCTCAGACGAGGCCCTTGCGGACGGCCCAGACCGCGGCCTGAGTCCGGTCGCTGACGGCGATCTTCCGCAAGATGTTCTGGACGTGCTCCTTGACCGTCTCGACGCTGATCTCCAACGAGCGGCCGATCTCCTTGTTGCTCAGGCCGAGGGCCACGTGGCGCAGCACCTGGGTCTCGCGCTGGGTCAACGGGACCTCGTCGTCGTCGATCACCTGGCGGATCTTCATCGCGCCGGCGATGCGGCGAAGTTCGCCCGACCGGGAAGGAGACTCGCCGTTCGCTGCCGCGGTGATCGTTTCGAGGAGGGCCTCGCGCGTGGAACCTTTCAGGACGTAATCGGCGGCGCCGAGTGCCACTGCACGGGCGATGTACGTCGGGTTGTCGTAGGTCGACAACATCACGACCCGGCTCTCCGGCACCTTGGCACGCAGTTTTTCCAACGTCGCCAGACCGTCACCGTCCGGCATACGAATGTCCAGCAAGATGACATCGGGTTTGATTTCTTCGGCTTTCTGCACCGCTTCTTTTCCGGTGGCAGCCTCAGCCACAATCTCAATGTCTGACCCGGCCAAGAGGCTGGCCAGACCTGTCCGAATGACCTCGTGGTCATCGGCAACCAGTAATCGAACGCTCATGGAACTCTCCAGAGTGAAAAGGAACCCCAGCCGTTTTGTTGAAACCAGTCCGCATCGGGCATTTCGGCGGCTGCGTATCCAAGCCTTGGGCCTGCAGCCATGCCCATCCTCTCGTGGCACCACGTATTGGGCGGATCAACTGCCAGATACGGCGGCCCCCCAAATCAATTGCCACCTCGTTTAATGGTAGTACGCATTAGGAATGGTTTGAATTCCCCTAAAGTACCAAACAGACCCCCCGATACAGCGGTATTAGCGCGAAATTCTGTCCCTATGAGTGGTAGAATCGCGGGACAACAGTCCGCAAACCCATACTGGATAGGGGGATACGATTTTGAATTCTAGATTTTGGATTTTGGATTGCGCGATCCTTCTAATCCAAAATCCAAAATCCAAAATCCAAAATTCCCCGCCTGAAGCCAACACGCCCACCAACCTCCACGTTGACGCTCCGCCTCCCATGACGTAGATATTTTGCGACGACCAGTGCATTTTTCCTATTTTTGCGAGATCTCGCCGTAGGCAATCCCAGGACTGCTACCATGAAAGCGGCTTCGATTCTGCTGGTGGACGACGACCGACAGGTACTACACTCGATGGCGGACTGGCTCCGCGATCAGGGGTACGAGCTGGACACCGCCTCCAGCCGGGCAGATGCTATAACCTCTCTTCGTAGAAAGACTTACGATATCGCCCTGGCGGATATCCGTCTGGGAGACGGCGATGGCTTCGACATTCTCGGCCATTGCCGCCAGCATTGCCCCGCCACCTCGGGCATCCTGATCACCGGCTACGGGTCGGTTGATTCCGCCGTGGAAGCCATCCGCGCCGGAGCATTCGACTACCTCACCAAACCACTGATCGACGACGAGTTGGAGATGGCCATCCAGCGAGCGCTCAACCAACGCCGAGTCATCGAGGAGAATAAGAATCTCAAGGCCCAACTCGACCTGCGATTCGGAATGGAAAACATCGTCGGCCACGACCACCGCATGCTGCGGATCTACGACATGATCGACAGCGTGGCCGACACCCGCGCCACGGTGCTCATCAGCGGAGAGAGCGGTACGGGGAAATCGATGATCGCCCGCGCGATCCATCGCCGCAGTTCGCGCCGCGACAAGCCCTTCGTGGAAGTCGCGTGCGGGGCCCTTCCCGAGACGCTGTTGGAAAGCGAGCTGTTCGGGCATGTCGCCGGGGCTTTCACGGGAGCGACATCCGAGAAACTGGGCAAATTCAAGCAGTCCGACGAGGGGACGATTTTCCTCGATGAGATCGGCACCGCCAGCCCCGGTATGCAAGTCAAGCTGCTCCGGGTCCTGCAGGAACTGGCCTTCGAACAGGTAGGCGGCACCAAGACGTTTACCGTCGACACGCGAGTCATCCTCGCCACCAACGAAGACCTCGGCACACTGGTCAGCCAGGGCCGATTCCGGCAAGACCTCTATTACCGCGTGAACGTCATCAACATCGAGCTGCCCTCGTTGCGGGAGCGGATCTCGGACATTCCGCTCCTGGCGAACCACTTCCTGGGCCGCGTCTGCGACGAAACGGGGAAACGGGTTGCCGGGTTCACCGAAGCGGCCATGACGGCGCTGCAAGCCTACCGCTGGTCGGGCAATGTCCGCGAACTGCAGAACGTGATCGAGCGCGCGGTGCTGTTGGGCAAGAGCGACAGGATCGGGACCGAGGACCTGCCGGGCAGCGTGCTGGCGGCGGGGCCCGTCCACATCGAGTCGGTCGGCAACCGCACGCTCAAGCAGGCGCTGTCGAGCCCGGAGCGGCAGATCATTCTCGATGTGCTGGAAGCCCACCACTGGAACCGCCACGCCACGGCCGAAGCCCTCGGCATCAACCGGACCACGCTCTACAAGAAGATGAAACGCCTCGGCCTGGACGATCGCACCCCGGCCATGCGGTAGCCGTCATCCCCTCATCCCCGCCTCTTCCTCCGCCATGGTCGTGCCGCCTACAATGGGGCATGCGTTGGGAAACGACCCTGTCCTCACGGAGGAAACGCGGATGGAAGATCCTCGTCTCAAGAAGCTCGCGGATGTGTTGGTCGGCTATTCCATCCGGATCCAGCCGGGCGATTGGGTGCGATTGTCGGGGCCGCCGGTGGCCAGGCCGCTCGTGGTTGCCCTCTATCGCGCGGTCGTTCGTGCCGGTGGACATCCGCTCGTGCAGATGGTTCCCGACGAGTGCGCGGAGATCAAGCTCGAAGAGGCAAGCGAAGAGCAACTCCGCTTCGAGGATCCGATGGATCTTTACCTCGTCGATAAGATCAACGCTTCGATCGGCATCTGGGGGCAGGACAACACGAAATCGTTGTCCGGCACGGACCCGAAGCGGCAAGCGATTTTGAGCCAGGCGCGAAAGAAGTACCTGAACCGTTTCCTCCAGCGGGCCGCCCAAGGCGAAATCCGCTGGGTCGGCACCCAGTTCCCCTGCCACGCCGCCGCCCAGGACGCCCAGATGTCGTTGGCCGCCTATGAACGATTCGTGTTCCAGGCGGGGCTGCTGGACCTCGACGATCCGGCCGCCGCTTGGGCGGAGATCAGCCGGCGCCAGCAACAGGTGGCCGACTACCTCAACGGCGTCCGAGAGATCCGATTCGTCACGCCCCAAGGTACCGACCTGGCGCTTGGCGTCGAGGGACGCCGCTGGATCAACTGCGACGGCCACGAGAACTTCCCCGACGGCGAGGTTTTCACCGGCCCCATCGAGGACGCCACCGAGGGCGTCGTCTGCTACAGTTTCCCGGCGGTCCGCGGGGGCCGCGAGGTCGATGGCATCCGACTGACGTTCAAGGCCGGACGGGTCGTCGACGCCTCGGCCGCGCGCGGCGAGGAATTCCTCATGGCCATGCTCGACCAGGACGCCGGCGCGCGGGTGCTCGGCGAAATCGCCCTGGGGACCAACTACGCGATCCGGCAGTACACCAAGAACACGCTCTTCGACGAAAAGATCGGCGGCACCTTTCACGCGGCCTTGGGCGCCGCCTATCCCGAAACGGGCGGCACGAATGAGTCCGGCCTCCATTGGGACATGGTCTGCGATCTCCGCCAGGGCGGGAGAGTCTTTGCCGACGGCGAACTCATCGCCGAAAACGGCCGTTTCCGGAATCCCCATTGGCCGCAGCCCTGAACAAGCGAATCACGCCGAAGCGTCGATTCCAGTCCTAGCCGTTTTGCGGTGGCAGCGACGCATGCCACATCGCCAAAGGGGCAACCGCGATTTACACAACGGCGCAGTGCTTCCAGTTCGCCTTCAGACTGTGGTTGGTTGACAATCTCAAGCCAGTCTGCAGGACGTGGCAGTGGCCACGCGGTGAGCAATGGAAACGCTGCATCGTCTCGACTCGAGCGCCCCAGGCTCGACTAACAGTCCCGAAGGGACGACCCTATGTCAGCCCAGGCCAACGGCCTGGGACGCTGTCGACAAATCATGCGGAAGCCCCACCGGGGCGGCCCGAATGCCATCGGTGCGACGGTGGGGCGATGTGCGAACGCCACCACGGGCCATCGGCGCGACGGGGTC
>JABWBD010000069.1 GCA_013360685.1 Pirellulales bacterium
CGTGGAAGCGGGAGTCTACAGCCAGGCCGTCCACGGCATCACGATGGAGGCGGTGAAGTTCAGTTCCTCGACCGTCGACCGGGCGGAATCCTGGAGCGGTGAGCCGCGGACGTATCGAAACACGTACACCAACCCCGTGGTGTTCGGGCAGGTGATGACGGCCAATGACGGATGGTCGGCCTTCTGGTCGCGGGGGGCCTCCGTGGCCGATCCGCCGTCGGCATCGGCTCTCTACGTGGGCAGGCACATGGGTGAAGATCTCCGCACCGCGACGGCGGCGGAGACGATCGGCTACATCGTCTTCGAGGCGGGAAGCGGCACGCTGGGCGGCCTGGCGTACGAGGTGGGCGTGGGCGGCGACACGGTCCGGGGAGTGGCGGACAGTCCACCCTACAGTTACTCGCACGGGATTGCAGCGCCGACGTCGGCCATCGTCAGCCAGACCGCTATGGACGGGCTGAACGGGAGTTGGGGACTGCTTTGCGGGCCTGATCCGCTCGGTCCGAACCGGCTGGCGGTGGCGGTCGACGAGGACCAGACCCGCGATGCGAAACGTTTCCATGTGACCGAGCAGGTGGCCTATATCGTGTTTGGCAGTCGGCTGGCCGCTGGGAGCAGCATCGAAGCGGAATCGGTCGCGCCTCGCATCGACCGGGTTCCGATCGCCGCGGTACCACGACCTTCGGCGACCCTGCCGGGCATTGGCCGGCAGGAAGAATCCGGACGTATTGCAGAGATCGCTGCACGATGGACTGCGGACGGCGCGGCCGTTCCGCGCCTGCAACCGTCCGATGCCGCGGTGGCACTCACGCGTGAAAGCAAGGACATCTTCGTGCAGAGGCACGATGATTTCTGCGAACCGCTGGCGATGGACGACACGACCAAATTCCGAATGCGGCGATTGCCGGAAGCTCGCATGACTGCCCTGGACCAAGTCTTCGCGGAATTCAAGTCGCTGTAGCTGTTGCACTTTCACCCGCACGTGCACGGGCTGCTGACCTGTGGCGCGTTTACCGCCCAGGGCGAGTTCCTCAAGCTGCCGGAACTGGATAAGGACCGGCTGCGCGCGGCCTGGCATGAAGCGGTGTTTGCGGAGTGGATAAGGGGTCAGGGCTTGAGGAAACCCGGCGAAATGCGAGTAACGTCGGGGGGCGGCGCAGTCGTGTATCACCTTCGGATCACGCTCAGCGCGTGTATAGAGTGTGTGAACGGCAATCATAAGCGGGATGCCAACTAGACCGCTCAACCGGAGTTTCTGGCGGCGCGTTTGCGAGAAGGGGCAACGGCCCTTACCGGTGGCGGTCGAGGCCGAGTGCCGGCAGCGGATCGATTTCGTTCTCGGACAAGTCGACCTGACTGAGGTCACCCCGAGGCGCTGGCTGGGGATGCCGGCATTGACCGAGGCGGAGCGCGCCAAGTTGGAGGCGGTGCGTGTTGCCGAGCCGAGCGAACGGTTGCAGGCGTTGGAAGCGGCGTTTGCGGAGGGGCTGTTCGACTTCGTGGCCAATCTGCTCGCCTCGTCCTACAGCCGGCACGGCCGCCGGGCACATCACCCCTTATTGCTGATGAAGATCCGGCTGGGGATCTTGGCGGTCGGCAGTGCGTCGCCGGGGGATTTCCTCCGCACGCTCGACGATTCGGCGATGCATATCACAGGACTGCTCGGCTGGCTCATCGAGGAGTGTCGGCGGTTCTGCCAGGCCGCCGGCCGAAGCGGTCTGAGCGAGGAGGACCGAACGGTGTTGCTGGGGGCGTTCGAGGACTTGGACTGGAAGTCCCTGGGCAACTTCGGCCGCAATCGGCAGGGGCTGATCCGAGCCATTCGTGACACTTTGAACGGCCAATTCGTGACCCCGCTGCCCGGCGCGGTGACGCTGGACTGTCGGCCAAGAGAGGGGCATGTTTCCACGGATCTGGTCACGTTTGCCAAGAGTCTGGCCGCCGAATTTCTCCAGCGGATAGATCCGTTGCGGTCAGCTTCAGCCCATGACGTTGAAGCCGGCAGCCTGATTACACGCAGTGATCACGCCTCCGACCAATTTGACTACCGCATTCAATTTCGCCGGGCTTCCTTAAGACGTGACCCCAAATCGTACACCAAATCACACTGGGCCCAATTGTCGCACGGCTGCCCAAATGTTGGCACCGGTCGTCGCTCCTGGTACATTGGAAGGGATGAAGATTTATCTTCCCGGTACTCTCATTCCCGGTCTCTTGGCGATCGTCGGACTGGTGGCCGTTGGGCTTTGGCTCGGGGTCGGGCCGCGTCAGAGCCTGCACGCGCGGATCCCGGGCATGGACCGCCCGCCGCAAACCGTTGCGTCCAAGGGGGTTCCGCTTAAGGGTGTGCTCACGACGGGCGACGGCCGACCGGCCGACCTGTCCGGTTCATGGCCGCAGTTCCGGGGCGAGAAACTCAATGGCATCGGCGAGCCAGGTACTGCTCTGGCACGCCAGTGGCCGAATGAGGGCCCCCCGCTCTTGTGGTCGGTGGAACTAGGGGAGGGTTACGCCGGCCCGGCGGTTCAACAGGGGCGCGTCTACTTGCTCGATTACGACCGCGGCGCTTCGGCCGACGCGCTGCGATGTCTTTCCCTGAGCGACGGCAAGGAAATCTGGCGGTTCAGCTACCCGGTGGATATCAAGCGGAACCACGGAATGTCGCGGACCGTGCCCGCGGTGACGGAGAAGTACGTCGTAGCGTTGGGACCGAAATGCCACGTGAGCTGCCTGGATGCGGCGACCGGCAAGCCGTTTTGGCTCGTCGACCTGATCCAGCGGTACGGTACGACGGTCCCGCCTTGGTATGCCGGCCAATGCCCGCTCGTCGAGAAAGACCGACTGATTCTGGCGCCCGGCGGTCCGGACGCGCTCATGGTCGCGCTGGACTGTTCGTCGGGCGAGCCGATATGGAAAACACCCAACCCTCGCGGCTGGAAGATGACCCATGCCTCGATCGTGCCGATGGAATTGGCCGGCCGGCGGATGTATGTCTATTGCGCCAGCGGCGGCGTGGCCGGAGTGGCGGCCGACGACGGTTCCCTCCTCTGGGACACGACCGACTGGAAGATCAGCATCGCCACGGTGCCATCGCCGGTGGTCCTGCCCGAAGGGAAGATCTTTTTCTCGGGAGGCTATAACTCGGGGGCTCTCGTGCTTCAGGTCCGCGAGCAGGGCGGCCGGTTCAACGCCCAGACGGTTTCGCGTCTCAAGCCCGACCAGTTCGGATCGACCCAGCATACCCCGATCTTGCTGGGCGACCACTTGTACGGCATCCGGGAGAAGGACAAGGAGCTGGTTTGCCTTGACCTGGAGGGCAAGGAGGTCTGGACGAGCGGGCGCGAGCACCGTTTCGGGCTTGGGCCCTACCTGATCGCCGACGGACTGATCTACGTGATGAGCGACGATGGCGTGCTCACTCTGGCCGAAGCCATACCGACCGGATACCATCAGCTTGCCGAGCACCGCGTGTTCGACGGGCACGACGCCTGGGGCCCCATGGCCCTGGCCGGCAACCGCCTGCTGGTCCGCGAGTTCACCCATCTGGCCTGCCTCGATGTCTCCGAAAAGGCCCCAGGGAAGCCGTGACTTCCACGGCGACACCTGTCCACAACCCCACCGAGTCTTCCTGTGATTCCACCCAAGACGATTTCCCTGAGCGGATGGATGATCGGCATCGCCGTCGTACTGGCGGTTGCCATCGGGGCGGTGGCCGTATCGCGAGTCCCGCGCTCCGGGGATGCCGGAAGCGGATTGCCGCAGCGGTTCGACTACGACCTGAAGACCCACAAGACCATCGACCCGGCGCTGATTCTCTACCGGCAGGCCGGTGAACTTCCCTTGGATCTCTCGGCGAGCCGGGCGGTGGCGGTCGGGCCGGAAGACCGGATCTACGTGGCCGGCGACCAGAAGATCCTGGTATTCGATCGCGAAGGGACCAGGCGGTCCGAAATCGCCCTGGAGAGTGAGCCGCGGTGCCTGGCGGTCGGCGGTGCGGGGAACAAGGAGCCGGGCCGGATCTACGTCGGGATGCGCGATCACGTGGAAGTGTACGGCCCCGACGGCACGCGGCAGGCCGTCTGGGAGCGATTGGGCGAGAAGGCCGTTCTAACGTCGATCGCGGTTGCCGATTCGGCCGACGAGCACGATATCTTCGCAGCCGACGCGGGCCATCGCGTCGTGCATCGCTACGACCCTTCCGGCAAGCGGCTCGCGGAGATCGGCCGGCGCAACCGCGAACAGAAGATCCGCGGATTCATTATCCCCAGCCCGTACTTCGACCTGGCCGTTACCGCGGACGGACTCCTCCGCGTGGTCAACCCGGGAATGCACCGGATCGAAGCCTATACGTTCGACGGCCACTTCGAGGAACCGCTGGTCTGGGGCAAGGCGTCGCTGGAAATCGAGGGGTTTTGCGGCTGCTGCAATCCTGCGAACATGGCGGCGATGCCGGGCGGCGGCTACGTAACGGCCGAGAAAGGGATTCCCCGGGTAAAGATTTACGGCGCCGACGGGAACTTCGTCGGGGTCGTTGCGGGCCCGGACGTGCTCGCTCCCACGGCGACCATCACCGAGGAGACCCGCGAGGACCACAAGCTCGAGGTCGTCGACGTGGCCGCCGACAGCCGCGGGCGAATCCTGGTCCTCGACCCGGCGGCACGCAAAGTACGGATTTTCGTAGCACGCAATCCGCAAATGGAGACGAAATCGTGACCGGGCCGGAGGAGAAAAGCGACCGCCGCGAAATGGTGCGGACGTGCTTGAGGTATGCGGCCGCGGCAGGGCTCGCCGGCATGTCCGCGGGTCTGGCAAAACGCAGCATAGGCCCTTCGTCTGAAGACCGTTGCCGCAGCGGCCTTCCGTGCCGCGATTGCTCGGTTTTCTCTCGCTGCCGATTGCCACATGCCGAGCAGGCCCGGCGAGCACAGGCCGTACGGGAGGATCTCTGATGGCGTCCTCCAGCGACAAGCTCGACCGCCGGCAGTTCGTCGGCAACGGCGTCCGGATCGCGGGGGCGATCGGGCTGGGCGGGTTCGTGGGGTTCCTGGCCGGACGCCGCGGCAGCGCGGACGACACGGTCTGGCAGATCGATCCCAACAAGTGCATCGCCTGCGGCAACTGCGCCACCTACTGCGTGCTCGACGAGTCGGCCGCCAAGTGCGTGCACAGTTACCCGATGTGCGGCTATTGCGAGCTGTGCACGGGTTACTTTGAACCGGACCCCAACGACCTGAACTCCGGCGCCGAAAACCAGCTCTGCCCCACCGGTGCAATCGTGCGGAAGTTCGTCGAGGAACCGTACCACGAATACTCAATCGACGAGGCGCTCTGCATCGGATGCGCCAAGTGCGTGAAGGGGTGCAATGCGTTCGGCAACGGGTCGCTCTACATGCAAGTGCGGCACGACCGCTGCCTGAACTGCAACGAGTGCGCCATCGCGGTGGCCTGCCCATCCCAGGCGTTCGTCCGCGTACCGGCGAGCAACCCGTATCTCCTGAAGCACAAGGGGACGGGCGCATGAGGCGGACCGCTCGAGGGTTGCTGGCGATGATGGTGGTCGCGGTGTCGGCCGCGGCGGCATTGGCCGTGGAACGATTTCCTCCGCCCGACTTCACGGACCATCAACTCCCGCAGACGACCACGCCGCACGGCCGATGGCTCGGCTGGGAGTATTTCGACATGGCGGCCCTGGCCGCGGGGCTCGTGCTGGCAAGCTACTTTGCCCTGGGCAGGCGGTCGCGGAAAGGGTTGGTCGGACTGGCGACCGTTGCGATGGTGTGGCTTGGTTTCTGGCGGCAGGGGTGTGTCTGTGCGATCGGAGCGATCCAGAATGTCTCGCTGGCGGTTTTCGACCCAAGCTACACGGTCCCGCTGACGGTGATCGCTTTTTTCGCCCTGCCGCTGCTGGTCACCCTCTTTTTCGGGCGGACGTTCTGCGCGGCGGTCTGCCCACTGGGGGCGGTGCAAGAATTGACGCTGGTCCGCCCGGTCCGCGTTCCCGGCTGGGTGGACCAGTCGCTCGGGCTTGTTCCTTTCATCTACCTGGGTGCCGCTGTGCTGTTTGCCGCCACGGGGGCGGGCTTCATCATCTGCCAGTACGATCCCTATGTCGGCTTCTTCCGCCTCAGCGGCAACGCGGCGATGATTACCTTCGGCATCTGCCTGTTGGTGATCGGGCTGTTCATCGGCCGGCCGTACTGCCGGTATCTCTGTCCGCTGGGCGCCATCTTCGGCTTGTTCTCGCGCGTATCGGGCCGGCACGTCCGCATTCCGCCGGACGAGTGCATCCAGTGCCGCCTCTGTGAAGACGCCTGTCCCTATGGGGCGATCCGGCCGCCGACGGTTCCCCAGACTCCGGCGGAGCGAGCACGCGGAAGAAGACGCCTGGGCTGGATGCTGGCTTTGGCGCCGGTGCTGGTCGTGGTCGGTACGGGCCTGGGATACACGCTGGCGACTCCCCTGTCGCTCGTGCACCGCGAGGTTCGCCTGGCGGAGCGGATGAAGCTGGAGGAGGCAGGCAAAGTCGAGGGGACCATCGACGCCAGCGATGCGTTTCGCAACACCGGCCGGCCGGCGCGAGAACTGTACACGGAGGCCATCGCCCTGCGCGAGCGGTTTGCATTTCTGGGCGGCCTTCTGGGCGGCTGGGTCGGGCTGGTCATCGGGATGAAACTGGTGCACCTTTCCATCCGGCGGAAACGAGACGAGTATTCCCCGGACCCGGCATGGTGTGTCTCCTGCGGCCGGTGCTTTGAGTATTGCCCCAGTGAGCAGCAAACGTTGATCCAAGAGCTTCCCACGCTGGAAAAGAGCGGCGTTTGACCATGACTGACACCACGGCGTCAACCTCCGAAGCAACTGCTCCCCAGGTCCAATCCCTTTACCGGATTGCCCGAGCCGTGATTGCGGTCGCGGGCGTCTTCGTGGTCCTGGCGACCATCCTGATGCTCTGGGACTTCAGCCGCCGGCAGGCCAAGGACCCGTTGGAGTCGCCGAAGTACCTCGCCTTGAAGGCCCAACTCGCAAAAGACCCTCGCAACGAGCAGCTCAAGGCCGAGATCCGGGAGTTGGACTTGTTGCTGCGCCGACAGTATTTCCGCCAGCGGCAATTCACCCAGATTGGCACGTGGCTGCTTCTGGGCGGGGCGGTGGTCTTCGTTGTCGCCGCGAAGACCGCAGCGGCACTGAGGTGGAGACCGCCCATGCCGCAGCCGCAACCGGTTCCCCTGGATCATGACGCCACGCTGGGCCGACGCGGCCGCTGGGCTGTCGTCGGGTTGGCGCTGGTCCTCTCCGCGGCCGTGCTCGTGCTGGCAGCCAGTTGCCAGACCGAGCTGCCCCAGACTCTGGAGGCTTCCGGCAAAACCGAGATATCGGCTGTGAATCAGGCGGCGGCTGCAATCCCGGGCAAATCGGGCGCCTCCACTCCGGAAACGCCGCCGAGTGGTGCGGCCGATTATCCGACCGAGGACGAAATGGCCAAAGCGTGGCCCCGTTTTCGTGGACCGGGGGGGCTGGGGATTTCCACTCTCGCCGATCCGCCGACGAAATGGAACGGGATCTCGGACGAAGGTGTCGTGTGGAAGACAGCCGTGCCCTTGCCCGGCAACAACTCGCCCATCGTCTGGGGAAACCGCGTGTTTCTCTCCGGCGCGACGGAAGAGAAACGCGAGGTCTACTGCTTCGATACCGGGACCGGCGAACTGGTGTGGCAGAAGGAGGTCCCCGGCACGCCCCAGAGCACGGCCAAGCTGCCGGAACTCTCGGAGGACACGGGCTTCGCGGCGCCGACCGTGGCGACGGATGGCCGGCGGGCCTACGCCATTTTCGCCAACGGCGACGTCGCCGCCTTCGACTTTGCAGGCAAGCTCGCGTGGTCGCGCAGTCTCGGCATTCCCAAGAACTCGTACGGGCATGCCGCCTCGCTCAGCGTGTATCAGAACCTCCTGATCGTGCCGTTCGACCAGGGCGGCACGAAAGACGGCCTTTCCAAACTCCTGGCCCTCGATGCGGCAACCGGGAAGACCGCCTGGGAAGCGAAGCGCCAGGTGCCCAATTCGTGGACTACGCCGATCGTGATCGACAACCAGGGACGAAAGCAGATCGTCACCGCGGCCGATCCCTGGGTGATCGCCTATGGTCCGGCCGATGGAAAGGAGATCTGGCGAGCCAAGTGCCTGCGGCAGGACGTTGGGCCCTCGCCGGCATTCGGCGGCGGAACCGTTTTTGTGGCCAACGAGTTCCCTTGCCTTTCGGCGATCCGCGCCGACGGTCAGGGGGATGTTACGGATACGCACGTCCTCTGGGAAGGGGAAGATGGACTTCCCGATACCTCCAGTCCGCTGGCCACCGCGGAGTACGTTTTCCTCCTGGCCTCCTATGGGACCCTGACCTGCTACGACGCCAAGGAAGGCAAAATCCTCTGGGAGCAGGAGTTCGACGCGACGTTCACCTCGTCGCCGAGCCTCGCCGGCGCGCGGCTATACCTGATCGGCAAAGAGGGGAAGTGTTGGGTCGTGGAACCGGGGCGCGAGGCGGGCAAGATCGTCGCCGAGTCGGAACTCGGCGAGGAGTGCGTCACGAGCCCGGCCTTCCAGCCCGGCCGCATGTATTTGAGAGGAAAAGAGCACCTGTTTTGCATCGGCAGCAAGTGACTTGAAACTCGATTCCCTTGGCACACAGTAAGACAGCAGACCAATGGCAGGGACTTTGATCGCTCCAGCCACGGAAGATCGGCGACCGACGGCAGATTCGCCGCACGGCCAGGCTGCCGGCGTCGACCTGTCTTTTGTCGACCAGGCGGTCGAGCGTCTCGGGCGTAGGGCCGACGCGATCATCCCGATTCTCCAGTCGATCCAGCAGCACTACCGCTACCTCCCGCAGGAAGCGCTCGAGCGCGTCTGCCAACTTACCGAGATTACGCCGGCGGCGATCACCGGCGTCTCCACCTTCTACACGCAGTTCCGCCATCGGCCGGTCGGCAAGCACCTGATCAGCGTCTGCCACGGGACCGCCTGCCACGTGAAGGGAACGGAACTGGTCCAGGACGCCCTGGAGCATCATCTGGGCATTCACAAGGGCGAAGACACCGACGCCGATGGATTCTTTACGATCCAGAAGGTCGCCTGCCTCGGCTGCTGCACGTTGGCGCCGGTGATTCAGATCGACGAGTTGACCTACGGCCGGCTTACGCCTTCCATGGTCCCCGACGTACTTCGTGATTTTCTCGACCACGAGGCAAACGGCGCAGCGAAGCATGAACACCGGGCTGTCTCGCCCAGCGGCCCGCTGGGCGAGATCCGCGTCGGGCTGGGATCCTGCTGCGTCGCCCAGGGCAGCGGAAAGGTGCGCGATGCCATCAGCGAGACGCTGGCTGCCACGGGAGCGCCGGCCGTGGTGAAACGGGTCGGCTGCGTCGGCATGTGCCACCAGACGCCCCTGGTCGAGATCGTCCCGGCTTCGGGACCGGCTCGGCTCTACTCGCGAGTGACCCCCGACGCCGCCCCAAGCATCGTGCTGGAAAACTTCCGGCCCAAGGGACTGCTGAGGCAACTCGCGTATTACGCCACAAGAATGCTCGACCGGCTCCACTCCGACGAGACGGGCGATCCGGTTGAGCGCCATGCCTTGAATGTCCGCGACGCGCAGGTCTGCGCATTCCTTGGCCGGCAGCAGCACCTTGCGACGCAGTACTGCGGCCAGTTCGATCCTACCGACTTGAAAGAATACCAGGCACACGGAGGTTTCGAAGCGCTCCGGCGCTGCCTTGCCGAGTTTACCCCCGAGCGGATCATCCAGGAAATCCGCGCCAGCGGCCTGCGAGGCCGGGGCGGCGCGGGTTTTCCGACGGGTCAGAAGTGGGACGCGGTCCGTGCCGCTGCCGGCCCCACGAAGTACGTCATCTGCAACGGGGACGAAGGCGATCCCGGCGCGTTCATGGACCGCATGATCCTCGAGTCGTTTCCCTACCGTATCATCGAGGGTATGGCGATTGCGGCGATGGCCATCGGGGCCGGCGAAGGTTACTTCTACATCCGCGCCGAATATCCGCTGGCCGTCCAACGGATCACGGAAGCGATCGGCCGCTGTCGCGAAGAGGGTCTCCTGGGCGACCGCGTGATGGGGACCGACTTCCGCCTGAATCTATCGGTCAAGGAGGGCGCCGGGGCGTTCGTCTGCGGCGAGGAAACGGCCCTGTTGGCCTCCATCGAGGGCCAGCGCGGAATGCCGCGGCTCCGGCCGCCCTATCCGGCCGAAAGCGGATTGCGCGGCAAGCCGACGCTGGTCAACAATGTCGAGACCTATGCCCTGGTGCCCTGGATCCTTCGTCACGGATCGCAGGCCTTTGCCGCGTTTGGCACGGAAAGAAGCAGGGGGACGAAGGTGTTTGCCCTTGCCGGCAAGATCCGTCGCGGCGGGCTGATCGAAGTGCCGATGGGAGTGACGGTCCGCGAGATCATCGAGGAGATCGGCGGGGGAGTGGCCGGCGGAAAGCAGTTCAAGGCCGTTCAGGTCGGCGGACCGTCCGGCGGCTGTGTTCCCGCGGAACTGGCGGATACGCGCGTGGACTACGAAGCGCTCACCGAGGTCGGGGCGATCATGGGCTCCGGCGGCCTCGTGGTGCTCGACGATTCGGACTGCATGGTGGACATCGCCCGTTACTTTCTTCGCTTCACGCAGGACCAATCGTGCGGCAAGTGCACCTTCTGCCGCATCGGCACGCGCCGGATGCTCGACATCATGGACCGCATCTGCTCCGGCGGCGGCAAGCGCGGCGACCTGGAGGAACTCGAAGAGCTCGCTCACACCGTCGGTTCCGCGAGCATCTGCGGGCTGGGCAGGACGGCCCCGAATCCAGTCCTTTCCACCTTGCGGTACTTCCGCGACGAGTACGAAGCGCACCTCGCCGGCCGTTGCCCGGCAGGCAAGTGCAAAGACCTGATCGAGTATCGCATCAACGAGAAGTGCATCGGCTGCACGATCTGTGCGCAGCGGTGCCCCGCCGATGCCATCCCGATGACCCCTTACGCGCGTCATGCGATCGACCTGGAGAAATGCACCCGCTGCGACACCTGCCGGCAGGTTTGCCCGGCCGGCGCCGTGATGATCCAATAGCAGAGAATGAGGGACCGGGAGGAATACTGGAATCGTGGAATACTGAAATACTGGAATACAATAGGTCTCATAGGACCTATAGGTCCCATAAGTCCTATTGCCCCAACATGCCCCGGCCTCAGCCGCCGCCTCAATGCCGACTCTCACGATTGACCAACGCGAAGTGACCGTTCCTGCGGGAGCGACCATCCTGGAAGCCGCCGAGCGGCTGGGGATCGAGATCCCGACACTCTGCTTCCTCCGGGGCTACGAGCCCTCCACGTCCTGCCTGGTCTGCATGGTCAAGCTCCGCGGGCGCAATGGCTTCGTGCCCGCTTGTGCCACGCGCGTGGCCGACGGGATGCAGGTGGAAAGCGAGACGGCCGAGGTCCACCAGGTCCGCCGCACGGCCCTGGAGTTGCTGCTTTCGGACCACGTGGGCGATTGCCTGGCGCCGTGCCACTTCGCCTGCCCCGCGCACATGGACATCCCGCTCATGCTCCGCCAGATTTCCGCGGAGAACTACGCCGAGGCGATCGTCACCGTGAAACGCGACATCGCCTTGCCGGCCGTGCTGGGGCGAGTCTGTCCGAAGCCGTGCGAGAAAGGCTGCCGCCGCAACGCCGCCGACGGGGCGGTGGCCGTCTGCCAGCTCAAGCGTTTCGTCGCCGACCTGGATCTGGCGTCCCAGCGGCCCTTCCTGCCCGAATGCCGCCCGGACACGGGCAAGCGAGTCGCCATCGTCGGCGCCGGGCCCACCGGGCTCTCCGCCGCGTACTATCTCCGCCAAAAGGGCCACGCAGTCACCGTCTTCGAGGCCCAGGAGTGCGCGGGCGGCCGGCTGCTCCGGGAAGTTGGCGAGGAGGAATTGCCTCGCGACGTGCTAGACGCCGAAATCGGCCTGATTCTCGCGATTGGCGTGGAACTGAATCCCAGCAGCCGTGTGGAGGACCGCCAGACGTTGGACGACCTGCGCAACGACTTCGACGCGGTGCTGTTGGCCTGCGGCGCGGTGGACAAGTCGACCGTGGAATCCTGGGGACTTCGAGCGACTCCCCGAGGCGTCCAGATCGATAAGGACACCTATCAGACGAGCGTGTCCGGCGTCTTTGCCGCCGGGAACGCGATTCGGGGCAAGGGGCTGGTCGTCCGCAGCGTGGCCGACGGCAAGGAGGCGGCCGCGGCGGTCGATACGTTCCTTGCCGGCCGTCCTGCCTCGGCGCACGAGAGGGCGTTCTCCGTGCGGATCGGCCGGCTGGAAGACGGTGAAATCGATCAGTTCCTCGCGATGGCCGGATCGGCGCCCCGCCGGGAGCCGCTCCAGGGACTCGCCGGCGGGTTCCTTTCCGAGGAGGCGGTCGAGCAGGCCTCGCGCTGCCTCCACTGCGACTGCCGGGCGCTGGGCAACTGCAAACTCCGCCGTTATGGCTCGCAGTACGGCGCGGACCCGAACCGGTTTCGCGGCGAGCGTGCGGCCGTCCGGCAATACGCTGACCATCCGCTGGTCGTCTACGAACCTGGGAAGTGCATCGACTGCGGACTGTGCATCCAGATCGCGACCAGGCATGGCGAGCCGCTGGGCTTGACGTTCGTCGGGCGCGGATTCGACGTTCGGATCGGTGTGCCATTCAATCGCTCCCTGGAAGAGGCCCTCGGCAAGGCCGCCGCCGAGTGTGTTGCCGCCTGCCCCACCGCGGCTCTTGCGCTGAAAAAGGAACGCCTGCGTTCCGAACTGCCGATTCTCGGGCAGCGGTAGCTACGGCTCAGTCCGGCCAGCGAGAAGGCGGGATCGGAGAAACGGGCCAGATAGAGCACAAACACAACGTCCCGCCACGCCGCGCGCCGCCATCATAGCATCTTGCGGTAGACGACAACGCCGTGGCCGCCGCCGTGCGGTTCATCCGTGAGCACGCTTGCGAACGGATCGGACTCGACGACGTCAGCAGGGCCATCGTTGCGACGAGTGCAACCCTTCGCCGCCGATTTGAGGCGCCTGGGAAGGCCGTCCTACGGAAGACGCCGAGGCTGGCACCCCAAGACGGACGAGCCAGCCACGGACTGGCCCGCTTGCGGGTGCTCGGCCGAATGCCCGGTTGTGGCGAGTGCCTTGGAAACCAGCCGCGATCTCGGTCATAATGCAGCCTCGGCGCGCCGTTCTTGGTCCGTCGCGCGGACAGGCAGCGGACGACGCCTTCCGGCCGGGACTCGCTACGCGTAATACAGGGAAACAGAACCATGACGCACCGGGAACACGGAGAGATCCTGGTCATCAACGCGGGCTCGAGCAGCGTGAAATTCGGGGTTTACGAATTTGACTCGCTGGAGCCGCTCGGCCACGGACTTCTCGACTGGGCAGGCAGCACGCGCCCGGGGCGGGCCAGTCTGACGCTTCGGCCTCATGGCCGGCCGCCGCTCGAAGCCGAGTTGGAGGCGCCCGATTATCGAAGCGGCGTCTGCGAAGCCGTGCAGCGGCTGGGCAAGGCAGGCATGGTCGGCGCGAACCTGAGCGCGGTACGTGCGATCGGGCACCGTTTAATCCACGGTGGGGAAAAGATCCGGGCTCCGGTGATCATCGACCGTGCGATGAAGGAAACCGTGCGGGGGTTCGCCCACCTGGCACCGCTGCACATCCCGGCCGGCCTCGAAGCCATCGAAGCCTGCGAGGCGACGATGCCCGATGTCCTTCAGGTGGGGCTCTTCGACACGGCCTTCTTCGCCGATATTCCGCCGGTGGCCTATCTCTACCCGGTGCCTTACTCGTGGTATCGCGATTGGGGCATACGCCGCTTTGGGTTTCACGGGACCAGCCATGCCTACTGTGCCGGGCGGGCCGCCGAAATGCTCGGACGCGACTCGGCCGGTCTGCGGCTGGTGATCTGCCACTTGGGCCATGGTGCGTCGGCCACGGCGGTCCGCGGCGGCGTGGCCGTGACCAACACGATGGGCTATACGCCGCTGGAAGGCTTCATGATGGGGACGCGTTCCGGCACCGTGGATCCGGGGATCCTGTTGCACGTGCTGCGGGAACGCGGGCTGAGCGTCGAGGAATTGGACGAAGCCCTACACAAGCAATCCGGCCTTTTGGGCATTTCGGGCATCTCTTCCGACTTCCGCCGCGTGGAGGCGGCCGCCGACGACGGGCACGAACGCGCACAACTGGCACTGGGAATGTACGCCTATCGCGTCCGGGCGATGGTCGGCGCGCTGGCGGTCACCTTGGGCGGGATCGATGCGCTGGTATTCACGGGCGGGATCGGCGAAAACTCGGTCCGACTGCGGCGAGACGTGTGCGACGGCCTGGAGTGCATCGGCGTGCGGCTCGACGAAGAGCGGAACCGGACCGCCGGGCCGGATGAGGACATCGCCGCGCCGGGTTCGCCGGCGCGCGTGCTGCTGATCCACACTCGCGAGGAGTACATGATCGCCCGCGAAACGCGACGCATGGCCTTGGAGCGCGCGGGAGAGAGGTAGCGCCCCACCGTTTGGGGCGGAGCTTGCGTTACGGATTCCGCATCCTTGTTGCCGTGCGCCCAAGCGAAGTCTTGCGACGTTCCACTTCGCTTGCGGATCGGGCTTCAATGGCTTTCTGTTGTTCGAGCAAGGTGGCGGAAACCGTTCGGAGCCTGACGCGAGGCCAACTCGGAGGCCAAGGCATCGGCGAGACAACGATGGCCCGCGGCGTTCAGGTGCCCATCGGCGAGAAAGTAGAGCGGGGCGGCGAGGCGTTGGCGTGCGGCACGGAGCGATTCGGTCAGGCCGATGTGGGCAATCCCGGCGGACTCGATCATCTCGGAAAACCGTGCCACCGGGCGCAGCAGGTCATAGCAGGCGTCCGCGGGGCTATCCGGTGGACGATAACACTCCGGGCGACGATCCTCGACCACGGCCCGCAGCGGGAAACTGACCACCAGGAATTCCGCGCCGCTGGATTGAACCTCGTCGCGCAACTGACGCAGGAGTTCCAGGGAGGTACGGTAATCCTCACGGGCTTCCTTTCCCAAGGGGCTCGTGCAAAGGGCCAAGTACCGCTCGCCGGGCAGAGCCGGCGGTTGCCGGCCGATGCGTCGGCGGAGGGCATGAGCGGCTTTTCGCGCCGGTACAAAACTCTTGACAAGGCAAATGAGCTTTGCCGTCCCTTTGGTTTTCAGGATCGGTTTTCCGTCGCGCCGCCGGAGACTTCCGTCGGTGGAGGATTCCCACGAGCGGTTTCCGGTCAGATCGTTGTTGAGATACAGCGCGTAGATGACCAGGTCGGGGTGAAACTCCCGCGCGCGTGTGCGGAAATAGTGCAATTGGTGGATGATCTCGAATCCACCGACTCCCGCGTTGACTACTTCCGCATGAAGCTCTTTCTCGAGGAGATCGGCGAACAGGCGGGGGCGTTCGACTCCGTAACCGCACGTGTAGGAGTCGCCCAGCAGCAGGATCCGATAGCCGCGTTTCGGGCCGATTTCATCGTCGCGGAGCCCTTGGCTGTTGGTGCGGAAGACGACATCGAATTCGGGTGACATGTGGCGATAGTCCAGATTCGGCGCGAACTGGAACCCGGTCTCGCGGCAGGTTGTCCAGACCGGATCTTCGGCGGGCCAACCGATTGTCCGCAGAACCGCCTCCACCAGAAAGAGGGGAATGGCCGTTGCGGCACCAGCCAGCGCGAGCCTGGCGAGGTGTTTTCTTTTGAGAAAACCGTGCGAACGCGTCCGGTGCTCTTGGCAACGATCAGGGGTCGGCTTCATGGGCATACGGTACCGCGATGGCCTCCTCGAGGTCAACGCCGATCGGAAGTATCCGGATCATCAGGGTTCTTGTTTCTCTTTCGCCTCCCATTGCCGCCGGGCCTCGAAGGCGATGATGCCCACGCTCACGGACAGGTTGAGACTGCGGGTCTCGGGACGAATGGGGATCCGCAACGCGCGGTCCGGATAACCCTCCACCATTGTCCGCGGCAGACCCGCGGACTCGCTGCCGAAGACGAGCACGTCGCCCCGCTGGAACTCGACGTCGGTGTAGCGGGTTTCGGCGGACTTCGAGAAGAACCACGGGCGGCGGTCGGGCAGTCGCTGGAGAAGCGCGTCCCAGTGGTCGGCCACCTCCCAGACGAGATGCGGCCAGTAGTCCAGCCCGGCCCGCCGCATGTAGCGATTGTCGATCCGGAATCCCAGCGGGCGGACAAGCCAGAGCTTCGCCCCGACCGCGACACAGGTTCTCCCTACCGCGCCGGCGTTGTAGGGGATCTCGGGCTGGTAGAGCACGATATGGAGTGCGGGGTCGTACATTCGGGAATCCTTGCAGGCTGTTTTCCAGAATTCATCTTCGGATTCGGGCGGCTGGGATACAATGCCGTAGTCTGCACGGGATGGCGGAAGGAGGACGCAATCACTTCGCCGGGATAGGATACGGATGCGCCGCCGTCGGATGGGCCAGGCGTGGAATCGACGCCGCGGAGCGACGTGCCACGATGGGACGCCCTCTTTACGCTCAAGTCGGCTGCCGCTAACATGAGGTGGAGATCTTGAGTTGCACCCGCCAGTTCGAGGAGAGAGAGCCAGCCATGACGGACCAACGGATCGACGACTATTCCGCTGCCTTGGACTTTGCGGAGCAGCAGGTCGCCGCTGCCATCGAGCGGCATCCCGATTATTTTCCCATTTACACGACGGATGGGAAGTGGTTTCACCAGGGTGAACTCTGGACCGACTGGACCGGCGGCTTCTTTTCCGGGATGATGTGGAAGTTTCACGAGCGCTCTGGAGATCCGCTCTGGCGCGAGCGGGCGGAACACTATTCACGCCTTCTGGAACATCGCCAGGTCGACCGCAACGTTCACGACCTCGGCTTCATTTTCCTGAACACGTATCTCCCCTGGTTCCGGTTGACCGGAGACGAGCAACTGCATCAAGTGTTGCTCACCGCCGGCCGGACGCTCGCCAAGCGGTTTATCGAAAAGGGGCAGTACCTCTGCTCCTTCATCGGGCTGGATTCGTTGTTCATCGACATCATGATGAACGTGCCGCTGATCTTCTACGCCGCCAACGAGACGGGCGATGAGGAGCTGCGGCGCGTCGCAACCGCCCACTGCCGGACCACGCGCGACCGGCTGGTACGTCCCGACGGCTCGACGGCGCACGAGGGCATCTTCGACCTCCAAACGGGCCGGTTCGTGCGCCAGAGCACGCACCAGGGGCTGCGGGCCGACAGCGCTTGGGCGCGTGGCCTGGCCTGGTCGATGTACGGCTACAGCAAGTGCTATGGGCTGACCGGCATGGACGAGTTTCTCGAGGTCTCCCAGCGGAACGCCGACTACTGGCTGAGCCGCCTGCCCGAAGACAAGATCCCTTACTGGGACTTCGACGCGGACCTCTCCCAGCCGCTTCCCTGGGGGCCGCAGAAGGACAGTTCCGCGGCCGCCATCGCCGCCAGCGGGCTGTTGGACCTCGCGCGGCAGACCAAGTGCCGGGAACGGTCGATCGCCTACCACAACACGGCCCTGGTGATGCTCGATATCCTCTGCGGCCCGCAATACCTGGCTGTCCGCGACTCCGGCTGGGAGGGGATCCTCAAGCACGGCGTCTACCACACGAAGAAGAACCTCGGGGTCGATGAGTCGGTGATGTGGGGGGAGTTCTTTTTTGTGGAGGCGCTCGGCAAGGCAGTCGAAGAACGCTAGATCTCATAGCCTTTCCGCTGCTTGCGGCTGAGCATGCGGTTGGCCTCTTCGTCCCCGATGAACAACTCCTTGTCGGGATCCCAGGTCAGCTTTCGGCCGAGGCGCATGGCGATGTTGCCGAGGTGGCAGGTGCTCACGCTGCGGTGCTGGCTGACGACGTCGGAGAGCGGCTTGCGGCGCGACTGGATGCAGTCAAAGAAGTTGCCCATATGGTTGACGATGGCGTCGAGCTTGCCGGAGCGCTCCGGGCGGCCGAGGTTGTCGCAGTCGTAGACCTTGAACTGCTCGCGCGGCAGCGGATGGTCTTTGAGATCCTCGACCGGCTTGCCTTCGAGGGTTCCGCGATTGACGAAGATGCGGCCTTCCGTGCCGGAAAAGAGGATGCCGTTGCGGCCGGTGTCGCTGACGGTCATCACGACGCCGTTGGCGTAGCGATAGCGGGCGGAGAAGTCGACGGCCACGTTGTAGCCGTCCGGCACCGCCGGATAGACGGCACTCCCTTCGATCTCCACCGGATAGGAATCGATGCCCCACTGGGCAATGTCGAGGTGATGGGCGCCCCAGTCGGTCAATTGCCCGCCGGAGTATTCATACCACCAGCGGAACGTGTAGTGACAGCGCTCCTCGATATAGGGCACGGCCGGCGTCTGGCCCTGCCAGAGGTCCCAGTTGAGATAGCGAGGCGGCTGGCTGGTGGGAAACGGCCCGCCGGTGACGTTCTTGCCCAGGACCACGTCGACCTGCTGGAGCTTGCCGATCCGCCCCTGCCGGACCATCTCCACGGCGAGCCGGTAGCGGCTGTCGCTCCGCTGCCAGGAACCGACCTGGACCACCCGGCCGGTCTCGGCAACGACCTTGGTGAGGATCTTGCCCTCGTCGATGGTGAGCGTCAGCGGCTTTTCGATATAGACGTCCTTGGCGGCACGGCAGGCGTCGACCAGCATCTTCGTGTGCCAGTGGTCGGGGGCGCCGATGGTCACCGCGTCAACGTCCTTGCGGTCGAGCAGTTGCCGGTAATCCTCGCAGATGGCGGACGTGCTGCCGAAAGCGGCGCGGGCCTGTTCGCGGACATGGCGGTCGACGTCGCAGATGGCCACAATGTCGCCGTGCTCCTGGGCCTTCAGGGCGATCACCGTGCCTTGATAGCGCATCCCGATCGAGCCGATCCTCGCCCGATCGTTCTTGGATTTCGGGCGGGTCTTCTCCTCGGCATTGGCGGTGAAAACGTAAGGTGCCGCTGCGGTGCCGGCCACGGCTGCGGCGGAAGCCTGGAGAAAACCGCGGCGGTTCGGACGGCGGTCGCGCATGGGATGGCTCCTGAGACACCGTCAGTCGATGCGGCACTTGACCACGATTTTGACCACGTCCGAGGGCAGGTCGTCGACCGCCAATCCCGGCGCATGGACGTCTTTCGGACCGAATACGACAAAGCTGCCGGCCCGAACGTCGAAAAACGAGCCGTGGGCCTCGAGCAAAACGGCGTCGCCTTCCTCGCTGTACGGCTTGGCCACCTTCAGCGTCTCATCGAGGGCAACGTAGCCCATCCGCTCCGCACCCGCCGCAACATACTGCACGTCGATGTACTTGCGATGGGCCTCCCAGACGATCTCGTCGAGCCGGCGGGTGCGGCTGCGCTGGACCATGGCGTAGAGGCGGTCTCCGTCGAGCTCGTACTTGCCGGCGGGCAAGGCGAGCAAGTCGGTCTTCGCAAGGTAGTCGAATGCTTTGGCAACGCGCTGGTGATAGCCGCGGTAGGGCGCAGCATTTTCAAGGCGATCAAGAATCATAGTTCACGCTCCCTTCATGGTTTCCGGTCAGCCGCCCAGGAGGTGCTGGATCACGGCCATCTCGAGCGCTTCGTAATCGCGATTGGCGATACACTGCTGTTGGACGTCCTTTGGGAAAGTGCGGACCTTTTCGACGAGCTTGAGGAAGATCGTGCGGCTGTTGGAGAGGTGCTTGGTTGCCAGTTCCGCCGGCTGAGTGCGCATGGCCTTGACATCGAGCCCGACAAAGCGCCCGGTGGCCGGGTAGCCGCCGAGTTCGAGCACGCGGACCTGGTTGTAAGCGCCGCGGAGGTTGGCCGCCCCGAAGGTCTTGTCCTCGTCGAATTTCAGCCCGTTCTGGTCGTTCAGGTGCACGCTCCAGAGCTTGCCCATCGACAGGGCGAACGCCATTTCGTCCGACGGATCGAGCCCGGCCAGGATGGCGTGGGCCGTTTCGATCAACCCGCCGACGCGTTTGGGGTCGACCGCCTGCGAGGCCAGCGCCACGGCATGGCCGATCGTGGGGATGTAGGCGTGGTCCATGGGTTCGTTCGGCTTGGGCTCGATGGCGATCTCGATGCGTTTGTCGAACTCCAGGACCTGATTGATCGCGTCGAGCAAATACCTGTGGGCGTCGATCGCGTTCTTCGACTCGCGGATGTACGTTCCCTCGCGGGCCAGCCAGAGGACGAGGAACCTGGCGTCCAGGATGTTGGCAATCATGGCTGTCCGCTTCAGGCGCTGGATGGCCCACTTGCGATTTGCCGGGTCGTTGGAGGTAAACCCGCCGTCGATGCCGCGAGGGCTTTCCCAGAGACGCGGGGCCACGAACTCGGCCACGAGGCCTTCGCCGTCGAGCATCTTCTTGACCTCGCCGGCGACCTTCTCCATTTCCAGGTCGGACTTCTGGTCGAGGTCCGGTACGGCGTCGTCGTCGTGGAACTGCACGCCGTCAAAGCCCAACTGCTTGTAGTATTTCAGCTTCGTGCCAAAGCCGATCGACGGCCGCACCGTGGGACCGAAGGGATCGGCTCCCTCGTGGACGTTCCAGGGACCGAACGAAAAACGATACTCGCCAGCCATTTCGCAGCTCCTTTTGCAGTCGGACAATGAACGAGGGGCACGGGACCAAAGTATAGAGAAAAAGCGACGATTTGCAACGGGCGCCGCCCCTTCCGCCGGCAGGGCCTGTCCCCCAGGGCCACGGGGAGTATAATCGAACCGAACCTGCATACCAAGACAACCGGAGGTACCCGATGAGAACTCGCAGAATTCCGGCGGCAGTCGCCTGCCTTTTCCAGGGCATATGCCTGTTCACGGCCGTTGACGAATTTGCCTTCGCGGAGGAAAAGGCGCTGCAGGCGGGGGCGGCGATTGTGGACATCACCCCCAGAGAGTTCCCGGCGATCGTCAGCGGCGGTTTCCTCGAGCGGACCGCCGACAGCGTCCAGGACCCGCTTTACGCTCGCTCGCTCGTGCTCGACGACGGCAAGACCCGCGTGGCCATGGTCGTGGTCGACAGCCTGATGATGCCTCGCGACGTGGTGGACGATGCCAAGCGGCAAGCGGAAAAGGCGACCGGCATCCGTGCCGACCGCATGCTCGTGGCCGCAACCCATACGCACTCGGCGCCGTCGGTCGGCGGGGCGCTGGGCACCGGGGTGGACGAGAACTACGTGAAGCGGCTGCCAGGCTGGATCGCGGACGCGGTCCAGGCGGCTGCGGCGGATCTGGCGCCGGCCAAAGTGGGTTGGGCTGCGGTATGCGACCCGCAGCACACCAACTGCCGCCGCTGGATCCTCCGCCCGGATCGGATCGGGGCGGACCCGTTCGGCCTGAAAACGATCCGTGCCATGATGCACCCGGGCTATCAGAACCCGGACTACGTGGGGCCGGCCGGACCGGAGGATCCGTATCTGACGGTGCTTTCGGTGAAGTCGCTGGAAGGACAGCCGATTGCGGTGTTGGCCAACTACTCGATGCATTACTTCGGCGCCGGCGCCGTGTCGGCCGATTATTACGGCCGGTTCTGCACGATGCTGGCGGAGTTGATCGGCAGCGATGAAAGCAAGCGGCCGATGGTTACGATGATGTCGCAGGGGACCTCGGGGGATCTGCACTGGATGGACTACAGCCGGCCGAAGACCTCCATCACGATCAACCAGTACGCCCAGGAAGTCGCCCAGGTGGCATTCGAGGCGTACAAGACGATCCAGTATCGCGATTCTGTTCCGCTGGCCATGGCCGAGCGGAAGCTGACGCTCCGCCGGCGCGTGCCCGACGCGGAGCGGCTCGCCTGGGCCCGCAAGATCGCCGGCCAGATGCAGGGCCGCACCGCGAAAGACAAGGCGGAGGTTTACGCCCTGGAGCAGATCTATCTTCACGAGGATCCGGTGCGCGAACTGAAGCTGCAGGCGATCCGCGTGGGCGACCTGGGGATCACGGCGATGCCGTGCGAGGTGTTCGGCATCACCGGCTTGAAGATCAAGGCCCAGAGTCCCTTGAAGCCGACGATGAACTTCGAGCTTGCCAATGGCTGCGAGGGCTACATTCCGCCGCCGGAGCAACACAAACTGGGCGGCTACACGACCTGGCCGGCGCGGACCGCCGGACTGGAAGTCGGCGCCGAGCCGCAGGTCGCCGAGACCGTGCTTGAGCTTCTGGAAGAGGTGTCGGGCGGCAAGCGGCGCGAAGCCGTCGAACCCAAAGGGAAGTATGCCCAAGCCGTGCTGGCCGCCAAGCCGGCGGCCTACTGGCGGCTGGGCGAGTTCGCCGGACCCCAGGCCAAGGACTCCGCCGGCGAGCATCACGGAGTCTATGAACACGGCGTTGCACTTTACTTGGACGGGATCCCCGAGCCCGACGTATCGGGCATCCCGGCGCGCCGGGCGGCCCATTTCGCCGGCGGACGGATGGCGGCGAGCGTCGCGGGTTTGGGAAATACCTATTCCGCCGAAGCGTGGTTTTTCAACGGCATGCCTTCCGACGCGCGGCAGGTCACCGGATACTTGTTCTCGCGGGGACCGGACGGCGCGGCGGGAGCCCCGGGCGACCACTTGGGAATCGGCGGGACCGCCGCCAATCCCGGCAAGCTCATCTTCTACAACGGCGATCAGCGCACGGAACTCCTGGAAGGCAACACGGAGATTGCGATGCGGACTTGGAACCACGTCGTGCTCGTCCGCGAGGGCAACTCCATCAAGGTCTATCTCAACGGCAAGCCGACTCCCGAGATCGCCGGCGAGGCGGCCCTTGGTTATCCTGACGCCACCGTGCAATTCTTCGTCGGCGGACGCAGCGACAACCTTTTCAACTTCGAGGGGAAGATCGATGAAGCGGCCGTCTACGACCGGGCTTTGACCCCGGAGGAAATCGCGGAACATTATGCCGCCGCGGGAATCGCAGGGGGGGAAAAGTGACGGAACCTCCTTTGGCATTCCGCTCACGAGGAACCGCTCACCAAGAGTCAAGAGTGAAGTCAAGACCTGACCTTGCGCCACGACGGGCTTGGGAAAGCCCCGGGTGAACAATCACCCGGGGCCACCCGGCCCTTTTATGCTCGTAGCCGAGAGGCGGGAGCGAGTCGTATTGGGAGGGAGGCATCGAGTCAGGTTAGAAGAGCGTCAACTGCCCTCCCTTGGCTCTTGCCGCTGCTCGGTCAAACATCTCCTCGAGGGCATGGAAGGTACCGCAGGCAATTTCCTCCAAGCGGTCCTGGAAAAGCACGACGGCATCCACAACAGCGTCTGGGGAACGGACCGGACCGATGCGAGAGAGGAACTGACTGATCACCACGACGCGGCAGTCGTTTCGCGAGAAGGAAAGCCCCGTCTCCGCGAGCCGAGAAAGTTTCGCCTCGGCAAGCGCGCGGGCCTCGCCGGCGGCCTCGCTGGGGTCGCTCGGTGATCGCGAGTCTTCTTCCAGCTTTCGGCAGACGAAGATCACGTCCAACTGGATCGGCTCTTTGGCCTGGGATTTTGGCGTGGCGACCGACATTTCCGCTTTGACCGGGTGGGCGTTGACCACGGAGAACCCGCCGCCATAAATGGCTTGCGCCAGAGAGGTCCACCCCTCTGGACGCGAATGGTGGTAGGTGAATACCAGCAGTCCGTCGTCCTTGAGAACGCGCCGGCTTTCCGCAAAGACACGGCGGAGCTTTTCGGCAAACTGCTGGGAGTCGGTATCCTGCACCTCGCGAGCGTGGCGCGTCGTCGGCGTTTCGCTCACGAAACCGCGAGGATGGAGCACCTGCCAGGAGAAAAAGAAGTCGGCCAGCTCGGAATAGTGGACATTGTCGAAGAAGGGCGGATCGGTGATCACGAGATCCACGGAGCGATCAGGCAGATCCGTCTCGTCGGAACTGCCGCAGGAGAGATGGATCGCGCCGGGAACTCGCGGAGCGCTGAGGGGCGAGGAGGTCTCCACGATGCCGGAAAAGGGACGACCCGTGTAAGCCCTTCCGCGCCCGTTCCCGGTGACTTCAAAGGGGGCACTGCGGTACTCGATGGCTCGCACAAGGCGGCTGGAGAAGAGATTTCGGAAGGAGCCGGAACTCTTGGGCGTGCCCCAGACGTTTGCTTCGATCGGCATGCGCTCCGGCTTCAAGATATGGTGCGAGAACATGTGCCGCACCGCACCGGTGCCCTCTCCCTTGTAAGACGCAAAGACGTTGTTGAATTCGAGCACTCCGGAGAACAGGGTGAGCAGGGCGTCCCGGCTGGCCGGGTCGGGCAGCGCAGCAATCGCCTCGTGCAGCCAGCCTAGCGCCAGGAGCTGCCGGTCGTTGAAAAAATCGCTCCAGTGACGATAGTTGTAGCCGATGGCCTGACGCGTGTTGTAGCCGTCGCTCAGGCTGCCTTGCGGGAGACGGATGGAACTGCGGGCGAGCTCTGATTTGAGGAGTTCCGTACAGCCGCGGTAGGCTTGTTCGTCGCTGGGGATTGTCGGCAGATAACGTTTCGTGCCGTCCGGAAACAAAAGCAACTTGGCGTAGAGGCGGTGCTCCGGCGGCCCGCTGGTGGCCCGCACGGCCTGAGCAATGGCAAAATCGTTCGAACAGGCGGGGCAGGTGGCCTTGGTGCCCGAGGCATTTCCGTGGTGCGGATCAAAAGCGGCGCGGCACGTAGGGCATTTCGCCTTCTGGTCAGTGTGGCGCGCGGCGAAGCTCGACCCGATAGCGACGTAGCCTTGCTGATTTCCTTTCCGCCAAACCGGAGCGTTTTTGACCTAGTCGGCTTGTGGCTGGATATGAAGGACCTGCTTGGGCGGGAGGTTAGCCTGATTCCTGACGCGGCGTTGGATCAGGATTTCATGCGCTCAGTGCTGGAAGATGCGGTTCCCTTATGAGCAAGCGATCACCGGCGGATTATCTACGCGATCTAT
>JABWBD010000070.1 GCA_013360685.1 Pirellulales bacterium
CTCCACGCCCCACGCCCCACGCTCCACGCTCCACGCCCCACGCTCCACGCCCCACGCCCCACGCCCGCTTCCCCGATGCAACACTCGACCCAAAAGGGTGGACCCACTTACGTCAAATCATCCGTCCGCAAACTGGTCGCAACCAACCACTTGCGCCGACGCGCCTCGCCGTAACTCATGCAACACCAACTCAAGGCCGTTGCGTGGACCAGGATCCTACAACAATTCCCGGCCGATCATGTTCGGCTACGTTCGGCCAATCCAAAATCAAAAATCCAGGAAGCGTGCCCAACCATCCCGCGCAACGTCGCCGGTCGCTCCCTCGGCAAATGACCGATGACAAATGACCAGTGACCTATTTGCTTGATCTTTGACAATTCGATAACGAAGGTCCCTGCCGCGCACCCGGCAGGGGCATGCCCACCGTGTGGCCTCTCCGCGTCGCTTGCCCCCGTGCTCAAGCTCTGGGATGCGCCGAAATCCGCGCTCACGGTCGATACCGACTCTGGCGCGGCCGCGGCTACGCCGCCCCTACTCCGCCTTCTTCGTTGCCTTCTTATTGGCCGCCTTCTTCGCGGCTTTCTTCGGCGTCTTGGTTTTCGCGGAGGCTTTCTTCCTGGCCGCCTTCTTTTGCGTCGGCCGGGCCGGGGCCTTTTCGGCACGCGCGGCCAACAGATCGAGAGCCTGCTCGAAAGTCACCTGCTCGGGATTGGCCCCTCGCGGCAATGAGGCGTTGGTCTGGCCGTCGGTCACATAGGGTCCGTAACGGCCTTCCAACAGCTTCACCTCCTGGTTGGTTACCGGCGACGCGCCGAAGACTTTGATCGGCTCGCTCCGGCGGGACGCGCCGCGGCGGGCCTTGGGCTGGGCCAAGAGCTGAAGCGCTTGCGGCAGCGTGACATCCAGCGGGGAAAGATCGTCGGGCAACGAACGGGTCTCATCGCCGGACTTCACGTAAGGCCCGTATCGGCCATTCTGGGCCACCACCAGCTCGCCGGTCTCCGGGCGCCGGCCTAATTCCCGCGGGAGGCTGAGGAGTTTCAATGCCATGTGGAGGTCGACGTCCTCCGGCGACATGCCCTTGAGCAACGACGCGTTTTGCTTGTCCGCGTCATCGACGGCGCCGCGCTGGACGTAGGGACCGAACCGTCCCATCTTCAGGTAGACCGGCTTGCCGGTTTCCGGGCAATGGCCGAGCGGTTCCTCGCCTTGCTCCGACTTGCCCAGCAGTTCCAGGGCCTTCGCCAAGTTGAGTTCGTCCGGCGCCATGTCCTCCGTGATGCTCGCGCGCCGGTCGCCCTGTTCGAGGAACGGCCCGAACCGTCCCACCCGGACGTAGACCGGTTCCCCGTCGGGCCCGGGCCGGCCGAGGAGAATCCGGCTGACGTCGCGCGCGTCGATCTCATCCGCTTTATGGGCCAGTTGCTGCTTGAGGCCCGGAGTCTGATTGCCGAAGTAAAACCTTCTCAGGTAGTCCAGATGGGCCAGTTCGCCGCGGCTGATCGCGTCGAGTTCGTCTTCCATCTGCGCCGTGAAGCCGTAATCGACCAGCTTGGGAAGATGGCCTTCGAGGAGTTGGGAAACGGCAAACGCCACCCAGGTCGGAACCAGCGCGTTGCCCCGTTTGAACACGTAGTTGCGAGCCAGGATGGTGTCGATGATCGAGGCGTAGGTGCTTGGCCGCCCGATGCCCATTTCCTCCAGCGACCGGGTGAGGGTGGCTTCGCTGTAGCGGGCAGGGGGTTGGGTGGTGTGGCTCTTGGCCTCCAGGTTCCGGCAGTCCAACGGTTCGCCGATGGAGAGATTCGGCAGAATCGCCTCGCGATCGGCCAGTTCGGCTTCCGGGTCGTCGGAGCCCTCGACATAAGCCCTCAAGTAGCCCGGGAAATCAATCGTCTTGCCGCTCACCTGGAACACGGCCCCGCCGCCTTCCAGCGTGACGGTGATGCGATGACCGCGGGCATCGGACATCTGGCTGGCGATCGTCCGCTTCCAGATCAGATCGTAGAGTTTGAATTCTTCGGCCGAGAGTTCGGAACGGAGGGTCTCGGGCACGTCGAACGGATGGCCGGCCGGGCGGATCGCCTCGTGGGCCTCCTGGGCATTTTTGACCTTGGTGCGATAGACCCGCGGCTGATCGGGCAGGTATTCGCGACCGTACTGCGAAGCGACCAGGTCGCGCGCCGCCTCGACGGCCACGGTTGCCAGGTTCGTCGAGTCGGTGCGCATGTATGTGATGTGGCCGTTCTCGTACAGGCTCTGGGCGACCTGCATGGTCCGCCGCGCGGTGAAACCGTACTTGCGATTTGCCTCTTGCTGGAGCGTGCTGGTGGTGAACGGCGGATACGGCCGCGAGGTGTACGGTTTATCCTCGACGTTGGTGGCGCGGAACTCGGCGCGGCGAAGTTGCTCGAGAAGCTGCTGCGCACCTTGCTCATCCAGGAGCAACAGCGACGGGTCCTTCGGCCTGCCCGTGGCCGCGTCAAAATCGCGGCTCGAGGGAACTTTCCGGCCATCGGCCGAAACGAGGGCCGCCTGGAAATCCTCCCCGGTCTTCTTGGCGAATTGGCCCAGTAGATCCCAGTAGGTCGCCGAGGTAAAGGCCATCCGCTGGCGCTCGCGCTCGACGATCAGCCGGACCGCGACGCTCTGGACCCGTCCGGCCGACAATCGCGGCCGGACCTTCCGCCACAACAGGGGTGAGACCTCGTAGCCGTAAAGGCGGTCGATGATTCGCCGAGTCTCCTGCGCCCGCACCAGGTCTTCATCGATCTGGCGAGGATTCTGAAGGGATTCGAGAATCGCCTCTTTCGTGATTTCGTGGAAAACCAACCGGCGCACCGGCACCTTGGGCTGAAGGACCTGGCACAGGTGCCAACTGATGGCCTCTCCCTCCCGGTCTTCGTCGGTCGCCAGATACAGGTCTTTGGCGTCCTTCAAGAGACCCTTCAGTTTCTTGACCTGTTTCGACTTGTCTCTTGGCACGACGTAGATGGGGTCGAAGTCCTCCTGCACGTTCACGCCCAGGTAGGCCCAGTCCTTCCCTTTGTATTGCTCGGGAACCTCCTTGGCGCCTTGGGGAAGGTCGCGAATATGCCCGATGCTGGCCTCGATGGTGTAGTCGCGACCGAGGAATCGGCTGATCGTTCTCGCCTTGGCCGGCGACTCGACGATCACCAGGGATTTACCGTTCTGAGAGACCGCTTTTTTTGGCATAGCTAGCTGCGATGATTGAGAAAGCCTGATGCTCAGGCGAACGTGTACTTCTTTATCAGCGATTCCACCTGCGATTCCTGAAGTGCTGGCCGGAACGACGGGACGACCAGTTCATTCGGTTCCACCCGCAAGAAAACCCTCGCCTGCTCTCGCCGGCATTACCATTCCTACCGTCATTGCTCCCTCTTTGGCAACCGATCCTGCGAGTGTTCCACCAGCGAACTAGATCAAGCCACACCGCGGTGACGGCCCGCAGTCGGCCGTTCTTTCGGATACCTTTTTTGGGATTGCATTTACGTCGAGCAAACTTAGAATTCTCGTTTTGCGCTCCCCCGCTCGGATGCGGATCAGGAGCTGGTGATTCCCCCCTGCTGTCGCCGATCCCCTGCTGTCGTCGCAGCGTGGGATCGAGGGCGGTGGGGTGTTTTTCACGCTGAGCAGACAGCAATAATACGTGCCCCCGTGGCTTGTCAAGCCAAGAAATCGCGGGGTGCGACACACCAGAGAGGGGTGTCCGTTCATGGCTAGCCCGTTCCGGATTTTCCGAAAACATCAGAAGGCCATGCTGGCCGTGCTTGGTCTTATGGCGATGATCGCCTTCGTGTTCCTGCCGATCCTCATGGATCAGATGTCCACGCGGTCGGTGCAAGATCCGGTGCTGGCGACGACGAAGGCCTATGGCGACGTTACGCGCAACCAGGTCGGCATGATGATCGGACGCCGGCAGGCCCTTCTGGGATTTCTCTACCAGATTCAGTACGCCGTCCAGCAGGCCGGCGCCCAGGGGACGGAGGCCATGCGGCTCAGCCGCCGGATCGGCGAAGCGACCGAACAAAGCGTCGTGGACACCTGGCTGCTGGCGCAGAAGGCAGAGGATCTCGGGCTCTCCGTCGATGATGAGACAATCAACGGAGTGCTCAACTCGCTGACGGAACAGCGCCTTTCGGCCGAGAAGGTCCAGCAGATCCTCCACGATTCCCGGATGCGACAAGGAATGTTGTTCGACACGCTCCGGACCGAGTTGCTTGCAATGCGGCTTCAGGAGATGTTCGGCGTCAGTCTCGCCGGCACGACGCCTGCCCAGGGATGGGAGTATTTCCAGCGTCTGAATCGCAAGGCGACGGTTGAAGTCGCCGCACTGCCGGTGGCCGGCTTCGTCAATCGAGTGGCGGATCCCAGCGAGGCGGTTCTGCGAGAGTTCTTCGACAAGTACAAGGACAACCTTCCCGATCCAGCGAACCCGGAACCGGGGTTCCGGACTCCGCGGAAGATCGCCATCGAGTACGTGAAGGCAGATTTCGATCAGATGCTCAAGACCGTCGAGCCGGAGATTACCGACGAAGAGGTCCGCAAATACTACGAGGAACACAAAGAGAATTACAAGCGGGAGGAATTGCCCGCAATCGAGCCCAAGACGGCCCCGAAGCCGGAGGTGGACAAACCCGCGGAGACAGAACCGGCCCCAGCCGAAAAGACGCCGGAGACCGCGAAGCCGGCTGAGGAGCCGCAGAAGCAGCCGGCCGCTGCGCCGGGCGCAGAGGCCAAGGTCCCCGCGACGCCGCCGAGCGAAAAGCCGGCGGAAAGCAGCCCCGCCGAAGCGAAGAAAGACCAACCGGAAGAAACACCCGCGCTGAATCCCCCGGCAAACGAGAGCTCCTCGCACCGGGTTGTCTCGCCGCTGCTGTTGGCATCGTATCAAGCGGAAGGCGGAGCCAAGACCGAGGATGCTCCGGCGGAATCTGCCAAGCCCGAACCGGCCCCCGGCAGCGATAAGACCGATGAGAAAAAGCCTGAGACCGTCGCGGAAACTCCGGCCGCGCAGCCCAAGCAGCCGGACAAGGCCGAACCAGCCGAGAAAAGCCAGCCCCCGGTCGCCCCCTCCGAACCGAAAGAAGCTCCGGCGGAACCGAAGGCCGAGCCCGCGGCGCCGCAGGGGGAAATGACGTCCGAAAAGCCGGCTCCGGCAGAAGCGGCCGAGAAGAAGCCCGAAGAGAAACCGCCTGCCGAGAAACAACCGGCCGGCGCTCCAGCGCCCCCGGCGGCTGCCGCCGAAAGCAAACCTGCGGCGGAAAAGCCCGCCGAGGCGGAAAAAACCAAAGCCGTCTCCTACATTCCGCTCGAGGAAGTCCGTGATGAGATCCGCCGCCAATTGGCTCGCGACCGCGCACGAGCGAAGGTCCAGGAAATGCTCCAGCGGATCCAGGAGAAACTGGCGATCTACCATAATGAGTGGATCGTCTACGACGCGACCGTCCGGGAAGAGGGCCACACGACCAAGACCCCGCCCGCTCGGCCGGATCTCGCGAAACTGGTCGAAGGGACCCCGCTTGCCGCCCACAAGACCCAACTGATCTCGGCCATTGAGGCCGCCCCGCTGGATATTGGTGGTTCCTGGATCGGCAACGCTCCGTTCCGGGATTTCGCCTACGCAAACAGTCTTCTGAAGTTCAAGCCCGCGACATCGCAGGACAACGACGGCAATTCGTATCTCTTCTGGAAGACCGAGGAGAGCGAAGAACGGGCGCCGGAGTTCGACAATCCGGAGACCCGCAAGGAGGTTCTCCGCGCATGGAAAACGCAGCAGGCCCGGAAGGTTGCCAAAGAAGAAGCCGAGAAACTGGCCAAGGATGCGCGGGGTTCGGGCAAGTCCCTCAAAGAGTTTCTTGCCGGTAAGCAGGGGATGACGGTGGCCGAGGCCGGGCCGTTCTCCTGGCTGACCTACGGCAACATACCGCCGATGTACTGGCTGCAAAGCCGGCAGCCCCCGCAGATCTCGGAGGTGCAAGGGGTGCACATTCCCGGCCCCGAGTTCATGCAGACCGTGTTTGCGCTCCAACCGGGTGAAATCGGCGTGGCGATGAACCGTCCCGAGGCGGAGGTCTACCTGGTGCGGGCCGTGGAATTCAATCCGCTGCCGGATGTGCTCTGGACCCTGTTTCTGGAGGATCCGCTCAGCCGATACATGGCTGCGGCCGCCGACCAGCGCGATCTCTGGGGCAATTGGATGGAAGAAATCCGCGAGTCGGCCGGCTTCCAGTGGATCGAGAAGCCGCGACCCAACCAGCGCGAGTCCTAACCCCCCCAACTTGCCCATTCCCCGGCAAGTATCATCTTCCCATAAGGGCCTAACTCAACTCCCCTCTCCCGCTTCGGGAGAGGGGCAGGGGGTGAGGGCAGTCGGAGTTCTGTTAGTGCCTCTATTGCCACGACCTCGCCCAAGAGGGTACACTTCGCCGACCGGTCCAGGAAGGAGTCCGTGGGCCGGGCGGTTGCTCGTCCGATTGCGGTGTTCTTGCGCGCGACAAGGAGGTCGTCGTTGCTCTCCAAGTGGCCGATTCGGGTCAAGTTTCTGGTCGGCTTGAGCCTGCTGCTCTTGCTGGTGATGATCCTCTCCGGCAGCGGGTTGTACGCGACGTACGCCTTCCGCAGCCTGGTGAAGACGCTGAGTTGGCGCGCGGTGGAACTCCCCTTGGCCGCAAAACTCAGCCGGCAGGTGAGCGAACTGCGGATTACGCTCAGTGAGCTCCGCGGCCTCCGCGCCCGCACGTTTCCGCATTCCGCCGCCGAAGACACGCCGCTGCAGGTGTGGATGGTTCGCGATCAGATCCGAACTCAACTCGCCGAAGTCGAAGACACTCTCGACAGGTACCGCCGACAGTTGGAAACCAATGTCCGCGACGGTTCCCCCATCGCCGACAACCAGCAGGAATGGGCGACGCTGCACAAGATCGAGGCCGCGCTGGTCCGGGTCCACCAGTCGAATCGCGAAGTCGATTGGATGCTGGACGACGCAAAGGTCGGCCGGCTCAACTCCGAGCTCGAAGGACTTCAGGCCCTCTCGGCCGAATTGCCCAGCCATCTGCACGGCAAAATCGGAGGTTTCGCCCACGAGGTCCGCGCGAAATACCGCATGCTGATCGTCGGCACATGGGCGGCAAGCGTGGTCGCCGCGCTGATCTTTCTCGTCCTGCTCCGGCTCTTCTACCAATGGATCTTCCGGCCGCTGAGAATCCTCATCGGCGGTTCGCGGATGGTGGCGGCCGGGCAATTCGACTACCGGATCCACCTCCAGACCCACGACGAGATGTCGGAGCTGGCCGAAGCCATGAACGACATGACCGAGCGCTTCCAGGTGATCCGCGACGATCTCGACCGCCAGGTGCAGGAGCGGACCAAGCAAGTGGTCCGCAGCGAGCAGTTGGCCAGCGTCGGCTTCCTGGCGGCCGGTGTCGCCCACGAAATCAACAACCCCCTGGCCTCGATCGCGCTTTGCGCGGAATCGCTGGAGGGCCGGGTCCTGGAAATCCTCGACGAAAACAACGAAGAACACATCGTCATTCGCAATTACCTGCGAATGATCCAGACCGAGGCGTTCCGCTGCAAGGAGATCACCGAGAAGCTGCTCGACTTTTCCCGGACCGGCCAGGTCCGGCGGCAGGCGACCGACATGGCCGAACTCGTCCAGGGGGTGATCGAGATGGTCGGCCACCTCGGCAAGTACCACCGGAAGCGGATCCAACTGGAGGTCTCGGATCCGGTCGTCCTCTCGGTCAACCCGCAGGAGATGAAGCAGGTCGTGCTCAACCTGTTGACGAATGCCTTGGACAGCATCGAGCAGGACGGGTTGGTTCGGGTATGTCTGGGCCGTCGCGAAGGTCTCGCCGAACTGGCCGTCGTCGACAACGGCTGCGGCATGACTCCCGACGTCCTCGAACACGTCTTCGAACCGTTCTTTACGCGTCGCCGCGCCGGCCAGGGGACCGGCCTCGGCCTGTCGATCACCTATCGGATTGTATCGGACCACGGGGGGGAAATCGAAGCGTTCAGCGCCGGGCCGGGGCAGGGGGCCGTATTCCGGGTCCGGTTGCCGCTGGTGGAGAAGGAGAAAAAGAATCACTACCAAGCCGCATGACCGACTGAAGCTGCTGTTTGCCGACGACGAGAAGTCCCTCCAGGAACTCATGCGCCTCGAACTGCCGCGGATGGGACACGAAGTGACCGTCTGCCCCGATGGGCACACCGCCGTGGCTGCGCTGGAACGGAACGCCTACGACTGCGTCCTTGTGGATCTCGACATGCCCGGGCTCAACGGCATCGAGGTGATCGCCCGCGCCAAGCGACTCGCCCCCGACACCGAGGCGATCATCCTGACCGGCAAGTCCTCGCTCGAGACGGCCGTGGCCGCGCTGCGGCAGGGGACCTTCGACTATCTCACCAAGCCGTGCAAGCTGGTCGAGCTCCAGGCGGTTCTGAAACGGGTCGCCGAAAAGCGCGAGCTCACGCGCAAGTACCGCGCGCTGAAGCGGCGGCTCGAACGTCTGGAGGGGACCTCCGAACTGATCGGCGATAGCCGCGGGATGGACAAGGTCCGCGCCATGATCGAGAAAGTGGCCCCGACCAATTCCACCGTGCTGATCCTGGGAGAAACCGGCACGGGCAAGGAACTCGTCGCCCGGGCACTGCACGACCAGAGTCTCCGCGCGGAAATGCCGTTCGTGGCCATCAATTGCGGTGCGTTGCCGGAAAACCTCATCGAGAGCGAACTGTTCGGCCACCGCAAAGGCGCCTTCACCGGGGCCGACGAGCATCGCGTCGGTCTCTTCGAGGTGGCCAACGGCGGCACGCTTTTCCTGGACGAGATCGGCGAACTGCCCAAGCCGGTGCAGGCCAAGCTGTTGCGATTCCTGGAAAGCGGCGAGATCCGCCGCGTCGGCGAGAACGATTCCTTCACCTGCGACGTTCGCGTCGTCTGTGCCACGCACCGCCATCTCGACGAGATGGTCAGCGACGGTGAGTTCCGAGAAGACCTCTGGTTCCGCGTCAACACGTTCGAGATCCATCTTCCCCCGCTGCGGGAGCGTACCGAGGACATCCCTCGCCTGGCCCGCCACCTGGCCGCTCGGTTTCGCAAGGTGCCGCCCGACGCCGAGATCTTCAGCGAGGAATCCCTGGCAGCCCTGGTCGAACATGACTGGCCGGGAAACATTCGCGAGCTGGTCAACGTGATCGAACACGCCTTGATCCTCTGCGACGAACTGCCGATCTCGCCCGAGCACCTGCCGGGCCGCTTGACGATGCGGGGTCCGCGCCGCATGGTTGCCGCGGTGCGGGCCGGTGTCGCCGGCGTCGCTGCCAAGAGTCTTCGCGAGATCGAAATGGACGCGATCTTTGACGCCCTGGAGCGTTGCGGCGGCAACAAGCCCAAGGCCGCGGAGGAACTGGGCATCAGCCTCAAGACGCTCTACAACAAGCTCAACCAGGTGAGCAGCCTGGAAAAATCTGCATAGGGGCTCCAACTGAACTCCCATCTCCCACTTCGACAGAGGGGCAGGGGGTGAGGGCAGTGGGAGCTTCGAGCATCTCATAGGCAGAGATCGCACCCAAACGGTTGCGACCCGGCTCCCTTTCCGCGTGTCCGGATTCTTCGCCTAACCGGAAAAATCCGCGTAATCGGATCATGTTCCGGGCCGACTCCGCCGAAACAGATTAAGGTCTCCGGGGCTGGCCCGGCTGCTGTTTTGAGATTGGCGTTCACAAGAGGAACACGGTATGAAGGTCAGGATCTACGTCCAATGGGCCGTAGGGTTGTTCGCCCTTTCCGCTCCGCTGTTTGCCGGAGTCGCCAGGGGCGCAAATCCATCCGCGGAGCAGGCACTGCAACTGGCCCCCATTCAGAAAGATGTCGATTTCAGCCAGCCTACGCCCGAAGAAGTCGCAAAATGCAAGATCCGTGCAGAAAAAGGGGAGAAAGGCGTCGGATGGGTGGTTGAGGATCCGAATGGCTTGACCTTGCGGCGATTCTTCGACACCAATGGCGACAATGTCGTGGACCAATGGGCCTATTTCAAGGACGGTCTGGAGGTCTACCGCGATATCGACAGCGATTCCAACGGCAAGGCCGACCAGTACCGTTGGTTCCACACGGAAGGAAGCCGGTGGGCGACAGATAAAAACGAAGACGGGAAGATCGACGCCTGGAAAGCGATTTCGGCGGAAGAGGCGACCGCGGAGGTAGTTGCCGCATTGGCGAGCCGCGATGCCGAACGGTTTGCCCAGGTTGCCCTGACGAGTTCCGAACTTCAGGCACTCGGACTCGGACAAGAGAGAACCAAGCAGTTGGCGGAGAAACTGGATGGCCTAACCGTCCGGTTTGGCCAGTTGGCCGCCCAGCAGAAAACGATCACGCCGGCAACGAAGTGGATACAGTTCAGCGGCAATCAACCGGGAGTGGTGCCTGCGGGAACCGGCGGTGCCACGAAGGATCTGCGGGTGTATGAGAACGTGGTGGCGATCGTCGAGACCGGCGGAGAGCACGGACAAGTCCCGCTCGGCACGCTGATCGAGGTCGGTCCTGTCTGGAAGGTGATCGATCTTCCCATACTCGAACCGGGCAAGCAGGCGGAGGTTGCCGCTGGGTTTTTCTTCCAAACCCCCATGGCGAATCGAGAACCGATGGCCGCGGGCACGTCGGGAGACGAGGAAGGGCAGAAGTTCCTGGCTGAATTGGAAAAACTCGACGCAGTCGCGAGCCGCGCGGGCAATGCCGAGGAAACTGCCCGGTTTAACGCCAAACGGGCTGATTTGCTGGAACAGATCGCCGAGAAAGCCACGAAACCCGAAGATCGCGCCATGTGGCTGCGCCAGTTGGCCGATATGGTAGGCGCGGCGGTGCAATCGGGCGGATATCCCGAGGGTGCCGACCGCCTGGAGGCCCTGTTCGAGAAGCTCCAGAAAAACCCACAGGATCAGGAATTGGCCGCCTACGTGAAATTCCGGCAATTGACGGCCGACTATGGTCTGAGCGTTGTGGCGCCCAATGCCGACTTTGCCAAGATCCAGACCGAATGGCTGAAAAAACTGGAAGACTACGTGGCGACGTACCCCAAGAGCCCCGACGCGGCGGAGGCCCTGCTTCAGTTGGGGATTGCCCAAGAGTTCGCCGGCCAGGAAGAAGATGCCAAGAAGTGGTTCGGTCAAATCGTCGACCGTTTCCCCGATTCGCCTACCGCACGCAAGGCCGCGGGTGCGAGGAAACGCCTCGATTCGGTCGGAAAGACGATCGAATTCCAGGGCAAGAGCCCCGCGGGAGGCATGGTCGACCTGGCGAGCTATCGTGGCAAGGTCGTTCTGGTCCACTATTGGGCAACCTGGTGTGAGCCCTGCAAGCAGGACATGGCCACGATCCAAGACCTGCTCGGGAAGTATGGCCGTTCCGGCTTTGCCTCCATCGGTGTCAACCTGGACAATACTGTCCAGGAGATGGCCTCCTACGTGAACCAGAACCGGATCGCCTGGCCACAGATCTACGAAGAGGGCGGGCTGGAAAGCCGTCCGGCCAATGAGCTCGGTATTCTGACTCTCCCGACAATGCTGCTGATCGACCAGCAAGGTCGCGTGGTCAATCGCAACGTTCAGACGGCCGAACTGGACCGGGAGTTGAAACGACTCGTCCGATAGCGGTTCCAGCCCTCTCCTGCCGGCTGAAATCACGGGCCGGGGTTCCGCTTGGCGGGATCCCGGCCTCTTTTCAAGTCCGGACCACGTCAACGAGGCTGCTGAAACGGGAAGTTTGCCGTTTGTAGAAACTGCGGAGTCTTGTAGGATTTACATTGCCGGTTGAACTTCTCCGCCAATGGTAGCGGTCGGACGATGGATGCTCAGCGCCTGCGATCGACGTAAGGCTTGCCGTGCCAACGTCTTTTTCGAGTCGCGCAATCCTCTGCCCGCGGCGTCGAGCTTTCGCGAGCTTTGGCACGGAAGTCGCTATCGAGCGGTGCACTTCGCCGGCAAGGAGGCCGACGGGGACCGTAATGCCGTCTGTTCAAACCCCACCAGGGATGTCCCGAAGGGACTCGGGAGATGCTCGCCATGGCTGGTATCCACACGACCCTGCTGCTGTATGTCTTGGTTCTACTGGTAGGGTTGTCCAGCGGTTTGGCAGCCAGACTCAGCGAAGGCTCACGACTTCAGACTGCTTTTCAGACTGCCTTTCTTGTCTGCCTTGCCACTGTGGGCGGCACAACGATCAGTCTGCTGGGTAGTGCGCCTGGGGCATGGTTGGGGGCTGGTGCAACGCTTTCCGTCATGGTGCTTACCGCCACCTGCGACTTCAGCCGGTCGCGACGGATCGTCTCCACGGAACTGTAACATCCCAGTTTCCATTCTCTCTCGCCGCTGCAAATCCCCCGTCGGAAAGGACTTGGCGCGTCCGGGCGTAGATCTCTCCAATGCGTCACGACCCGGATCACCAGCAAAATCGAAAAAAAGCTTCCTTTCCGTGCATTCCTAAACCGAAACCTATTGTCAGGCAACAATCGACGGACACGGAGGTTGCGCAGGGGGGCCTCGACGCAGCTACTTCTCGCACCGCGTGCGCTGGTGCGGGCGTCCCTCCCTACCGCCGTCCGGCCGTTCCCGTTGCTCGGTTGTGAGAGTCCATTGCAATCAGACTGCCCGAGGTCCGAACTACCCTCGGTCCGGGCGCCGGTTCGCCGGTAGCCTAAGATCCGACGTGTACAACGGGCGCGTTGCCGACGCGACGGTCTCGGAAGGTGACCCACCACCGGGTTGTTTCTAACAGGAGGGAAGGCATGCGACGTTTGTTTGTAGGTTTGGTGGTCGCCGCAGCCACCGTTCTGGCCCCGATCGGGGCCCTGGCTGGAAATCAGGAGGTCGCCGAGACGATCGCGGCCAGCCTCCGGGAAAGCGGCCAATTGCACGGTTTCAAGATCGGAGTGAAGTACCAAGACGGCACCGCGTGGCTCCGAGGGGAGGTCGCCAATCAGGAACAGATGAACACCGCGCTGAAGCTGGTGTTCCAGACGCCTGGTGTCACGAGGGTCGTCAACAATCTGACGGTGGTCGACCAGGCGGCCGCGCCCGCCACGACTCCGGCTGTCCAGCCGGAATCCGCACTGACCAAGGTGCAGACCGCTTTGACACAGAGGCTTGGGAAACTGCAGCAGTCGACGGGCGCCGTGGCTCCGGAGCAGTTTGCGCGAGTTTCTTCCGACAGCAGTCCGGACCAGACCCGCAACTCCGCCCAGCGGATCCAGGCAGCCGCCACGACTCCGCTCCCGCCCACCGCCCAGGCAGTCCGCGTTCCGACCGAGTTTGCCCAGAGTTCCGTGCAACCGGTCGCGGCCATGACCGCCAAGGAGCCGACTCTGGCCCCGGCGCTTCCGCTGAACAAAGTGCCTCTGACCGGCCCTCGGACAGGCACACCGATCCCGGTGGCCTATGCTCAGCCGCCCGTCACCGAGGAAGTTGTTCAGGGCGTTCCGACGCCGGCTGCTCCGATGACTCCGGCGCCGGCCACGGCTGCTCCCATCGCGGGAGTTCCGACGGAAGCGGTGCCGATCCAGGGCATGCCCGTTCAGGGCATGCAGGTTCAGGGCGCTCCGATGCCCATGTACGGCGCTCCGGTTCCCACGGCTGCCATGCCGCCGGCCAGCTACGATCAACCGCACCTGCCGGCCTATGCGTGGCCTGGCTACGCAGCGTATCCCAACTACGCGGGCGTAACCTATCCGAAGCAGTATTCCCCGACAGCGTGGCCGTACATTGGTCCGTTCTACCCCTATCCGCAAGTCCCGCTCGGCTGGCGGAAGGTTTGCTTGGAATGGCACGACGGCTGGTGGTTCCTCGACTTCGACGATGGTGCTTCCCACGACTGGTTCTCGGGACTCTGGCGTCACAAACACTAAGTCGCATGAGCCTATGCTCCAACCCTCACGCGGTCTTCGCCGCGTGGGGGTTTTTTGTTGCGTGGTGCTTTGGTGCCAGAGCTGAGGAAGCCCGGCGGTACACGCGAACGCAAGGCATCGTTTCGAAGGCCCCAAACAGACCTGCTGGTGCGATTCCGAGCGTGCCCGGGGGTCGAGCAAAGCGAGGGGGGGGCCGCGTCCCCCGTCGCCTTCCTGGCCCCCCCTTATCTCTCCGGCTCAACAAGACCCCGTGGCTGCGCACGCCCTCCTCGCAACAGGGGAATACTCCGGGCCACACGACGATGCGCAGTGGAACATAGCTTGGCCTCCTCGCTCGTCAAACGGCAGTCCGCACAGGCGTGGCTCCACCCCCGTCAGGCAATCCCGCTTCGCCAATCCGAGCAAGCTGACGTCCTCGGGCCACTGCCTGTTCTCAGCGCGCTATCCGCTCGACGGCCGATCGCGGGAGCCAGGCATCGCGGCCGTCAAACAGGCGGACCCGCGCCCAATCGTCGCGAGTCTCCAGGACGCGGACTTCGGTGCCGCTGGGCAGCGGCTGCGGCAGACGCGCGGGGGCGCCCGTCGAATCGGCCGACCTGGCGATCACCTCCGGCACGATCACGACCGCTGCGTCGTTCGGATTGCCAAATGACCTGTATAACAACACGCTTAACAGCGAAATCCAAAGGACTCCGGGGATCACGGCCAGGTTTCGCGCGATGGGTTGCCGCCAACGAATCGAGCTGGCAACTCCCACGATGGCCAGCAGAAACGCGATCGCAGCCAGCAGTTGCAGTTCGCCGCTGGAAAGCCGATCGATCCAGGCGAAGAACGTGGTCAACAGTCCGCTTCGCTCGGGCCGCGGGACCCACTCGGGCAGCAGCGTGCGTGCGTGTTCCAGGTTCTGTTCGGCGCGGTGCTGGTTCGGGTCCAACGCCAAGGCTCGCCGATAGGCCAGGATCGCCGGTCCCAGCCGCTCGGCGCCCAGCGCGGCGTTGCCCAGGTTCACGTACAGGTCGGCGTTCTGAATGGGGCCGGGGGAACCTTCGTAATCCCCGGCCACGAGCCGCGAGAACAGCAATTCGGCGCGGCGAAACTTGGCCAGACGCTGATCGCGGTCGGGGGAATCCAGGGCCCCTTGATATTCCCGCACGGCCTCATCCAACAACGGCTCACTCGACGCCGCCAAGGCGTTTGCCAGGCCGAGCGCCGACAGGAGCAAGGCCAATGCCGGGTGTTGTACGTAGTGCGTCATCTCCAAGTCCTGGCGAATCCCGCCTTCTCTTGAATTCGGCCTTCGATCAGGTCGCCTCCTGAAATCGCGCTGCCAAGGCCTGCGCCCGTTGGACCAGGGCCGGATCCAGTCCACGATCGGCGGAGTTTTCCGGCGCGTACGCCACGGACTCGCAGGCGGCGATCACGGCTTCCGCCTCGTCGCGATCCACGTCCGGCAGTTCCGCCAGCAAGGCCCGGACCGCCGCCGCGATCTCCTCGGCCGCCTGCGCAGTCGCAAGCTTGGAGGCATGGGCGATTTTTGTCTGCTGCTGCCGCACCTTCTTACGTCTGGCCGTTAGGACCGGATCGACGTTTCTGCGGCGGCGGTCGATAACCGCGGCAGTCAACAATAGGAGTCCCGCGCCGTACACGACGGCGGGAAGGACCACGCCGCGGAATCGGCCGGTCGAATTCCGAAGGACAACGGCGGCGCTGGGTTCGATCGCCAGATCGGCGCCGCTCAGAGAGAACACCGGCGGTGCCGAGGGGGCCATCGCGACGCTGGTCGATTCGCTCTTGCCGCTCGAAGAAGCTCGGTTCTTTGGAGAAACCGGGCTTCCGGCCGTCCCCGGCGCCGGACTCGCCACCACGTCGTCGGCAGAGACCACTTTCGCCGGCATGACGCGCAGCGCGATCGGCTTGGACCGCGTCGTCTGGTACGTCCCGCTTTCCGGATCAAACCAGGAGTAAGCCAACGGCGGAATTTCGCTGACCGACTCGTCGCACACTCGCACCGAGACGCGAAACTGTTTCCCCCGCACGATGCTTTGCTTCTCCGGCACGCCGAGCTTCTCCTGCTCGCCGTCCACGGTCGTTGTTCCCGCAATGTCGTCCGCGGGCAGCCGAAAGCGTTGTGGGCTCATCCCGCCGTCGGCCGACAGCGGCGGGAGACTGGCGTTGTCGATATTGCCGGCCCCGCGCAGCGTAATCGTCAGCCCGATGGGATCGCCAACGCGGACGACGGTGCGATCGGCGGCCACGTCGATGGAAAAGCCCTTGCCGACCGCCCCCGCAAAACTCTCCGGCCGGCCTTCGAGCGGAAACGGGCGGACCACGAGCTTCTGCGGCTCGCCGCCGGCACGGACCAGTGCCGTGCTCGCCGGCCGGCGCCGGTCTCCCATCAAGTCGCCGAACAGCGAACCGCCGAATCCGGAATCGCCCGGATCGCCGAACGGCGAACGGCTGCGAGCCCACCCGGTGGCCTTGCGCACGGTCGCGGTGATCGGCGCCAGGGGAAACTCGCCCGCTCGCTCGGCAATCAACGTCCGCGTCGCCGAAACCACGGTGAATCGCCGCCCGTCGGATTCCTCTTCGCGGGCTTCTGCGGCCAAGGCCAGGCTCCCCTCCTTGGTCTCGATCGGCAGCCGCGAGGATCCGCGTGCGGGCTGCGGGTCCGGAGCGAAGCGGAACTGGTCGAACAAGGGCGAGTGGATACGCAGTTTGAGAATATCCTCGAAATCGCCCGCATACCACCACTCGATGCGCACCGGGACCCGCTGGTCGGGATAGACCGGCTTGTCCGGCAGGATCAACCGGATGCGCATATCGGGATCGTCGGGCACTGCCTGAAAGGCCATCGAGAGCGCCTGGACGCGAGCTTCCTTCTTCCTCTGTCGGATTACGAACGGTCCGATCGTGTAGTCTCCGGGCTGGTCCGCCGTAACCAGATAGTCGATGCGATACGTGATCGACTTGGCTTGATAGAGTTGTCCGTTCCGCTGGATGATCTGCGAGAAGACGCTCGGGCTGGCTCCCGCCATTTGCCCGCGCAACGCCTTGACGGTTTTTTCCGGGACCATCTCGCACGTCGGCTGCGGTTGCTCGTCGAACCCTTCCACGGTGAATTGGATCACCGCCGGTTCGCCGACGTAGTAGGGCGGCTCTTGCCTGGCAACCTCGACCCGCACGTCTTCGGCCGCCAGCAATCCCGGCGCGAGGACCAAAGCCAGCGCGACGAGCGGCCCGGCTTTTCCATACAGCCGGAAAACTGGGTGCACGCGAAACATCACCAGTCTTTCTCCACGGGGTCTTGCGTCAGACGCTGCTGGTTCTCACGGTCGCGTCGGCGTTGTGCCTCGCGATCGCGCACGGCTTGAAGGGCGCGCGAGGGATCGACGCCTTGGTTCCCCTGCGGCGGTTCTTTCTTCGGTTCTTCCCCCTGCTGGTTCTCGCCTTGCTGCCCTTGGTCTTGCTGGTTCTGCCGGTTGGGCTGCGGCGGGTTGAGCAACGCCAGGGCCTCGACCAGCTTCGCGAGCGCCTCGTCCTGGCTCGTTCTCGCGGCGCCAACGTCGGTCTTGTCCGCGGATAACGACTCGCCGGCCTTCTGCATGGCGGCTCCTCCGTCACCAACCAGCTTGGCGGCCTGGGCCAGCCGCTGACTAACCTGCTGGTGCTGTTCGACTTGCTTCGGATCGGCGCCTTGCTGGCCGGCCGGAACAACCGGCGACTGTTTGGCTTGTTCCCCGAGCGCGTCGGCGATCTGTTGGGTCACTGCCCGCAATTGCTGCTGACGCAGCGCCAGCGGCCCCACGGCTTTGGCAGTCTCTCCGCTCTTCTTGGATGCCGCAACACGCTCCGTTTCGTCGTTCAACTGGGCTTGCCGCTGAGCCGTTTCGCGAAGATGTTCCACGATGGAAAAGAACAGGCGCCGTAATGCCTGCAGGTGTTCGACTGCGCGCGCGACGTGCTGCCCGGCAGTATCGAATGCCGACCGGTCGGTCTCTTCCGCGGACTTTTCCGCCGGCTGGTCCTGGGGCTTTTCAGGGGCATCGGTCGTCTTGGCATCCCTGTCAGGAGGCGACTTGCCGGTTTGGCTCTGGGCGGTCGCTTTTGCCAAGGATTCCGCCGCTGCCGTCATCTCCTGGCGAGCCGTCGCCAGCAAGGGTTTCGCCAGCTCCAACTGCTGCCGCTGGGCCGCCGCTTGCTCCGCGGCCGGATCCGCGGGTTCCGATTTCGCTGCGGAATCGCCCGTGCCGGGAGGCGGCTTCGGCAAACTGGCCAGACCCTCGTCGATCAACCTTGCGATCCGATCGCTCCGCTCCAGGTTTTCCTGCTGGAGCGGCTGTGAAACCTGAATGCGTTCCGCGCGCGAGGCCTCCGGCCGGTCGTGCTCCGCTTCTTTTTTTGCGTCTTTTTCGTCCCTGCCGTCTTTCGTATCCGGCGCCGTGATCAGTCCCTGGATTTGCTCTTCGCGCGAGTACGCCAGTTCGATCAAGCCGCGGAGATCGAGGAACCGTTCCCGCGCATCGCGGAGCGCCGAGATGGCTTCCATCTGCCGCTGGAACGTCTGTTCCATCAAGGAGTCCGCCTTGCCGGCCGGGCTGGGCTCCTCGCCCGTCGCCAACGCCTGGCCGGCCGCCTCGAAAGCCGCCTTGCCCTTGACCAGAAACGGCACGGCCTCGCGAACCATGGCGAGAAACCGATCCGTCTGGGCGTCCTCTTGCTGCTGTTGGGCCGTCGGCGGGCCTGCCGGACGTGACTTCCGCTGGTCCAACCCGGCCTGCAATTGCGAGGTCAACTCGGTGGTCCGCTCGGTGAGCGATTGCTGCTCTTCTTCCAAGAACTCGCGGCTCAGCCACGCCGGGGCTTCTCGTAGCACGCCGCCCCCTTGGGCCAACGCCGGTTCCGCGGCATCCGCGACGGTGGCTTTCAGCGCCGTAAGCTGCGCCAACGGCAGCGCGTCGGCCAGGATGACGTCCAGCACTTCCACCGGTCCGCGGAGTTGGTCCCGGGCCCGGCCCAAATCGCTGAGGGCCAACGACGCGCGCCGGAATGAACGCTCGGCCTGGCGACGACGCATCTGGCTGCGGGCATGTCCCAGACGTTGGCCGGCCTGGTTCAGGTAATCGAGCAGACTGCCCAACTGAGCGGCGCGCACCTGCTCTTGCGCCGTCCGCTCGGCTTCCTTCTTCCCACGCAGCGCGTCGAGTTCTTCCTGGGCCGATTGGGTCACGGCTTGCACGTCGGCCAGAATCGTCTGCTGCTGGACCGCCAATTGGCGGAAATCGGCGCGGAACTGATCGGCCGCGTTGGGATCGGGCCTCGCCGTGACCCGCTCGACAACCTGTCGGGCCGTGGCGGTCAGGCGGCGCTGGGCGCCGATCACCGCATCCAGACGCTCCGTCAGGTCGCGATCGTCGGTTTTCGCCAGGGAGTCGGCAAGTTCCAGGATCCGGCGCAGCACCACCTCCAGGTTGTGCCGAGCGTCTTCGCGATCGGGGCGCAGACGCACCGCGTCACGAAACCAGTCGGCGGCGCCGCGCAGACGGTCGAGAGCCTCTTTGGGCTTTCCTGCCAACAACGCATCCGCCCGTTTCACCTCGACCCAGCCCATGTTGTACGTAGCGCGGAAGCGGACTTCTCCGTCGGCCCCGGCATCGCGTCGGACTCCCAGCAGCAGCCGCTCCGCCCGGTCCGCGTCTTTGTCCAGGTACGCCAGTGCTTCGTTGTACCGCTCGCGCGGCGGGCTCGATTCGCGATCGGCGTGCAACGCCTCGCCCGGCTGCCTTTTGTCGGGCGACGGCTGTTTTGCCTGTTGAACGCCGTCGGCAGGGGTCGCCGCTGCCGGGTCTCCGCCGGTCTGTTGCTGGGCAGAAACGGGGACTGCGCTGATGAAAGCGATCAGTACCCAGAGCGATCCAACCAGCCTGGCTTGTTGAGAAAGCCTAGTCTCGGGTGCGGCCCGCAACTCCGACTTGACCGACCCGCTCCCCACGACCACCGATGCGACCAGGAAGAGCAACCCAGCCAGCACGGCCCACTGAAAACCTTCTCGCCGGACTGCGTGACCGCGAGCGTCCAAGCGGCCGCGAACCAACGGCGCGATGTGGGCGTCGTAAATCGACTTCAAATCCAGCGCCCCGGTCCCGGCGGGAATGTACGCCCCCTCGGTCGCCAGGGCCAGCGCCCGGAGCGTCTCGCCGTCCAGACGCGTGACGACGGGCTGCCCATCCGCGTCACGGACCAGTGTCCGTGCTCCCGTCCGCGGGTCGGTGACGTGGATTTGGCTGCCGGCCTCGTCGCCAAAGCCGATGGCGAGCACCTTGACGCCCCGTTCGGCCGCGGCCCGTGCCGCGTCCAGCGGGTGCGAATCCTGATCTTCGCCGTCGGTAATCAGTACGATCATTCGCGAAACTTCCGCCTCGGTGCGAAAGCTGTCCAACGCCTTGCGGATCGGCTCTTCAAGCCGCGTTCCGCCTCGGCCCACGCTGGTCGGGCCGACGCTATCCAGGATCAGCCGAAAGAAGCCAAAATCCGGGGTCAGGGGGCACAGCACCGAGGCCCGCCCGGCGAAAGCGATCAGGCCGATTTGATCGCCCTCCAAGTACGACAGCAAATCCGTCACTTCGGCTTTGGCCCGTTCCAGGCGATTCGGCGCCGTATCCTCGGCGAGCATCGATCTGCTGACGTCCAAGCAGACCATGATCTGCGCCCCGACGCGGGGCGTCTCATGGTAGGTCAGTCCCCACTGCGGGCGCATCAGGGCCACGACCAGCGACGCCGCGGCCAGCCCCAGACAGCCGATACTGGACCACCGGCGCGTCTGGGACAGACGGTGAACCAGCCGCGCTTGCATCGTCGCCGACAGGAAACGGGAAAGCACGTTGGCTCGCCGCCAGTCGAACCAGACCAACAGCGCCATGCCCGCGGCGACCAGCCACATGGCGCCAGACCAGCTCGGATTGGCGAATTGAAAGTCGGACATGGCGTGGTCGAATGACGAAGGTGCTCCGGGTCAGGGCAACTTTCTGAACACGCTCCCATTGGCAACCGCGGCGACGGCCAGCAGACTCAGGCCGGCGACGACGAACGGGGCGTAGTGTTCGGTGTACTGCAGGTAGCGAACCTCCGCGATTTCGGTTCGCTCCAGTCGGCCGATTTCCGCATAAACCTCCGCCAGGCTGTCTCGATCCGTCGCCCGGAAGTACCGGCCGCCGGTCCGCTCGGCGATGGCCTTGAGCGTCTCTTCGTCGATCTCGACGTACGTCGGCTCCAGGACCTGGCGGCCCGTGAAAGGATCGACCGTGGGAAACGGCGCCAAACCGTCGGTTCCGGCGCCGATGCTGTAAACCTTGATGTTCTGCGAAGCGGCCAGTTCAGCGGCTCGCAACGGATCCACGGCGCCCGTATTGTTGACGCCGTCGGTCAGCAGGATCGCCACCTTCGACTTGGCCTTGCTCTGGCGCAGCCGCTCGACGGCCAGCGCCAGCCCGTCGCCCAGAGCCGTTCCGTCCTCATTGCGAGTCCGGACGATCTCGAGGTCCTCGACCAGGGATGCCAGGCTGCCGTGGTCCAGCGTCAGCGGGCAGAGGCTATCCGCATAACCGGCGAACGCGACCAGGCCGATGGCGTCGTCGGGCCTGCCGCCAGCGGCGAAAATCCGGCTTCCTGAAAAGACCGGGCTCTTGGATTCCGACCCGGCCTCGCCGCCCAAGACGAACTGCCGAAAGACCTCCTTGACCACCGCCAGGCGATCCACGCTCAAGTCATCCTTGACTAGGTCGCGAGCGTTCATCGAACCCGAGCGGTCGACCACCATCATGATCGCGATTCCTTCGCGGCTGACCTTGGTATCGGCATCGGGGGTCCGCGGGCCCGCCAGAGCCACCGCCAGGCTCGCCACGGCAACCGCCGTCAGCAGGGCCGGCAGTCTTGCCAGCCGCACGCGCCACGACCGTGGCGACCGATCCGGGATGCCCAGCGACGAGTACCGCACGGCGGAGGCGGAACGCGCCGCCAGCGCATACACCAGCGGCGCCGCCAGGGCGACGACGAGAAACAGCGGATCGCGGAATTCCCAAGTCATTGGTCTACCGGAAGCCCGGCCTTAAGAGGGCCGAACAAAACCGCTCGGCGCGGGTCTCTGACCCCACCGAAACCGCCGACCGAAGGTCTCCTGGGCCGGTTTTGTTAGGGCCTCTAAGCTAAGATTGCGGGCTTCTCGTTTCCTCGATAAAGGGGGCGTTTTCTCGTGTCTCGTCCAGGAATCGGCGGGCCGCGTTGATCGACTCGGCGATGTCCTCGCGCGAAGGCTGGACTCCGGCAAACTTGACCAGGTCCGCCTGGCGGAGGAATTCTCGCAATAACGCCTGGTGATTGCGCAGCAAATCCGGCGACTCCCCCAGGGATGCCAGAAACTCCTCCGTGGTCAGCTCCGGGGCACGCAACTCGAAGCGGTCCTCCAGATACCAGCGCACGATCCCGGATAGTTCTACGTAAAAGGCGTCGATCAGTTCGCCGCTCGGAAGGGGTCTGGCAAGCAGCCTCTCCAGGCGTCCCAGCGCGATCTCGTACGCGCTGCGCCGCCGGGCTCGCCGCCGCCACGCCAGCAGCGCTCGCACGGCAAACAGGCTCGCCGCGGCCAGGACCGCCAGGACTCCGATCACCCAGGGCCACGTCGAACGCGGCGGAGACGCCAGCGGCGCAAGCTTGCCCAGCGGAGGCTTCAAGTCGCTCTCGGCATCCTTGGGAAGCACCGATTCGACCTCAAACTCCAGCCGCTCGGTCCATACTTCGTAAGCGTCCAGGCCTTCCGGCGCCTCGCGCTGCCCCGCGCGCCGGTCGACGTACTCCATGAGGATGGGCGGAATCGCCTGCCTGCCCGACTTGGGCGGCTGCAAGCGATACCGTTGCACCGCGACGGTCCGGCCCTTTTCGTCGATCGATTCGCGGGGAACGAAGTCGATGATGGAGAAACCCTCCAGCGCTTCGCCGAATTCGGGCATCAGTAGTTCGACGCCTTTTTCTGCGACGGCCGTGATGGTCAAGGTCACGGGGTCGCCGATCAGCGGCTTGGCGGGCTCGAGTCGGACGGTCGCCTCGACCGGGCCGGATTCGGAGCGCCGCTCCAGAGCCTCGGTTGACCCGGCGCCCAAAGCCGCCGCGGCCGCGAACCACGCGATCACGGTGAAAAGCAGTTGGATGGCCAGGGGCCCGGCTTTTTCGCAAAGCCGAACTCCTCTTCGCGCAGCAGCCCGCCTCATCGCCTCATCCTCCGCTCGCGCATCCGGAAGAATCGGACCACGGGATCGACGAGCGAGCCGGAGGCATCGATGTGGATGAAGTCGATATCGGAAGCGCGAAATGCGTGCTTCAGTCTTTCGACTCGTTCGTGGGCCAATCTCGCCAACTCTCGGCGGAACGCGGCCGATCCGGTGTCGTACATCGCGAGCTTTCCGCTCTCCGCATCGGCCAGGCCGAGCAGTCCCACGTTCGGGATTTCCAGTTCCCGCGGATCCGTGATCAGCACGGCGATCACGTCGTGCTTGCGATTGGCGATCCGCATCGCGGGCAAGTATCCCTCGTCCAGAAAGTCGCTGACGACGAAGCACACGGCCTTGCGGGTCGTGACCGACATCAAAAACTGCATCGCGCCGGCGACGTTGGTCGCCTGGCGTCCCGTCCGCCACCATGCCCGCCGAAGGCCCAATGGGAGCCAGCGGCGAATGCGAGAGAGCTTGCCGGGCCGGGAGGAATCCGAAGCCCCGCTTCTCGACGAAGTCCGCCCTCGTGCGGCCAACTCCTCGGGCGCCGCACCGCTCCCGTGGGCGAGGACTTCGCGCACGACCCGCAGCGAATGTTTCTGCCCTTTCCTTGCGGGGATGTACTGCTCGATGCCCCCGTGGAACAGCGTCAAACCCACCTTGTCGTCGTTTCGCGTGGCGGAAAAGGCCAACAACGCGCACAACTCGGCGGTCGCTTCGCGCTTCGATCGTCCGGCCGAACCAAAGTCTTGCGACGCGGAAACGTCCGCCATCAGCATCAGTGTGAGCTGCCGCTCCTCGACGTAGCGCTTGACGTACGGATGGCCCATCCGCGCGGTCACATTCCAGTCGATCGTCCGCACGTCGTCGCCCGGAACGTAGGGACGCACTTCGTCGAACTCGATCCCCCGCCCTTTGAATACCGACACATACTGTCCGGCCAACACGTCGGCCACCTGGCGGCCGGTGTGGATCTGGATCTCGCGAACGCGTTGGATGACTTCTCTGGCAAGCATCGTTTCCAAGGTTCTCGGGCGCCCGGCTTTTCCGATCTATGCTCCGGAAGCCGGGCTTTTCTCGTTCACGGCACCGGCACGTTGTCCAAGATTCGCCGAACCAGTTCGTCCGCCGTCTTGCCTTCCGCTTCCGCCTCGTAGGTGAGGATCACGCGGTGGCGAAGCACATCGGGCGCGAGCGTCTTGACGTCGTGCGGCGTCGCGTAACCCCGGCCTTGCAGAAAGGCGTGGGCCTTGGCCGCCTTCATCAGATAGATCGACGCCCGCGGACTGGCGCCGATCTCGATCATGCCCTCCAGGCCGCTGAGGCCGCTCTCGCTGGGATCGCGCGTGGCGCGGACGACGTCGACCGCGTAGTTCCGCACCTTGTCGTCCACCCAGATCTTGTCCACCACCTGGCGAGCCTCCAGGATCTCTTTCGGCGAGGCGACTCGCTGGACCTCGGCGGTCGGCTTGCCGCCCGCCATCCGGTCGACGATCTTGCGCTCCTCGTCGCGCGAGGGGTACTTGACCAGGACCTTCAG
>JABWBD010000071.1 GCA_013360685.1 Pirellulales bacterium
CCGGCAACTGGCCCGACGAATTCAAATGCGCGGTCAACCATGACGGGGTGTTCGACACCTTCAGCATGGGCTTCGCCACCGAGGAGCTGTGGTTCACCGAGTGGGAGAACGGTGGCACGCCGTTCGACAAGCCGGAGAATTACGAGAAGTTCAACCCGGTCAACCACGTCGCCAAGTGGCGCGTGCCGATGCTGGTGGTGCAGGGCGAGAAGGACTACCGCGTGTCGTACAACCAGAGCCTGGAGTTCTTCACCCCGCCCGAGGTTCGCCCCTCCAATGTTTTCAGCAAGGTGGCGCTGGTGCGGACCGAGCGGCAGATCTACATTTCGAGCGTGTTCGCGCGGGTCCCCAGCCGCGGCGAACCCCAAGGCAAGTACGTCTTCGAGCAATTGCAGGAGATCGTGGCCAAGACCGGCAGCGACATGCGCCACCTGGTCAAAGGCACATACTACGTCTGCGACGATGACGCCGCGCGCTGGGTCGACAGGACGCGGCCCCTGGTGTTCGACCCAGACCGCCCGCCGGCGGCTTCCAAAGTGATGGTCCACGGCATGAGCATGGAGGGACGCACGATGACCGTGGACATGATCGCCGTGGAGGCGGGAAAGTAAGAGGAGATCGCTGTGGCAGTAGCACAAACGCAGGCCAGGCACGAAGTGCTTGGCCTGCGAGCCTTCTCTCGCTCGAACGAGAGACGCACCTTATTGTCCGTTCCGGTACGATTACGTTGGGAGGATTGAAACATGTCGGAGAAGAAGCATACCGTGTCGCGGCGTCAGTTCGTAGTAGGCACATCGGGGATGCTGCTGGCCGGAGCGCTGGCCGACGGCACGCCCCGTGCCGCCGAGACCGCCGCTCCCTCGAAGCTGGCCATCCAAGGCGGCGAAAAGGCCGTCAAGGCAGCGGTTGCCGGCAAGCCCCGTTGGGGCGATCCGGAGCGAGCTCAGCTCAATGAGATGCTCGAGCAGAACTCGCTGTTCTACTGGCAGGGACCGCAGACGAAGCTGCTCACCGAGCGTTTCCAGCAGTTCTGCCCGGTAAAGTATGTCCAGACCTGCTCCTCCGGCACCGCCGCCCTGCACATCGCCGTGGGCGCCGCGGGCGTGGGCGTCGGCGACGAGGTGATCACCTCGCCGGTCACCGACATCGGCACCGTCATCGGCATCCTCTACCAGCAAGCCGTGCCCGTATTCGCCGACCTCGGCGCCGGCACGTGCAATCTCGACGTGGCCGACGTCGAACGTCGGATCACGCCCAAGACCAAGGCGATCATCGCCGTGCACCTGACCGGAAACCCCTGCGACCTGGATGCATTTAAGGCCCTGGCCGACCGCCACAAGCTGGTGCTCATTGAAGACTGCGCCCAAGCCTGGGGTGCCAAGTATCGCGGCCGGCCGATCGGCTCCGTGGGCCACATCGCCTGCTTCTCGCTGCAGAACTCCAAGCACATCACGTGCGGCGACGGCGGCGTGGCGGCCTCGAACGACGAGCGGTTCGGAAAGCTCCTGCAGCGGTTCGGCGACAAGGGCGGCGACCGGAACAAGTGGGGCGGCCATGCCGTGTTTGCCACCAACTATCGCATGAGCGAGCCCCAGGCTGCCGTGGCCGCCGCTCAGCTCACCCGGCTGGAAGACATCGCCGCCAAGCGCGCCCGGCTCGGCAACCTGCTCACCGAGAAGATCGCCAACATTCCCGGCATTGTCCCGCACCAGGTGCATCCCGAGGACCGCGCGGTCTACTGGTTCTATTTCTTCCGCATCCGTCCCGAGGCATTCCGTTGCAATCGTTCCGAGTTCACCAAGGCCCTGGTGGCGGAGGGGGCCGGCGTGTCGGGCGGATACATCAAGGTGCCGCTCTACGGCGAGCCGGTCTTCCAGCAGCACGCCTTCTTCGCCGGCCGCTGGCCGGTCAAGGAGATGGGCCTTACGACCATGGATTTCGCGCAGCACAAGTGCCCCGAGGCGGAAGCCATCCTGGCCTCAATGATCCGCGTGACGATCACCGAGAATATGTCGGAAGAGTATGTCCTCCAGACCGCGGAGGCAATCCAAAAGGTTGCCCGCCACTACGCCGCATAGCGAGCCTCCGCCAACTCGCCAGAGCGGCCCTGACTCAACTCCCCTCTCCCGCTTCGGGAGAGGGGCCGGGGGTGAGGGCAGCCGGCGTTCTCTCAGGCGGCGTCAATGAATAACCTGTGCAATTCAGGCGCGTGTCATTCTGATCGCAGCGAAGAATCTCCGCGATTTCCGGGAGAGATCCTTCGCTGCGCTCAGGATGACAGCGAGTAATGCGAGCGGCAAGAACGGTTTTCAATCCGTTCGAAGAGGAACGGAATGAATTCCGTTTTACGATCGGACAAACCTGACCGCACGCAGTATACATCGCTCCTGCCATACAAAGCGGCGCTGTCCAATCAGGTGATTGGGTTCTTGCGTCCAGCGGACGCGACTGTGCGCCGGTTAAGTCTGTTTCCCGGGCCCCTGCCGGGGCGTTCCGGCAGGGGCCTGCGGTTATCGAATTGTCAAAGATCTGTCGGCCGGATCGGGGATCAGCCGATCTTTGGGTTTTGGAATTCATTCGGACCTATTGGACCAATAGGAAGAGCAGGCGGAGCCTGCAAGATAGTGCGTGCCCAGGCGGAGCTTGGGCACGAGGGATGTCGACCGGATCGGGGGATCAGCCGATCTTTGGGTTTTGGAATTCAATCGGACCTATTGGACCAATAGGAAGAGCAGGCGGAGCCTGCAAGATAGTGCGTGCCCAGGCGGAGCCTGGGCACGAGGGAACAGGTTGTGGAGGTGAATTCGTGTTGTGCAGTGGTTTTGCTCCTGGTGACAAAAAAAGCCCACCAGTGACCCTGAAGGTCCTTGGCGAGCTCTTCTGAATACCTGTAGGGCAGGCTTTTCGGATACCCGACGCTGGGGCGGCCGTTTCAGGCCGCGATCATTTTCATGCATCTCAAGCTAGAGAGTGCGGCGCAGATTTTCAAGCACATTTTTTTGGGCCACTCGAAAGTTGTTGACCGGAGCCAACTTACAGCGAGAAGAATCCAAGAGAGCTGGAGGGAAGTCATTGGTCATTGGTCATTCGTCATTTGCGGGCGGAGCGGTCGGGGTTTTGCGACAATCTTGGAGCGCTGCAAAAAGGAGTCGGACGAGTCGATGGGACGGAAGTGGAACGGGGCCTTCGGGTTACAACTTGGGTGCAGCGCGCAAGTTCCATATCAGCCGGTAGAGGGGCGTTGCGAAATTGCGAAATTGGATTCATCGACGGATGGATCGCGGAGCGGCAGGGATGGGCGATGAACAACAGACCGCCAAGACCAAACGGGTTTTCCTCACCGAGGAGATCGCGAAAGGGCGAAAAGGCGAAGATGTCAAGAGGGTTTGGCCGCGACGCAACCGTTGGCTGAGGCGATTAAGCCCTTCGATGGCTTCGGTTCCAGGAAAAGGTTGGTTTAAGTTCACTCTGAAAGACACGTTCGGCGTGCTCTTTCTTGTCGCAATCTGCGTAGGACCGATCCGACGAGGCTTCGTGGACGAGTCTCTGGCGATGATCTTTATCGGCGGCGCGGTGGCGGGCGCGTCGGCCGGATCAATCGTTGGGGGAATATTCGCCGGAAGAACCGGCAGTCGGACGGGCATCATGATCGGCATGTTCCTGGGACTGTTGGTCATGTACATCACCCTCGTGATCCTCGTCTACACCAACTATGAGAATGTCGCCAACAACGCGAGGCTGCCCAGCCGCGGCGTCCATGCCGCGGACGCCCTCGGTGTGGTGCCATCCGCGGCCAAGTGGTAGACTGATACGGAGTTGAACCAGAAACAGGTGGCCGGGACCGGCGTCGGCCACGCAGACCTTGGCTCGGTGGACCAGAAGAACATGACCGTCTCCGAAGTCCAACCCGCCTCGCCTGCCCGCAAGCGCCGCTGGTTGCAGATCAGCCTGCGAACTCTTCTGATGTTCGTGCTGTTGGCGAGTGTTGGGATGAGTTGGGTTGCCGTTAGGATACAGCGGGCGAGGAGGCAGCGGGAGGCGGTGGCAGCAATTGAGAGGGTAGCACAGGACATATGCTACGATTACGAAGTCGATTCCCTGCTCAATCGCAGACCAACTGCGGCACCGCCGGTACCGGGTTGGTTGAGAGAGCTCTTGGGAAATGACTTTTTCAGCGGGGTGGTTCTGGTGAGCTATTCGCCTCATGCGGAGGTCACTGATGGCGACCTGTCGCATCTCGCAAACCTAGATGCGCTCCGAGCGTTGGACGTGCGTGGCAAAGAGATCACCGATGCTGGAGTGAGGCATATTGCAGAATTGAGTCATCTTCAATGGCTGTCGATTTCCGATACTGGAGTAACCGATGAAGGGCTGAAGTACCTAAATGAGCTAGCCGAATTGCGCGAACTGGGCCTTGACAATACCCAGGTTTCCGACATGGGCTTGAGTTCCCTCAAGAGATTGAGGCAACTCGAAAACCTGGGACTTTCCTTCACCGGAATCACCGACAAGGGTGTGGAACAGATAGCCTCGTTCAGCCGACTTCAGTCTTTGAACCTCGCAGGCACTCGCATTACCGACATTGGGATGAAACACCTCGAAGTACTTGCTCGCCTGAAATGGCTGAATGTGTCGCATACTGACGTTACCGACACAGGGCTGTCGCGGCTTCAAGAGCTGCCGCAACTCAAGGACTTGTTTCTAAGGGGCGTCCACGTCACGGACGCGGGGTTACAGAGCCTCAAGTGGGCCGCGCGACTCCAATGGCTGGATCTCAGCGATACGCAGGTGACGGATACAGGACTGTCGTGCCTTAGAGGGCTGACGCAACTTGAGTGGCTGGAGCTTGCGGGCACACGCGTCACCGATGCTGGCGTGGAGGATCTCATGGGATTACCTCGACTCAAATACTTGTCGCTTGTCAACACGCATGTTACCGATCAGGGTGTGAACAAGCTCCAGCAAGCATTGCCGAATTGCAGAATCGAGACATCGACGCCAACATGCCGCAGGCACAGAGCGGGTCGCCTAATGGTTGTGCAGACCATCCAGAAATAGTAGACTAATCCGCTGTTGGACGATTTTCCCAAAACAGGCCGCGGCGTCGGTCTCGGCAATCGTTGGCCTGCTCGCGGGGGACTAGACCAATGCTCCGTGCTGCGTGCCCAACGTAGCGAGCGGCGGCATCGCGCTGGGGAGTGTTTCTTTTCTCGCCATCCGCCGCCTCGGCGGCAGATGGCGAGAAAAGGTAAAGAGAGTGTGGAGCGGCGTGGGGTCTTAGCCTGCCAATCTCTGGCTCCTGCCAGGCGAGCTGGCAAGGGGGCCGGTTGCGCGCGGCGCGGCACGTTCCACCGCTGTATCCGGGGCAGGCCGCAGGTGTGCGCTCCCACCGTCGGGCGTCGGGTGGAAGTGAAGCGGAAGTGCCTGTTGCTACGGAGTCAGACGCAGAGCTATCGAAGCCCGGACACGTAACGGGAGTCCCGGCGCCTCTCGGACGTCTTGTTCAGGCACGCGCCGGCTGCCGATGCGAACAGTCCCGAAGGGACGGCCCCATGTCAGCCCAGGCCAACGGCCTGGGAACCATTCGGACGCGAACGCAACGTCGCCGAGTCAGCGCTATTCGGGCCGTCCCATTGGGGCTTTGGAATGGTTGGCCGATTGTGGTCCCAGGCCGTTGGCCTGGGCTGACATGGGGTTGCCACGTTGTGGCGGAAGACTTTTCTCGCCGTCCGCGGCCGAGGCGGCGGATGGCGAGAAAAGGTAAAGAGAGGGTGGAGCGGCGCGGGTTCTTAGCCTCCCAATCTCTGGCTCCTGCCAGGCGAGCTGGCAAGGGGGCCGGTTGTGCGCGGCGCGGCACGTTTCACCGCTGTCTCCAGTCGGACGGCCTGACCGAGGAAGAGAACCGAATGAACCGGCGTGCTTGTTGTATTCCCACGGCAACGCTGTTAGAATCCGACCGGTCGACCACCTGACAGGAGGAATCCCCATGCTTTATACCCTGCTCATCACGACGGCTTGCGTTGCCGGCACTCCCGAATGGAAAGAAACCGAGTTCTCCGGCAAGAAGCTCTTGCTCGATCCCAGGTGCCGGCCGTTGTCAACGTCGCTTCTCGGTCCGTTCGTCACGCTCGGCGACGGAAGTGTGCTGGCGGTGGACGACGAGCGGACGATGCTGAGCGAAGACGGCGGCAACACGTGGTCGCCCCGGCCGCTGTTCCGTCAGCCGGACAAGTTCCGCTGTCGCGGAGAACGGGCCCTGCTCCGCACGCGCGACGGCGCGTTGATCCTCGCTTTCCTGAATTCGCCGGAGCAGGTGCTCCGCTGGGACCAGGCCCAGGGAGGGCCGCTTCCCGAATGCCGCTTGCCGGTCTACATCGTCCGCAGTCCGGATGACGGCCGGACCTGGGAGGAGCCGCAAAAGATCCAGGATGGCTACTGCGGGGCGCTGCGGACGATGATCCAGTTGCGAAGCGGGCGGATCGTGCTCGGATCGCAGGTCGCCGTGGCCAACCCCGGCCGGCATGTCTCGTTCACCTGCGTCTCCGACGACGAGGGCAAGACTTGGAAGAAGAGCAACGTGATCGACCTGGGCGACTACGGCGGCTACGGAGACCACGGCGGCGGAATCGAGCCGACCTTGGCGCAACTCAAAGACGGCCGCCTGTGGATGCTGATCCGCACCTACCGCGGCTGCTTCACCGAGGCTTTTTCCACCGACGAAGGGCTCACGTGGACCGACATCCGGCCGTCGAAAATCGAGGCGAGCGGATCGCCCGGCCAGTTGCGGCGTCTTCAGAGCGGCCGGCTGGCGCTCTTCTGGAACCGTTACATCGATCCGCAGAAAAAAACCGGCCGCCGCGAACAGCTCTCCATAGCCTTTTCGGAGGACGACGGGGCCACGTGGAGCGAGCCGGCCGTCGTGGCCTACGATCCGATGCAGCCCGGCGACACGGAGCCTCAGCACCGGTTATCGTATCCCTACGTCTGCGAGCGCGTGCCCGGAGAACTCTGGGTCAGCACGATGCAGGGGCCGGCGAGGATCAAGCTGTACGAAGACGATTTCTTCCCGCGACGCCTCAGCGAAAAGACCTACCCGGCCCGCTATCTCCCGGACGCCGGAATCCGGATCGACGGCCGCGCCGACGAGGCAGCCTGGTCGAAGGCCGCCGTGGAGAAAGGCTTTGCGTTCCCCTGGAAGGACGCGCCGGCGCCGCCGACCGAATTCCGCGCCCTGTGCGACGGCGAGAACTTCTACTTTACTTTCCGCATCGAGGATGCCGACATCTTCGTGCTCGACACGCTCCGCGACGAGGAAGACGCCGTGTTCGAGGACCGCGGAGAGATGTACTTCAGCCGCGACGACAAGATGACCGACTACTACTGCATCGAAGTCGACTCGAAGGGCCGCGCGTTCGACTACCGCGGCGCGTACTACCGCAAGCTCGATCCGAGCTGCAACATGGCCGGCATCGAGACGGCCGCATCGCCGCTGGAGCAAGGCTACGTGGTGGAAGGCCGCCTGCCGCTGGCCGGTTTCGAGGCCCTGGGGTTTCCGCGGCTGAAACCGGGCGTGAAAATCCGCTGCGGGCTGTACCGCGCGGAGTTCAGCCACGACCGCAGCGGCAAGCCGGTCCTCCAGCGCGAGAGCATCCACAACCGCGGCCGCCAACTCGAGGGCCCGCCGCCGATCGAGGCCTGGATGAGCTGGATCGATCCTAAGACGGAGGAGCCGGACTTCCACGTGCCGACGTCGCTGGGTTGGCTCGAGGTCGTCGAGTAGCGCCGTTCGAGCCTGGGGTTCGCAGGGGACTCGCTCTACACGTTCTCCGGCGTCGGGTGTTGCCAGGCTGCCCGGTAATCGCGTGCAAGCCGGCGGTTGGCCTCTTCGTCGCCGGCGACGCGCCCGGATTGGCTATCCCACTGGAGGCTGCGGCCCAGTTCCATCGACAGATTCGCGAGGATGCAGCACGCCGAAGAAATGTGGCCCTCCTCGATGTCGGCCACCGGCCGCTGGCCGCTGCGACGCGCGGCGAGAAAGTTCCGCATGTGTTGCCGCGTGGCAGGCGCGGCGAACAACTCCGTCGCCTTGTGCTGCACGTCTTCCGGATACCGGCTGCTCTCGTCGACGAAGTCCCCGTGCTCAGGTGAGCCGCTGCCTTTCGGAAGGAAATCGTAGGACTTGATGCTCAACTTGAGCGTGCCCTTGTCGCCGTAGAGGGTGGCGCCCCAAGGATAGTCGGGATCGGGGTTGTGGCCCCAGTTCCTCTGGTTCCAGACTACCTGGACGTCGCCATAGTCGAACAGGGCCGTCTGCGTGTCGTGCACGTTGATGTTGGAGCCGGCGCTACGCATCAGAATCCCGCCGCTGGCGGAAATCCGTTTGGGCCAGCCGAGTTCCAGGAAGTAGCGGACGACGTCGAAGAAGTGAACGCACAGGTCGCCGGTCTGCCCGTTGCTGAACTCCCGGCAGGCGCGCCAACTCCGAGGATGAATTCCCGGATTGTAGTCGCGCCATGCCGCCGGGCCGACGTACATCTCCCAGTCGAGATGCTCGGGCGGCTGCTCGTTCGCCGGGAATTCGCCCGGCTTGCCGTAATAGCTGTGGATGTCGACATAGGCGATCTTTCCAAGCTTGCCGGCGCGAATCAAGCGGTCGCGAGCTTCCAGCAGGTGGGGCGTGTTTCGCCGCTGCAGGCCGACCTGCACGGTCCGGCGGTACTTCCGCGCGGCGGCCACCATCGCTTGCCCCTCGACGACGTCGTAGCTGATCGGTTTCTGCACGTAGACGTCGGCGCCCGCCTTGCAGGCATCGACGGCCGGCAGGCAATGCCAATGATCGGGCGTGCCGATCAGCACTACGTCGGGGCGCTGGTCTGCGAGCAACCGCCGGTAGTCTCCATAAGTCGGGGGCCGCTTCTTCGACGGCTGCCGCTGGGCGACCAGTTCGACCGCCTCGTCGAGCGTCCGGCGATCGACGTCGCAGAGTCCCACGACTTCGACGGGAGCGACCTGGATGAGGTGGAACAGATCGGTCTTGCCATACCACCCGCAGCCGATCAGCCCGACCCGCACCGTCTCGTCTTCTTCCGCAGCGAACGCCCGGGCGTTCAAGGCCGCCAGCGAGGCGGCGCCGTAGACGCCCGAAGTCAAGAAATCACGTCGTTTCACGATGGCGGTTCCTTTCCTCTCGATGGAATGGTTCTCCGGACCATTTTGAGTGAAACAACTGGTCGAAGCCAGCCCCCTCTTGTGCGGCGAGTCTTTTCTGGTGATTGGTCATTTGTTGTCGGTTGAGGGATGAGGGATAAGGGATGAGGGATAAGGGATGAGGGATGAGGGATGAGGGATGAGGGATGAGGGATGAAGGATGAGGGATGAGGGATGAAGGATGAGGGATGAGGGATGAAGGATGAATCAGGCGAGGAGGGCAGGAGCTTTGGTGTTGTTGCGGACGGTGTCGGCGGGCGGTGCTGGTGGGGGGCACGCAACGCCTCGATACTGTTGTCGCGACTTGGGTTGCGCCGCTGGTTGCCAGGAGCAGTGAGCGCTGCAGACAGCCCTTACCCCCGGCCCTTCTCCCGAGGCGGGAGAGGGGAGTCATGTTACGGCCGTTAAACTCTCTGCAAGTCAATCAGGCGGAGTGGGCCGGAGCGTGTTTACGGATCTATTACACAGGTTATACGCACCGATGACCCGGCAGGGAACGATTCGGACTACAATACCCAGCCGAGGTTCAGGCATGGTTCAAGAACGGGAACATCCATTTTTTGACCACGCCGGGGTTCCACCAACTCAGGCTTTGAAAGCGATCAAGCATGGCACGCCTTACTGACAACGCTCCTGCGTCTTCCACCGCATCCGAGGCGAAGCATCCTTTGGGCCCGCAGGCCAAGGTGCTCTTGACCAGCGTCTTCGGCCCCTACGCCCAGGACGACGAGTACGGCAGCCGGGCGATGAACCCGATGGAGCTGTACCAGAACCAGGTCACCCGTGTCCAAGGGCCGTTTTCATTGAGAATGTTTCATCGCTCCTGGGGCCTGATGCTGATCCAGGCAAACATCAGCGCTCCCACGACGATGCTCGACTTCCCCACGCTCGATCGCTTCATCGAGGAGATCCGCACCCACAAGTACGACGTGGTGGGCATCTCCGCCATCACGCCCAACCAGTTCAAGGTGCGGAAGATGTGCGAGTTGATCCGGCAGTACCTTCCGGAGGCGACAATCGTCGTGGGCGGGCACGTCGCCAATATTCCCGATCTGGCCGAGCGGATCGACGCCGACCATATCGTCAAAGGCGAGGGCGTCCGCTGGTTCCGCCGGTTCCTCGGCGAGGAAGTCGACCGGCCCATCCGCCATCCGTTGATTACCTCCGGAATCGGCACGCGCAATGTCGGCATCCAAGCGAGAGACCAGCCCGGCGACGTGGCGGCCACGCTCATCCCGTCGGTCGGCTGCCCGTTGGGCTGCAACTTCTGCTCCACGTCGGCCATGTTCGGCGGCAAGGGGAAATTCGTCGATTTCTACCAGACCGGCGACGAGCTGTTCGACATCATGTGCCAGATCGAAGCGAAGATGAAGGTGAGCTCGTTCTTCGTCATGGACGAGAACTTCCTCCTGCACCGCAAGCGCGCCCTGCGGCTTCTGGAATTGATGGAGCAGCACGACAAGGCATGGGCCCTCTACGTGTTCAGCTCCGCCAACGTGCTGCGGTCCTATACGATCGAGCAGCTCGTACGGCTGGGAATCTCGTGGGTCTGGATGGGCCTGGAAGGCGAGGACAGCCAATACACCAAACTCCACGGCATCGACGCCCACGAACTGGTCAAGCAGCTTCAGTCGCACGGCATCCGGGTGCTGGGATCGAGCATCATCGCCCTGGAGAACCACACGCCGGAGAACATCGACGCGGTGATCGACTTTGCCGTCCGCTACGACTCCGACTTCCACCAGTTCATGCTCTACACGCCGATCCCCGGCACGCCGCTGCACGCCGAGCTCACGGCCAAGGGGCAGATGAAGGATCCGAGCGAGTATCACCCCAGCGACATCCACGGCCAGCACATCCTCAACTACCGCCATCCGCATATCAAGAATGGCGAGGAGGCGGAATTCCTCGTGCGGGCGTTCCAGCGGGATTTCGAAGTGAATGGTCCGAGCGTGATGCGGATTGCGCGGACCACGCTGGCCGGCTGGCGGCGTTATAAGAACCATCCCGACCTGCGTGTCCGCCGCCGCTTCGCCTGGGAGGCCCGCGAGTTGGGCACGACCTTTTCCGCCCTGGTGGGAGCGGTCCGCCTCTACTACCGCGGCAACCCGCGGATGTTCGCCATTGCCGACGGGGTCCTGAAGGACCTCCACAAGGAGTTCGGGTGGAAGTCGCGGATTGCGTCGGCCCTGGGCGCGCGGTACGTGCTCTCCAAGATCCGCCAGGAGGAAAAACGTCTCCAGCGCGGCTGGACTTACGAGCCGCCCACGTTTTACGAGACGAACTTCGGCCCTTCGGGGGACTCCGCCGCCCGTCAAAGCGCCTCGGTCGCCGCCCGAATCGCACCGCCGGCGCCGGCGAAGGTTGCGGCAGCCGAGTTGCCGCAGATTGCCGCCGTTGGTTCTTGATCGCCGGGAGCCTCGCCTTGATCGCTCGCCCAAGCCGACCTCGGGAGATTGCCCCAACCACCGGCGTCTCCGCTCCGCGCCCGAAACCTGCGGGTCTGGGCCGCGGGGGGGTCGCGGCAGGTTCCGGATTGGCGCAGGTTTCGCCCGCGTGGTATCCTGGCACTAGGATTCCTCAATGGTTCGAACCCCGCCGGTACCGGGACGTGATATCGACGCGCCGCCCTCTGAGTTACGCGATCACGCTTGCCGTGGTGATGATCGTGCTCTTGGTCGTGCTGACCGTGGGCTGGGTGCTGGTCAACGTCTTCGGGGCCTTGGGCAACACCGCCGTGGCGCCGGTCTATTGGACGCTGCTGTCGGTCGGCACAACGTTCATCGTTCTATTGGTGGTGGGCGTGGTGATGTATCTGGCCCTATCGATCAAGGCGATCAACCTCAACCGGCGGCAGTCCAATTTCGTCGACAGCGTGACCCACGAACTGAAGTCGCCGATCGCCTCGCTGAAGCTCTACCTGCAGACGCTCAACCGCCGCCAACTCAGCGAGGAGGAGCAGGCCGACTTCCACCGGTCCATGCTGGAAGAGGTGGAGCGGCTGGACGGGCTCATTAACCACGTGCTCGACGCCGGGCGCGTGGAAGCGGGGCACGTGGACGGCGAGGCGGAGGAGGTTGCCTTGGCGCCCTTGCTTCGCGAGTGCGCCGAGATGACCTGCCGCCGCTACCGGGCCCCTTCGGAGATCCTGCGGCTGGAGGTTGAGCCGTGCGCCGTCCGCGCGCGGCGAGCGGCCCTGGACCTGATCTTCCGCAACCTGATCGACAACGCCGTCAAGTACGCCGGCGCCGAGCCTCGCGTGGAAATCACCACACGGCTGGAAGAGGGATGGGCGATCACGCGGGTGTGCGACAATGGCCGGGGCATCCCGCCCGCCATGCGGCGCAAGATCTTCCGCCGGTTCGTGCGCCTGGGCTCGGAGTTGGAGCGTGAGAAGTCGGGCACCGGTCTGGGGCTCTACATCGCGCGCACGCTGGTCCGCCGGCTGGGCGGCACGATCCGGGTTGAAGACCGTCCTGCCGGCTCGGGATCGGTCTTCGAGGTCCGGCTGCCCGGGGTGGCAATGGCCGAGCAGAGCCGCTGCGAGGAGCCTCGGGCGCCAAGCGTTTCTCCCGCGTGATGCGCTGTCGATCTGCTGACCATGGGCAACGGAAAGCACATTCTGGTCGTCGAAGACGAAAAGCACCTGGCCGCGGGGATTCAATACAATCTCGAGGCCGAAGGCTATCGCGTGGCCACGGTGGGCGACGGGCGGTCGGCCCTCGAGTACATCGAGGAACACCGCGGCGAGGTCGACCTGGTGGTCCTCGACATCATGCTGCCGGGGATGAGCGGATATGCCGTCTGCGAGGCGCTCCGCGCGGCCGACGAAATCATGCCGGTCCTGATTCTCAGCGCACGGACGCTTTCCGAGGACCGCAAGCGAGGATTCGACGTGGGGGCCGACCAATACCTTACGAAACCGTTCGATTTGGACGAGTTTCTCAGCCGCGTGAAGGGCCTGCTGGCCATGTATGCGCGCCGGGTCCAGGGCCCGGCAAACCAGCAGCACTCTCCGATCCCATCCTTCGCGTTCAGCAACGTGGAGATCCACTTCGACACGTTCGAGGTGACCGTCGGCGGCGACCTGGTGCGGATGACGCAACTGGAGATGAAGTTGCTCCGCTACTTCGTGGAGAACGAAGGGCGGATCGTGACGCGGCGCGAGCTCTTGGAGAATGTTTGGGACTTGCCGGGGCACCTCTCGACGCGTGCCCCCGACCAGTTCATCCTCCGCCTGCGGAAGGTGATCGAGCCCGACCCGGCCCGGCCGCGGCACTTACTGACGCTTCGCGACGCCGGCTACCGCTTCGTCGCCGAGCCCGACGCACGGTAAGGACGTGTCCAAGAACAACTCCGTGAATTGACTACACCTGCGGCAGCGGGCGGCCGACGTAGAGTTGCAGGACCTGGCTCTGCACCTTGATCGCGCGGATCAGCACCCAGATCTGCTCCAGGGTGAAATTGCCGGGATCGCTCCGCGCCAGTTGCTCCAATTCCTCCGTCATGGCAGCGTGCTGGTCGGTTGCCGCCTGCAGTCGGATGCCGATCTGCTGCCAGGCCTCCGAGAGCTTGTCGTGATCGCCGAGTTGCTGGATGTCGTCGACCGAGTTCGCCAGGAGCAGACAGAGCCGGGCAACGTCGCGAGGCAGGGCGCCGGGTTGCATCTGCTCGATGCGCGCGGCCAGTTCGTGGCAGGTCAACTTCATGGCTTCCTCTCTGCGATCCAGAGTGGTCGTGCGCGCGGACTCGATGGGTGCGGCGCGGACATGGGACAAGTTTCCGCGAAAGCGGGGGCCGGTGGAGGACAAGGCGGCCCGTCGAGCAGGTGCTGCTGTGGGGGCCATTACTGAAGTCTACCTTATGCCCGACAAAGCGGGGTCCCGGAGGGCCGCGGCCGGCTGCTTGCTCGGGGACCAACGACCGGTATAATCAGCCCTAATGGAACCAGCGGGAGAATCGCCGCTCTTCCGTTTTTCGGTGTAGGACGGCCTTCCCAGGCCGTCTTTTTCCCAAGATCTCGACGGCCTGGGAAGGCCGTCCTACAGAAAATGCCGAATCTGGCACCCAAAAACGGAAGAGCCAAAATTGCCGCATTGGATTCGACACGGAGAACTCCTGGCAGCAGGTCTGCCGTCAAGAGGGTGGGGTCTGGGCGGCCTTTGTGCGGCCAAGGCGGACAAAAGTCCCCCCTACGATATCGTGATCGGTGTTTCGAGTCGCAATGGCGCCAAGCAGCAACAGGGCAGCAACGTGAACCAGTCCGAACCTGAATTGGATGATCGCTTGCTGGTCGATCAACTTTACGACCCCCATGCCAGAAGGGCAGCCAGGCAAAAGCTCGTGCGGGCCAGGGCGGTCAAGCCGTTGCTCGAATGCCTCAGTGCGACGAATGAGGCGGTTGTCTGGTCGGCCGTCGAATCGCTGGGAGAACTCCGCGCGCCCGAGGCAGTTGGACCGCTTGTGGATTTGCTCGCCAGGGGGGTGCTGGTGGTCAGCGTCTGCGAGGCCCTCACCCGCATCACCGGCCAGGATTTCGGGGCCGACGTTCGCCGATGGCAGCAATGGCTGGCCGCCAGCGGGGGCAACGTCGCGCCGGGGCTCGACGTTGCGGAATGCATCCGAGCGACCGGTCAGCACTTGGGGGTCGAGGCGGCCGGTTCGGGAAAGACCTACCAGTTCAAGCTGTCGCTGCCCAACGACCGCGAGCAGAAGGTTACCATCTTCTTCGGCCGCGAGGACAATCAGGGGGAGCCGATCGTGGTGGTCTACAGCGAATGCGGACCGGCGGAAGCGAAATATTACGAGGCGGTGCTCCGCAAGAACCTGACCATTCCGGCCGGGGCGTTCGCCATCCGCGACATCGACGGCAAGCCGAACTTCGTGCTCGTCGATACCGTGCTCGCGGCCCTGGTTACCCCGAGCGTCCTGGCAAAACGGATCGAACACATCGCGGCGCGGGCCGACGCCGTCGAGAAGTCGCTCACCCAAGAAGACCGGCGATAAGGCGCTCAAAATGGCTGAATTAGGCGTGAACATCGACCATGTGGCCACCGTCCGTCAGGCCCGCCGGACGTACGAGCCGGATCCCGTCTGGGCGGCGGCCTTGGCCGAGCTCGGCGGGGCGGACGGCATCACGGTGCACCTTCGCGAGGACCGCCGCCACATCAACGATCGCGACTTGCGGATCCTCCGCGAAACGGTCACCGTGAAGCTCAATTTGGAGATGGCCTGCGAGGACGATGTGGCGGCCATCGCCTGCCGGACCCGGCCCGACCAGGCGACGCTCGTCCCTGAAAAGCGCGAGGAAGTCACCACGGAGGGTGGTCTGGATGTCCACGAGCAACGCAAACGCGTGGCCGACGTGATCCAGCGTCTGCAAGACGCGGGCATTGTTGTGAGCCTCTTTCTCGATCCCGATCCCAAGCAGATCGAAACGGCTGCCGAGTTGAAGGCGGACGCGGTCGAGTTGCACACCGGCCAGTACGCCCTCGCCCTGCCCGGCGCGGCTCAGCAAAACGAGCTGGAATCGCTCATTTCCGCCGGCGCCCTGGTCCGCCAGGCAGGGATCGCCCTGCACGCCGGCCACGGGCTGACCTATCGCAACGTCAAGCCGGTTGCTACCATCGAAGGAATGCACGAGCTGAACATCGGCCACAGCATTATCGCCCGCGCGATCATGGTCGGCCTGGAGCAGGCCGTGCGGGAGATGAAACGCCTCGTTTCATAACACCATTCAGAACAGAACGGATTTCTTGCATGCCAACCCGCGGTGAAGCTTTTGCCGGTCTTTCCGTCGCTTTGACCACGCCGTTTCGCAACGGCCAGGTCGACGTCAAGGCCCTCCAGGAGCAGGTCGATTTCCAGGTCAAGGCCGGGACGACGTGCGTCTGCCCGGTCGGCACCACCGGCGAATCCCCGACGCTCTCCCACCCCGAGCACGAACGCGTGATCGCCGCGGTTGTCGAAGCCGCTGCCGGCCGGATCAAGGTGATGGCCGGCACCGGTTCGAACAGCACGGACGAGGCCCTGCACCTGACCCGCTGGGCTGAGAAGGCGGGGGCCGACGCCGCCTTGATCGTCGCGCCCTACTACAACAAGCCGACCCAGGAAGGAATGTTCCTCCACTTCAAGGCCCTGGCCGAAGCCGTGGACATTCCCATCTGCGTTTACAATATCCCGGGCCGCACCGGTAAGAACATCGAGCCGGAAACGATTGCGCGGATGGCGGAACTGCCCAACATCGCCTTGGTCAAGGAGGCCACGGGGTCGATGGACCAGGCGTCGCAGATCATCGCCATGACGGACCTCACGGTCCTCAGCGGCGACGACAGCCTGACGCTGCCGCTTCTGGCCATCGGCGGCCGCGGCGTGATTTCGGTGGTCGGCAATATCGTCCCCGGCGACATGATCCAACTCATCAACGCTTTTCAGTCCGGCGACATCGCTCAAGCCCAGCAGTGGCACAAGCGGCTCTTTCCCCTCTGCCGCGACATGCTCGGCCTCGCCACCAACCCGATCCCGATCAAAGCCGCGATGAAGCTCTTGGGCCGCGATACGGGCGAGCTCCGCATGCCGATGACTCCGCTCAGCCCCGACCAGGAGGCGAAGCTCCGAAGTACGCTGGCGAAGTACGGAGTGCTGTAGCGAAACCATGCCGGGTCAGCCGCCATGCCGGCCGTACGTGTGCTTCTGTTGTGTGAATACTCCGCACTGAACGGGGCGGAACGCTCAATGTTGGCGACGCTCGCGGGCGTCCGTTCGGCGGGATTCGAGTTTGCGGCCCTAGCCCCGCCGGAGGGCCCGCTGGCGGAGGCCCTCAGTCGGCATGGTGTTCCCGTGGTTTCCTGGACCTTGGATGATTCATCCGGCCGGCGGCTGCCGCGGGAGATGCTTCGTCGGCGGCTCGCCGACGAGCTGGCGCGGATCCGGCCGGCGCTGGTACATGCCAATAGTCTGTCGATGGGGCGGTTGTCCGGACCGGTCGCGAAGGCCGCCGGGATCCCCAGCATCGCCCACCTGCGGGATATCCTTCGGCTGAGCCGCCGGGCGATCGACGACGTCAACTGCCACACGCGACTGCTGGCCGTATCGGAGGCAACGCGGCGGTTCCACGTTGCCGCGGGGCTGGACGCCGCCAAGACGCGCGTGCTCTACAACGGCGTCGACCTGGAGCAGTTTCGGCCGCGCTCGCCCACCGGTTTTCTTCACCGCGAACTGGGCCTGGCTCCCGGGTCGTTCCTGGTGGGCACGATCGGCCAGATCAGTCTCCGCAAGGGGCAGGACGTGCTTGCTCGCGCGGCCGCTCGGCTCGCCGACGAACTGCCGCTGGTCCATTACCTGGTGATTGGGCAGCGGCTATCGGAAAAAGCCGAGTCAAGGCAGTTCGAGGCGGATCTGCGAGCGATCGCGGAAGGACCGCTCGCGGGCCGTTTTCATTTTCTGGGCTTGCGGAGCGACGTGGACCGCATCCTCAATGAACTCGCTCTGCTCGTGCATCCTGCGCGCCAGGAGCCGCTGGGCCGCGTATTGCTGGAGGCGGCAGCCTCCGGCGTGCCGGTCGTCGCGGCCGACGTCGGCGGGACCCGCGAGATCTTTCCGCCGGATGCGAGCGCCGCGCGACTCGTTCCTGCCGGCAGCGCCGAAGCCCTGACCTCGGCGATCCGGCAACTCATCGCGGAGAGTGAGTTGCGCCGAGATCTGAGTCGTGCTGCCAGGCTCCGTGCGGAACAAAGGTTCGACGTACATCAGGCAGCGGCGAAACTGGCAGTTCAGTACCGGGAGGTCTCGGGCGGATCCGAAGTCGCCACGTAACCTTATCGAGGGCCGAACAAAACCGCTCGGCGCGGGTCTCTGACCCGGCCGAAACCGCCGACCGCCATTTTTTTGCTCGACTCGGGACCCTCGATTCTCGACCATCACAGCAGTCCACCTTCGAGTAGAAATCCTTGCCGATCGCCGATCTGGCGGACGCAGACCCCGCGGCAAGCTTCCAATCGGAAAGCGCCGGGAAAGATCACCCGCCGGATGTTGCAAACCGCAGGTGATCCGTTATGCTCATTGGGAGAGCCTGCGCGACTCCGCCGAGTGCGCGGGCGATACACGGGTCTACCTCCCCGTTGCTTGAGGTTGTAAGAGGGAACAACCAATGCCGGAACACAAGATAGGCAAAGGACTCCGGACCGATTTCGTGACAATCGCCGAGAAACGAAAGCAGAAGCCCGAATCGCTGGCCGAGGAAGTATTGCGCGACTTTGTTCGGCAGTTCACCGACGAGGAACTCCTCGAGCAGTCCACGGCGGCGGCTCGGCGAGCGCCCTTCCGAATCGAGGAAAGTGAAGAAGCGGTTCGACAGTACCGCCGTGGCCGGAAGACGAGGTAATGCGGAAGCCGTGCCGTGGTGCCTCGCAAGAAGTTTCAAGATCGACTCCCATACGCCATCGTGACGCCGCTGAGTTTTCTTCGCATTTGGGAGCAGACGTGACCAGAGATGTCTCGCTCCCTGCTGGCTTCGCGGCCCGTCGCTGACCGCGGTTTGACGGAAGCCGGCCAAAGCCCTGCATTGTGCCTCGTAAATACGTCCGACGCGCACTTGACCAAACAGGCGGATATCGACGCGTTCAACGCGCTGAACAAGCCCGACGCCCCTTACCGCGTGATTCTGCTCGTCAACAAGGGGACCGAAGGATGGAACTGCCCGAGTTGCCCCTATGGGCGAAACGGGAGAGGGGAGTTGTCAATGCCTCTGTTCGAACGAAGGATTGCCAGTATGACACCACACACAAGTTCCCGCCGCGAGTTCCTTGCCTCTCTTGGCCTCGGCGCGGCCGGCGCTGTGCTGGTCCGTTCCGCGGCCGCTGCCGAGGGGACGGACCTCGTCGCCGGCATCGAGAAAGCTACCGTGCGCCGCGGGCGTGACGGCAGCGGGCCGACGTGGTTCCACCCCCGCGCCTGCATCGTGCCGAGCGAATCCGGCTCGACGGCCTTCATGACGCTCCAGACCATCGCCGGCTCCGACTACTTCGGGCCGGTGCACTGGATGACCTCGTCCGATCTCGGCCGCACCTGGACCGAACCGCAGCCCGTGCCGCCGCTGGGACGCGTCAAGCAGTCCGACGGCTCGGAGGAAGGCGTCTGCGACGTGGTGCCCCAGTGGCATGCGGCGACGAAGACCGTTCTGGCGCTCGGGCACAACGTCTTCTACTCCGGGCCACGTTTCTCCGCCGACCAGCCGCCGCGCTGGCCGGTTTACGCCGTGTGGCGCGACGGCCAATGGGGACCGCGCCGCAAGCTGGAGTGGGGCGATCCGCGCGGCGCATCCATCTACTCGAACGGTTGCGGCCAGCGCGTCGTGCTGCCGGACGGCGACATCCTGATGGCTTTTACACACGGCGGCGAGAAGAAAAAACCGCGCTCCGTTTCCGGCGTGATTTGCTCTTTCGACGGCGACACGCTCGCCGTGAAACGCGTCGGCGAGGAGATCGCGCACGACAAGGGCCGCGGGCTGTTGGAGCCGTCGATCACGGAGTTCCGGGGCCGCTTCTTCCTGACGCTCCGCGCCGAGGACAACCGCGGCTACGTCTGCTCCAGCGACGACGGCCTGCATTGGACGGCGAAGCAGCCGTGGGCCTGGGACGACGGCGAGCCGCTCGTGCTCTCCACGACGCAGCAGCACTGGCTCCCGCACTCCGAGGCGCTGTGGCTCGTTTACACGCGAAAGGACGCCTGCAATGTCAACGTGATCCGCTGGCGCTCCCCGCTGTGGATGGCGCAGGTCGACACCCACTCGCTCCGCCTCCGGCGCGACACGGAACGCGTTGTTTTGCCGCTGGTCGGCGACGGTGTGAACGACCCCGATCGCGTGGCGCTGATGGGCAATTTTCATACGACCAACGCCAGCCCGGCCGAGTCCTGGGTGACGGTCGGTGAATGGCAGCCGAAAAACGGGATCAAAGGCGACCTCTTGCTCGCCCGCATCCGATGGAATAAGCTCAACGAGTTGGTCGGTAAGTATTGGAAGATCAGGAGACCGCCATGAGAACAGCAATCGCCGCATCCTTGAGCATCTTCGCACTTGCCGCCGCCATTCAGGCCGGGGAGTTCCATGTCGCCGCCCAGGGCGACGACTCGCATCCCGGAACGCAGGCTGCGCCGCTTCGGACGGTCCAGCGGGCGGCCGACCTTGCCCAGCCGGCCGATGTGATTACGGTGCACGAGGGGGTTTATCGCGAGTGGGTCAAGCCGCCGCGCGGGGGCGAGTCCGACACGAAGCGGATTGTCTATCAGGCGGCGCCGGGCGAGAAGGTTGAGATCAAGGGGTCGGAGGTCGTCAAGAACTGGGTGAAGGTCCAGGACGGCGTCTGGAAGGTAACGCTTCCCAATTCCTTCTTCGGCGGTTTCAATCCCTACAGCGACCTGATCCACGGCGACTGGTTCAACGCCAAGGGCCGCGAACATCATACCGGCGCCGTGTATCTCAACGGCCATTGGCTGACCGAGGCGGCGAAGCTCGACGACGTGCTGAAGCCCGTGGGAGCGGACCCGCTCTGGTTCGGCCGGGTGGACAAGGAAGACACGACGATCTGGGCGCAGTTCAACGACGTCGATCCCAATCAACAAGCGGTGGAGATCAACGTCCGCCGGACCGTGTTTTACCCGGAAAAGCCGGGAGTCAATTATCTCACTGTTCGCGGCTTCACCATGCGGCATGCGGCGACCCCTTGGGCGCCGCCCACCGCCGAGCAAGTCGGGTTGATCGGCACACACTGGGGCAAGGGCTGGATCATCGAAAACAATGTGATCAGCCACTCGGTCTGTTCGGGCGTCGCGCTGGGAAAATACGGCGACCAGTGGGACAACACGTCGGCCAATACCGCCGAGGGCTACGTGAAGACTATCGAACGAGCGCTCGAGAACGGTTGGAACAAGGAAACGATCGGCCACCACGTGGTCCGCAACAACACGATCTCGCACTGCGAGCAGACCGGCGTCGTCGGCAGCCTGGGCGCCGTATTCAGCACGGTCACCGGCAACACCATCCACGACATCCACGTCCGCAAGCTCTTTACGGGCGCCGAGATGGCGGGCATCAAGCTCCACGCCGCCATCGATGTCGAGATCAGCCGCAATCACATTTTCCGGACGTGCCGGGGGCTCTGGCTGGACTGGATGGCGCAGGGCACTCGCGTTTCGCGAAATCTCTTCCACGACAACAGCGGCGAAGACCTGTTCGTCGAGGTAAACCATGGGCCGTTTGTCGTGGACAACAACCTGTTCCTGTCTCCCGTCAGCCTGCTCGACTGGTCCGAGGGCGGGGCCTATGCCCACAACCTCTTCACCGGAAGGATCGTCAGCCGTCCCGAGTTGTCGCGTAAGACCCCATTCCATCCGGCGCACACGACCGCCGTCGCCGGCCTGGTCAACATCAAGGGCGGCGACGACCGGTTCTACAACAACATCTTTGTCGGCAATGGCGAGTCTTCCGGCGGCAAAGAGCGGCAAAACGCCGCGGGCTTCGGGCCGGCGGTATACGACACGCGCGAGTTGCCGCTCAAGACGGGCGGCAATCTCTATTATCACGGGGCGCGGCCTTACTCGAAGGAGAGCAACCACACCGCTTCAGTGGGATTCGATCCCAAGGTGGAAATCCTTGCCGAAAGGGAGCACGTGGATCTTTGCCTGACCTTGAACAAGGCCGTGCAGGAGCAGGATACTGCGATGGTGACGACCGCCCTCTTGGGCAAAGCGGCGATCCCGAATCTTCCCTACGAGCAGCCGGATGGCTCACCGCTTTGCATCGACACTGATTACTTCGGCAAGACGAGGAACGCGAGCCGCCCCACGCCGGGCCCGTTTGAGAATCCCGGCAGCGGCGCGCTGACGCTGAAGGTGTGGTAGGCGACCCCGACACGTATTCCCCGTCGCGGCTGTATTTCGCCAACCCCTCAGGCGACGAATGGCAACGACCGTGCGAGATGAGCGGCGAGTTCGGCCAGCCGGAGCCGGCTTTCTTGTCCGATCGGTGACCGGCCATCGCTTTATCGTGTGCGAGACATTCTGCCAAGAGCCAACTTCGCCGCCGAAGAGCCACCTTGTACCAAGGCTGCTGCCGCGAACCGCAGCGCTTCGACGTGCGACGCGGTAAAGGGCACCGCGGCATCGGCCGACGGTGGGTCGGGCACAAGCCGGTGGGCAATCGCTGCGACCAGCTCGTCGATCCCATCGCCGCGGATCGCGCTGGTGCGGAGCCCCGGCGGCCGCTCCGCGCCGGCGCCGTCGGCCAGATCCCATTTGTTGTGAACCACCAGGGCATCGGGGCGGGTTTCGGCGAGCATCCGGTCTCGCTCCGACCAGGGGTGGCTCGCGTCGAAGACGAGGATCGCCAGGTCGGCCGCGGCCAGCCGCTCTTTCGCCAAGGCGATGCCCGCCTCCTCGACAGCCGACCCGCCCGCGCGGAGCCCGGCCGTGTCGGAGAGTTCCACCGGCCAACCTTCGACCGCGGTGGCGGCGGTGACGACGTCGCGGGTCGTTCCCGGCATCGGATGTACCAGGGCGCGCCGGTATCCGACCAGCGCGTTAATCAGGCTGCTCTTTCCGACGTTCGGCGGCCCGGCGAGCACGACTTGCCACGGCGTTGTCAGGTGCAGGCCGAGCGGCGCACGGGCGAGAAGCGTTTCCAAGGCATGCTGCGCCTCCGCCGCCTGGTCCGTTTCGAGCAAGGCGCGAATCGCGTCAATCGCCCGGCGAAGCGCTCCGTGGTACTGGTCCAAGAGAATGGCCGCCGCGAGCTCCGTGCGGGCTTCGGCCAAAGCGATGTGCGCGTCGGCAGTGATTGGGTCTTTATGATGGTCGCGGGCCCAGTCGCGCCAGTCGACCTGCCGGCAGTCGGCCTCGGCGAGGATCTCCGTCAGGCGCGCCACGGCCGCGTGGCCGCCGTGACCGTGGACTTCGACCGACTCCTCCGACGCTGCGCGAACGACCACCTCCTCGCCCGGTTCGGGCCCGAAGCGGCCGAAGACGGGGCGGCCGGGAGGATACGATGCCAGTGCCCGGCCGCTCGCTGCCCGGAAATGGGCGGAGACGATGTCGCGGGCCCCGGGGCCTTCGACCAGGAGGGTGGCGACGGCGCCGCGGCCGGGCGGGGTCAGTTGAACGACGAGGAGCATTGAGTCCAATTCCACAGGTGCTCGGGCTAGACCATTTCGATCCATCGGGGCCCATGACAACGCTCGGAAGCACGCCGGTTGGGGTTCTCCTACAGCCGGGTGCGCAGGATTACTTCTTGAACAACTCGCTAATGGCCTCGACGGTCCGGTCGACCAAAGCCTGGCCGCCTTCCGGGCCGACCATGTTGACCAGGACCTCCGCGCTGTAGCCGCCGGCCTGGACCGCACGCGGCGTGGGCACGTAGCCGGCGTAGCCCGCGGGGCTGGCCAACTCGATCAGAATCGTCTGGGGCGCCGCGCTGCGGGCCTGAATCTGAACTCCGTAGTCGAGAAACAACTCGAACGGATTGGTGGCAATGGCCACGTCGCCCAGGCGCAGCACGTGCATCTCGATCGGAAAGGTTTTCCACTCGCCCTTCTGCTGGGCCAGGTAGCGATCGACGATCAACCCTTGATACCCGCGCCAGTACCACTCGTTGAGACCTCGGACTTTCTTGGCGTCCATCTCTTCGCAAGTCTTCTTCGCCGCCTCGTACTCGGCGGGGGTGACGATCCGCGCCGGCAGGTCGACTTGCCGGACGAGATGGACCAGCGGCACATCGGTGCGGATGTCCTTGGCGATCAGCGGGGCGACGTCTTCGAACGCCTCGACAACCCGGCGTCCGATTTCCTGCGCGTGATCCAGCCCGCGAAGACGCTCCATGCGCGATTCGGCATCGTTGCGAAACTGGGCCCTAGGGGTCTGGTCGCCCGCCGGAGCCACGAATCCGAGCACGCACAAGTCCTCGCCGTGCCGCCGGCGAAGCGACTCGCGGACGTCGTGCCAGAAATCGGCGCTGATGACAGGGCCGCCCATCGCTTGCGCTGTGCAGGCCATCGTAATGGCCGTCGCCTTGAGCCGGCGCTGGGCATCGTAGAAACAGAGAACATCGACGGCGTGGTCCTCGTAGCCTTCGATGTGGCTGAACTTCGGATCGTTGGTATTGCCGTGCATCTTGGCCGTGCCGTCGCTGTAGACCACGCGGCGATTGTGGCCGGTGACGGCGTGGCCCAGTCCCCAGGCGACCGCTCCCACGGCCCGGTTGGTCCAGGCATTCATGACCGCGTCGCCCATCCGCTGGTAGAGAAAGGGGAGGTAGTCCTTCGGCTGCACGGCGTTGCCGTAGTCTTTGTCGTTGTAGGGGCTCTTGAGCACCATCATCGACGTATGGGTGTGGGTGGCGGCCAAGGACAGTTTGTTGAGGTCGAAACCGGGCCGGCGGCCGGCCAGGTGTTCACGGAATCCCTCTTGGACGCCGGGCAGAATGCATAAGTCGCACGAAACCAGGACTGCCTGGTCGAGAACCTGGTCGGCGTGCCGCGATTCCAAGGCCAGCACGTTGGCGGTGCAGCGGTTTCGAATCGTGGTGGCTACGTTGACGCCTTCCTGAGCCACCGGCGGTTCGGGAGTGATGTCGGCGGAGGCCGTCCCGATCCACAGTTCGGCGGAGGTTGCGGTGGAGCCGAAAGCCCCCAGCGTGAATGTAAGTGCGACCATTCCTGACGTTGCCAGCCGATATGGTACCAATAGGCGCCCCACGGAGTGAATGGTAATCATGATTGTCTCTGTGTGGAAGGACTGCTTTTGAATCTGAGCTTTCCCATTGGAAGTGACTCTGGAACCGATCCAGGCCGTTTGGCGATCGATCTTCCAAGCACAACTCTGTGCCTATTAGAAGTTGCGTGCTCGTGGGGTGTCAAGGACTTGCGGATGCGAATGCGATGTGCACGCTTCCCTTGAGTATTGCGGTTTTTCCTGGAAGGACTTAACGCGGAGCTGCTCGGCCAGGAGCGATTGCGTGAGGGCGTGCGTGCTGCAGGGTTCGCCCGTCTACCCCTTGATTTGGCGACTGTCTCTGCGCAGACTCAGTCCTGTCGGCGGAAATGGAGTTTCCGATGACTCAATCTTCCCAGCACTGGAGACGCGCGTGCCCAAACCATTCGATGCCACGATCAAAGACCTTGCCGCCCTGGGGCCGGCCGATTTCGTCACACGCTTTGGCGGCCCGACGACGCTCCCGGTGCGATTGCTCAACGTGGACTTATCGACGGTGACCACGGCTGCGGATGTCGTGTTCGGCATCGGCGATCCTCTGGCGGAGATTCTCCACCTGGACGCGCAGGCGAGTGCGTCGGCCACGAAGCATCTTGACGTGTTGGCGTACAACGCGCTGCTTTACCGCGCCTACCAGGTCCCCGTGCACAGCACGGTGCTCTTGCTTCGCCAGTCGGCACGGCATCCCAACTTGACGGGCAAGGTGCAGTATGCCGCCCGCCCCGGGCGCGGTATAATGGATTTTGGATTCGAATTGATCCCGTTGTGGGAGATTCCCGCAGACGACTTGCTGCAAGGCGTCCTGGGGACATTACCCCTGGCGGTGCTTGGCAAGCTGCCCGATACACTACGCTTAACGGACGCTTTGGCGGCAGTGGTCAAGCGGCTGGCCCAGCGGCTCCAGCAGGAAGCCGCCGGCGAACAAGCCGAGCGGTTGCTGACTGCGGCGTACATCCTCACGGGGCTGCGGCTGCCGAAACAAGAAGACGTAATTCAACTTTTTCGAGGAGTGTCCATAGCCATGCGTGAATCCGTGACGTATCAGGCGATCCTGGAGGAAGGACGAGTTGAAGGGCGCGTTGAAGAGCTTCATCGCACGATCCTGCGTCTAGGGCGGGAGCGGTTCGGCGAAGCGGACGAGACCGTCCGCCAGAACATCGAAGCGATCACCGACATTGACGCCCTGGAAGAACTCAGTCTGCGTCTGCTCAAAGTTTCGAGTTGGGCGGAATTGCTGGCACGGGAATCAGCCTGATGGCCCTTCCCAACCTCATCGGGCTGGCTTCTTGAATCTGACATTCCCATTTGCTGTGACTCTGGACTGGAGCCGATCCAGGCCGTTTGGCGATCGATTTGAGGCTTCACGGATTTGAGAGCCTGTTGATCTTCTCTTCGACCACTTTGCGGAGCCGCGGGTCCCCGGAATCACTGTTGATGATCGAACGATAGGTTTCCAGGGCAGCGGCCTCTCGACCGGCGGCCAGGAGGGTGTCGCCTCGTGCGACGAGCATCGAGTCGCGCCAGAAGCCGCGTAGCCTGTCGGGATCGGCTCTGCGAAGCGTGTCGAGGGCTTCGTCGAACCGGCCATGGCGGGTCTGGATACGGGCGATGCCCTGCAAGGCATAGAACTGGTCGGCGCTGCCGAGATGTCTGGCGGAGTCGATGATTTCGCGGTAGGCGGCCAACGCGGCGGTGTCATCTTTCAACTGATTCTCACGATTCTGAGCCAGTGCAAGACGGATGGCATCGCGGGTGCGCGGCTCGCTGGTCCACTCCAGGGCACGGAGCAGATCGGACTCCGCGTCCTGGCCGGACTGGATGATTGCGTAGGCGCGGCCGCGGGCGAAATAGGCGTCGCCCCGCTTCCAGAAAGGCCAGGCGGCGATGTCTTCCCGGGAGAACTGGTCGATGACTTGCCGGGCTTGGGACCGGTCGAGCAGGTTCTGCATTCGCACGGTCGCCTGCACGGCGGCGATGGGAATCCGTGCGGCCAGTTCGTCGGCAACGTCGGGCTTGCGGAGGGCGCGGGCGGTGGCAGCGGCTTGCTCCAGGGCGTGCGACTTCTGCAGGTCGGTGGCAGGACCTTCGGCGGCGGCCACGTAGGCGGCAAGGGCTTCGTCGCGTTTGCCTTGACGGATCCGGTCGTCCGCTGCGCGGAGGGCCTGGAGAAAATCGGGTTCGGGTTCGGCTGCCTCGAACTGGTGCGAGTTGCCGTCGAAAAAATAGGCGAACTTCATCGCGTTGTGGAAGTTGTCGGCGCCGGTGGGCGAGAAAGCGCTATGCTCCTGTGCATCATCGCGGATCCGCTGGCGGCAGAGATTGATGTGCCACGGCAGACTCTTGGTCGGTTTGCGGCCGATCACCTGGTGCAGCGGGTCGTTTTCGTCCTGGGTCACTGGGATCCGCATCTCGACGGTCCAGTGGTCGTCGGCCACGTGGGTGGCGACTTCGGCCTGCGAGTTCCAGCCGAACCAGGCATTGCGTGCCGCCGAGCGGTCGAGATCCGCGACGGCGCCGGATGGGCTGACGGCGATCTGATAATACGAGCGGGATTCGGTTTCCAGGAGCACTTCCACGGCGTCGCCGTACCACAGAGCCGCGTCGTCGTTCTTGGTGGCAGCGATGTTGAGCTTCTCGCCGGGATGCTCGTCGCAGCGGAAAGCGAAGTAGACGTTGTTGCCAATCCACGCAGATCGGACAGTCGTGCCGAAGATGAGATGCCGGCCCGTCTGTAGCTCGCGGAAGCGGCAGGTGGCGGAGGGGAAGGCGTTTACCCAGGCGTCGTCGTCGAGCCTGCCGTCGATGACGATCGGGCCGCGGGCTTCGCCGACCAGCCGCAGCACGGGGACCGGGCCGCGTTTTCTGCCAAGCTGCCGGCTCTTGTTGCGCAAGTCTTGGAGGTAGTCGTCGATCAAGGCAAGACGCTTGCCGTAGACGGAGGCCGGATCGGCTTTGGACCGGGCGGCGGCAAACAGTGCGAGCGCGTGGTCGGCCTTGGCTTGGTCCTTCTCCGTGTCCTGCCAGTTCGCCTCGCAGTACGCGAAGAAGGCGAGCATCTCCTTCTCCGCGGGGCCGTAGAAGAGACGGCAATACTCGCGGAACATGGCATCCACATCCTGGTGCTTGCCGCCCCAGTACATCCGCTGGGTGAAGTAGATGAGGAAATGGTTCAGTCCCATGCCGGTCTTCTCAAAGTCCTGCCGCACACTTAGCCAGATGTCTTCGCCTTGGGAGATTCCCTTGGTGGCGTTGATGCTGTCGCCGAGGCTGTGTGGTGTGAACGAGGGCAGATACCAGCCGCGATCGGTGAAGGGATAGTTCTCGAAGATGATGATGGGGTTATCGGTCTTCGCCGCCCAGCTCTCGCGGAGCTTGCGGCACTCTTCCTGCTCCTCCGGCCGGTTGTTCACGGGCCGCCGGCCGCCGACGATGGAGACGACCACATTGGGCTCCAACTTGTCGATCCCAAGGGGCGGCAGCGTGTAGACCCCGTAAGCGCAGTTGAGGATCTTCTTGTCGGGATGCGTCTTGCGGACTTCTTTGGCGACACGATTGACAAAATCCCAGACGTAGTCGGAGAGCAGACCGCGCTGGTCTCGCTCGGGAGAATCCTTGCCCTCGCAGAGATTGCACTGGCAGATGGCGGTGTAGCCGTCGGGCGGCATTACGGAGACGGCATCGAGCCTGTAATGGTCGAACTGGATGCGGACGTTGCGGACGGTCTCCTGAAAGAGCTCGTGGTTGGAGTAGCAGAGCTGGTGATTCATCCGCTCGTCGGGCTGGTTCTGCCGCTTGCCGCCGTAGAGCGCGAACCAATCGGCGTGCGCGGCGAAGATCTCGGCGCGGCGGGTCATTTCGTCCATGCCGTGGGCGCACTGGACTTCGTAGGGATCGCGACTGCCAAGCCGCATCGCCCACATGGCGAGGTTGCGCCCGTGCACGCCGAAGCGGACATTGACGCGGCGTATGGGAAAGTCGGGCCGTACCGTCTTGTCGATCTTCGGGAGCGAAATGGTCTTGAGCGTGGGCAGCACTTCGCCCAGTTCGCCCGGCAGGTACCAGCGGACGCCGAGGTCTCCGAGAAAGCCGCACACGGCGTTGAACGATCCGCGCTCGTCGAAACCCCACAGCTCCAGCGGTTTGACGGTGTCCGTGGGTTTCTGATCGTCGGGCAGTCCGATGTCGCCCGGCAGGGTGAAGCGGTGTTTGTAGAGCGTGGCGTGAGGCACGCCCCAGAGCGAGCCGGTGATCCGGTCCCACTCGCGCTGGAGCTTGCCGCCGGCGATCTCGGCATTGTTCCGGGCCCACGGTTCGATGGGCGTGAACTGGGTGTCTTCGCCGATCAGCACGAGCCAGTCGTCGCCCGAGACAATGCGATAGGCGCCGTACTTGAGTCCGTCGGGGGTAACGTCGAGGCGGTCGGTGTGCTCGCTGCGCCCGACGTAGATCTTCACCGGCGCATCGCTGCCCGGCTTTGTCACGATGGGCAGGCGCGCGCCGCTGATCTTTTCCAGATACGTCTGCAATTCGCCGGCGGCCAGCCGGACCGTGCGCATGGGCGACTCGGCGATGACGATCTCGGCGCGGGGCCGGCTGTTTTCTACGAGGAGGAGTTCCGCGGAGTGCAGCGGGTCGGCGAGAAGGCAGCAGAGGATGAGCAGTGCGGCCGGATGGCGGGGGATTCGCGCATCAAGGATGGCGATCGGTTTGTTAGGTTTCATGGTTTTGAACTGAGTGGATTTCGCTCAGTCGGGCCGGAAAGGGGGAGACGCGGCGGCGGTCGCCAGACCATTGGCTTCGTCAAGGCCGTCATTGTAGTGACGCCGGAAGCCCTGTCAAAACGGATACCACGTGGGGGAGGGCGGAAGGGGGAAGGGGGAAGGCGAAATCGAGATTGACGTCGGGCGGGTGTGCGGGATGGTGCCGTCGCGGCTCGCCACGCAACGCACCGGATTTGTGTTGCGTGGAGTTACGGCGAGACGTGACGGCGCAAGTGGTTGGCTGCAAGGTGGTTGGGTCAGGACCGTTTGACGTAAGTGGAGCCGCTCTCTTGGGGTGAGTGTTGCATCGGATCGGAGTGTTGGCGGACAGACAGAAGGGATGAGAGATGAGGGATGAGGGATGAGGGATGAGGGATGAGGGATGAGGGATGAGGGATGAGGGATGAGGGATGAGGGATGAGGGATGAGGGATGA
>JABWBD010000072.1 GCA_013360685.1 Pirellulales bacterium
AAGAACCAAGAACACGCAACATGAGTGAAAGCAATCGGGCCCCCGTCGAACCGATAGTCCATCACGGCTGGCGCGTCGTTCTTGCCGGATTGGGCATCAACCTGGCGCTGGCCATCATGTACACGTGGAGTGTGATCAGCAGCGGGGTGCCTGACGGTTGGGGCTGGTCCCAGGCGCACAAGTCGTTACCCTTCTCGGTGAGTTGCCTGGTCATCTCCCTGGCGATGGTGCCCGCCGGCCGAATGCAGGACCGGTTCAGCCCGCGTTGGGTGGCCACGATCGGTGGGGTCCTTGCCTGCGTGGGCATGATTCTGGCCAGCTTCACGACCACGCCGCTAGGCTTCGTCTTCGGCTTTGGGGTCTTGACGGGGTCGGGCATCGCGTTCGCTTATGCCGCGGCCACACCGCCGGCGGTCAAGTGGTTTCCGCCGGCCAAGACCGGCACGATCGTGGGGATCGTGGTTTCCGGGTTCGGGTTGGCACCGGTCTACGCCGCGCCCCTAGCAAAGTGGCTGATCGGCAACTTCGGACTGCCCAACGCGGTGTTGATCCTCGGTATCGCATTCCTCGCGGTCGTGTCGGGGCTGGCCCAGATGCTCCAGCCGCCGCCGGCGGGATACGTGCCGCCCGGCATGCCGCCGCAACCCGCCGGTCGCGCCGCGGGAAGGGGAGGAGACCACACTCCCTGGGAGATGCTCAAGACGCGGCAGTTCTACGTGCTCTGGTTCATGTACGCCTGCGGCGCGGGCGCCGGGCTGATGATCATCTCGATGGTCGCCAAGATCGCGTCGGCCCAAGCGGGCATCGAGATGGGGTTCGTCCTGGTGGCTGTGCTCGCCGTTGGAAACGGCGTGGGGCGGATCATCACCGGCATGATTTCCGACAAGATCGGGCGAACCGTCACGTTGCTGATCTGCTTCGTGGTGCAGGCCGTTCTGATCTTCCTGCTATCGCAAACACGCGAAGGTTCGGTGTTGGCCAACGCGGTGGTCCTGGCAACGGTTTCGGCCCTGATCGGGGCGAACTACGGGGCGAACCTGGCGATCTTCCCGTCGCTCATCAAGGACTACTACGGCCTGAAAAATCTTGGCATGAACTACGGGTTGCTCTTCACGGCCTGGGGTTTCGGCGGCTTCGCGCTGGCACTGCTGGCCGGGAGGGCTTACGACGAAACCGGCAACTTCAATTTCGCCTACTACTGCTCGGCGGTGCTGTTGGCCGTCGCGGCAGTCACGACATTCATCGTCAAGCCGCCGCATCGTGCGGATCGAGCGCCGGTCGAGTAATGTGTGAGCGTTGTGTGACCGGCCGGTGGGAATCAACCCTACGCATACGAAGGCCAGCTTTAGATCGGAATCACCATGCACGCAGTCTTGGTCGCTGAGAAACAGAGGCTCGTTTGGAGCGCAGTGCCCGATCCGGTTCCCAAAGCCGGCGAGCTTCTGATTGACGTTCATGCCGCCGCGCTGAATCGTGCGGACCTGCTGCAGCGAGCGGGGAACTACCCCCCGCCGCCAGGCTGGCCGGAGTGGATGGGGCTGGAAGTGGCGGGTGTCGTCGCCGAGGCCCCGGCTGACAGCCGCTGGAAAGCCGGCGACAAGGTCTGCGCACTCCTTGGCGGCGGCGGATATGCCGAACGCGTTGCGGTGCCGGTGGAGATGGTCCTGCCCGTGCCGGAAGGCTTGTCCATGATCGAAGCCGCTGCCATCCCTGAAGTGTTCGCCACGGCGTATCTGAACCTGTGCATCGAGGGCGGCATGAAGGCGGGAGAGACCGTTCTGATCCAGGCCGGAGCGAGTGGTCTCGGCATGGCGGCGATCCAGTTAGTGAAGTCCCTTGGCGGCAAGGTGATGACGACGGTCAGCACGGCGGAAAAAGCGGATTTCGTTCGCCGCCTGGGCGCCGATATCGTCATCAATCGGACGGTCGACGACCTGGTCGCAGCGCTGGAGGAACATCCGGTTGATATTGCTTTGGACTGCGTCGGCGGCCGTGAACTCGGGCGGTGCCTGGAGAAGATGGCCATCGGCGGACGATGGATCGTGATTGCCACGTTGGGTGGACCGATGACCAAGATCGACATGAACACGTTCTTCCGGCGCGGCATCAAGCTGATCGGCAGCACGCTCAGAAGCCGTCCCTCCGAGATGAAAGCCAAGATCCTCGCCGACCTGGAGAGGTCTCTTTGGCAGTCCTTCTCGTCCGGCACCATCAAGCCGGTAATCTACAAGGCGCTGCCGATCGCCCAGGCCGAAGAGGCCCACGCGATCCTCCAGCGTCGCGAGAATCTCGGAAAAGTCGTGCTGCTGGTTGAGGGGAATGCGCAATGACCTTCAAGCACACGAACACCGGGTGAATTGACTGACGATGTGCCGTAACGGTTACGATTTGCCGGTGGAAGGCGTCGTCTACTCCGCGGCGGCCTGTAGCGCGCCCAAGTTGTACGAGCCTTGCATGAGAAGGACGATCTCGTGATCGCCTGCGGTGAGCGGGACTCCTCGCAGGACCGCTTTGCTGGTGTGGCGCCAGTCGGGAAATTCGTGCGCCGGGGTCTCGAAGTCGCCAACGGCCTTGCAGTCGACCATCAGTTTCGGACCCCGCTGTTTGGGAGACGGAGTTCCGTAATCGAGCGTGAACGTGTACTTCGCGGTCTGGTTGACGTGGACGGTGTACTTGAGCCATTCGCCGCCGGAGACTCCGCCGATCACGGTTTCGCCGGCGTCCACGTCCTCGTTGGCACGGAATGTCTTGCTGGCGCTGTTGCCCGGCGTGCCGTCGGAATAGGCGAATCCCTGACCGCCCTCGTCGTAATGCGACAGCATGATCGCGCCTGGCACTTGCGCCGGTTTTCCGCGGTACGGGCCGGTCTTGCCGTGCTTGCGAAGCAGTCCGACGACGCTTTCCGAGCGTCCGACGTTGCCGTTTTCGTCTTGCGCGAACACGCAGAACGCATGCAGCCCGCGGTCCCAATCGGGCCGGATTCCCGCGCGTCCCGGCTTGACGAAATTCGTGCCGTCGTAGTAGTCCTGCGTGATCTTGACGTGGAAACGGTAAGGCGGAGCGGAGCGGTAATCCAGTAGCGCGCCGCTGTCGAAGAGGTAAACCTGCTTGATCTTCGCCCCGGATTTGCTCGACGGCTCGACCTCCGCCTCGAAATCCAGTTCCTCACCGGGTTTGAGAATATAGGTGGATTCGTCCGGCTTCCTGACCAACCGGACCACCGGGTCGGACTGGTGCGGATATTCGTAGATGCGGACATAATCGACGAAGAAGCTCTCGGGGAACGTTCCCTTCGTCGGGTCGCCGCCGGACTTGCCGCAGCAACCGGAAAGAATCGCGTGCAGCGGAATGTAACCGGCCGCGTGGTTGAACGGGTCGAAGGTCACCGAGTTGTACGGGCTGTGGTTGGCTTCCGACGGAATGAGCTTGCCGTTGAGGTAATACGAGACCTCGAACGGCGTCCATTTGCAGCCGATGACGTACCAGTCGTCAACTTTGCCGGGGAGTTGGGAGCCGTAATTCCAGCTTCTCAGCGTGCCGCAGGCGAAGACGTGCAGGTTATGGTCCAGGATGCCGCGCGGCGGTTCGCCCGGATTCTTCGGGCCCATGTAATAGTCTTCGTAGATGTCGATTTCCCAACCGTCGAGGAAGGGATTGGACGGTCCGTGCGTGCAGAGCCAGAAGGCGGACCACCAACCGGGCTGCTGGCGGAATTTTACCCGCGCCTCGAAGTAGCCGTGTCCGAAGACCTCGTTGGAATAGAGACTAGCGCTCTTGGTACTGGTCTTATCCGGCGTCGCCCAGTTGCAGACGATTTCCAGCAGTCCGTCGTGGACTTTGGCGTAGTCTTTTTCACTCGTGGGGCTGAAGTACCATTTGCCGGCATCCACCCCCTGGCCGTCGAACGGTTCGTCAAACACTTTCTTCCAGCCCGCCTGGATGGGATCGAACTGCGGGGCGAGATCGATGCGGAACGGCGTCGACGACGTTTTCGACTCCTGGCGGGCGAGGCCGATGACGAGATTGTCGAGCGTCGCCTCGGCCGGGGTGTTACCGGCGAGAAGGCAGTAGCTGAACTCGACGCGTGAGTATCCGGGGAATCGGCGATTCCCGGTCAGTGTCGTCGTTTTGCTGTCGACGAGGCTGTGAATCGATACGGTCCATTTCCCGCGGCCGTTGACGCCGAACACGAAATCCGCCGGCAGGCAGTTCGAGGGAATCTCCAGCGTGTCCAATTGACTCTTGTTTTCGAAGACCGAGACGGTCAAGATTTCGTCCCTGCCGGAAACGATGCGGCAGGCCATGTCGGAAGCGGCAATCTCGAATGTCGCAGTTTGGCGCGAGGACGGCTCGCGCCCGAGATTCTGGATCCGAACCCCCGCGGCGGCAAACAGGTTCTCGTCCGACTTGCCGGGAAGCGGCTCGGCGTTGTTCGGGCAGGTGATCGCCAGTTTCGCGTCTGTCCTGAAGACGCCCTGTCCGGTGACCGCCAGGAGTCCCGGCGTCGGATGTCCCTGGATCAACTGCGGGGTTCCGGAACACCGGACCGAAGTACCGTCGAAATCCTCCTCGAAAGCGCGTTGGGAAAACTGCAGTCGGCGGACCACGCCGCGCAGGTCTAGCGGACCGGCGACCTTCAGAACCGAGCCGGCCTCGCCCGTGACAATCCTGATCGCGATCACGTTGGTCCCTTGCTTGAGCCGGACGGTCTTGACATGGTTGTCGATCTCGACCGCCGATGGGGCGTTGCCTGGCGCGGCGATCTCGAAAACCGGCTCGCCGTTGAGATAGTACTGCATCGCCCCAGCGGCCCCGGCGCCGACCGTCATTTCGCAGTCGTACTTGGCCTCGATGCGCCCCACCGCCCACGCGCATCGGTTCGGGCCGGGACCGGCCAAGGGCGCGAAATCCAGCGTGTTGGAGATCAGATTCACCGTCTCGCCTTTCACGCCGCCCAGCGCGTCGGGAATCGCTTGCAGTTGTGCCGGCGACGGTTTGAAGTCCTTGGCGACGGGACCGAAGATCGTCCAGGATTTCGGCAGACGGTTGTCGCCGACGATTGTCGCCGGCCGGATGTCGAGGGTCAAGTTGCAAATCTGGATCTCCGCGCCCATCTTGCCGCCGATGGCGAGTGTGACGGCGCGCGTTTCACAGGCGTGGCCGTTGTCGATGGGAATCGTCAACACGTGCGGCTGCCAGGTCTCGGAGAGGGCAAACGGCGAACTGACGATAACCCCGTTCCACTCGCCCTTCTCGCCCCACCGGTAAAACGTCGTCCAGGCCAGCCCTTTTCCCTTCGCCAGCAGCGAAATGCGGCCGACGGAGCCGGAGCGGGCGGAAAACCTCGCGCGGGTCTGGATAGCGCCGCCGTCGTCGCCAAGGACGTTGGTGATGCTCAATGCCGTATTGCCCTCGCAGGCGTCGGGGATGGTCTTGACGGTCGGGAACGGTTTGTAGCCGCCCCATTCGTGCAGGATCCAGGCGTCGGGAAAACCGCCGGGCGTTTGAGATCGAAAGCGACCGTTGACGTCGATCACCTCCGCAAAAAGCGGTCCGCACGCGAGAGCGATCAGCAACGAGAACAGGGTGGTTTTCATGGAAGGTTCGTCCTTGTCCGTTGATCGGAGACTTAGCTTGCCTCAAGGGGAGTTGCAGGTATGACTCTAGTGGAAGAAGTTTCGCGAAACAAGTGTCAGACAGTGCTGTTGCCGCAGGGCGTGTCCGATCAGCTTCGCGTTATCCGGCGCTCGGCCAGTACAGCGCCCGACAGGTCCTGGATCGCGACGCGCAGCGCTTGGGCGTCGGCTTCCAGAACGATGAGCGTGGCTTTGGGAGGCTCGGGGCCGCCGCCGACCGCCTGCATCGGCAAGCCTTCGGCCGGGTCGTCCACGCGCCAGGCGTGCATGTGACCGCTGACCACCAGCGGAACGCGAGCTTCACGCAGCGCGGGCATCCACGCCCTGGCCCCGTCACCTGACCAGAATGCATAGCCCTCCAGGCTCAGCCCGTCATTCTGCTTCGGCAGGCCACGCAGCGGGATGTGGCAGAAGACAATCTTGAACGGAGCCGAAGCAATGTCAGGCCGGCGCAGAGCCTCGCGCAGCCAAGCGGCTTGTTGCACGCGGTACGGCTCGTAGGCTGCTGTCCCGGCGAATACGGGGTGGGCATCGGGCTTGTCTTCGCCCGTGTCCAGGGTCAGCAGGGCCAAGGGCCCGTAACGCCGAGCCACGTTGTAGGGCAGCGACGCATCCGGGCCGTCTGCCAGACACGTGGAAATCTCTCGCGCACAGGCTCCGCGCACGTCGTGATTGCCCGGCACAAACATCAAGCACCGGGTCGCGGCCCAGCCCGGCTTCAATAGCACGCGCGGCAGGTCCGCCGGCGCATCAAAGGCCGAACCGCACGTGTCGCCATTCCACACCAGCACGTCGGGGTGTACCGCCTCGATCCGCGCGCCAAGGGCTTCGATGGTTGGCCCGTGTTCATGCGTGTCGTTGACGACGGCCACGCGGACTCGGCTGGCGGTCGGGTCTGGGATCACGAGGCTCTGGGTGGGCCCGGCCACCGGTTCGCCTCGGCGCAACTTGTAGGCGTTCTGGTAACTCAACGCCTGTGCGACCACGCGATAAAAGACCTGTCGTCCGGCTCCGCTCCGGTCACCGAGCGAGACTGGCACCACCAGCGCCCGGTCCGACGCTTCGACCAACCCGGCGCGGCTGGCCACCGCTCGTTGGTCGAGTCGCTCGGCCGATAGTCCCCATTCAATCCAGCCCGTGGCCAACTGGCCGACAGCAAAGCTGACGGCGAACCCCTCCGTCGTGAGATGCTGCACGACCGGCGGGCCAGCCAACAGTGGGGCGGCATCGGAGCGTAGGGCTGGCGCGGCCTGAGCGGCTCCAGCGGTCCCAGCCACCTCCAACCATGCCAGCGACGATGCGGGAACCAGGCGAAGTACGTCACGACGGTTTAACATGAACAACTCCTCAGGCAGTAGTCCAGGAACCGACGACGGTCGAATCCGATGCCGCGCCGCGCGCCTGGGATGATGGATGTGCGATTCTCAAGTCGTTTCATCGTAAGCCTCATGGTCTTGGTTTCCTTAGGGTCCTCCTTTCTCGTCCGCACTTGCCGGACGTTTCCCGCCCACCTCCGCCAACGCCTTGTCGAGTTTCTTGGCACGCTCTTCGGTCAGATCGACGGCATTCGGGTCCGCCCAGTACTCCAACACCGCGACTCCCTTTTCCAGCATGTCCCGCGCCAGCGGCTTCTCCCCGGCGGCCACCATTTGACTGGCGACCTCGCACAGCGCATTGAGTCGCAGGTCCTGTCCTTTGGTCACGTCCCGGAAACGCCGTTGGGGCACGCCGCTCCAGTCGCCGGCTTTCACGGCCCGCAACAGATGGGCTGCGACGGCATTCCAGTTGGTCCGGTCGCCTTGGACGTAGAGCGACGGGATGCGCATGGCGTTGCGGTAGCGGACCTGGTCGGGGAGGAAAGCGTCGTTGATCAGGCGGTCCACCCGGCGGATGCGCTCGTCCGGTTTCAGCCCGTCCCACTGGGCCATCATCAGCGTCTCAAAGGCCTCGCCGCGCTGAGCGCGCGTCGTGGCTTTCGTCGAGGCCTCGGCCAGCAGAGCGAGCCAGCCCTTGCGCGCCTTCGCGCCTTCGCGGCTGCACCGACGTCAATCAAGGTCCCCTGGCCGTTAAACTTTACTGTCAGGATCGGTCGTCAGTTCATGGCCCTATTCGTTCCCGGATTTCATTCCCATCGAGGCGAGTTTGCTGCGCGCAAACGCCTGCCACTGCTGGCCGAGTTTGCGCGCATCGGGGATTTGCGGGTGAATCCACAACCCGTATCGAAGACGCAGGGGTTTCTCCGCAGTAATCACGACAGGGCCTTCGAGCGTGAGGCTGATGCCCATCCAGCCGTTGTCGCGCACGTGGAACGGCGCGGGATGGTTCGGATTGGCCGGGTGATCCATCAGAGTGATGCCGGCGGTGTGCTCGTTGGTGATCGGTCCGCTGTAATCGACCCAGCGGGCCGGCTTGCGAAACGCCTCGGCTTCGTTGCGCTGGCCGGCGCTGTTGAGGATCCGGCTGCCGCCGTCGGTCACGCCGATCGTCTTGGCCATCCGCACTCCGATCGGCCCAAAGGGCGTTTGTCCCAGGGTTACCCGGCCGTCCGGTGGGGCCTGGAACTCCAGATCGATGGTCATCCACCAGGAGCCGCCCTCGCCCGGCGCGACGGTCGCGCGGCGGCGTTCAATCATCAGGATCCTGCCCTGGGGATCGTTCCAGTGGTTGAGCGTGAGCAAGGAGGCGGCGCCAGGGCCGTCCTCATATCGCAGACCCTCGCGGGACGTCTGGTGAACGATCTGCCCCGCGATCGGCCCGCCGTCGCGCCAGAAGTCGATGCCGTTGACGTCTTTGTGCGAGATCCACACGGACGTCTGATGGCTGTGTCCGAGCGGGTCTTCGGGCGCGTCCGGATCTTGCGGCTGAACGTCCTGAGTCAATGAGCGGCCTGGATCGCCGGGCATGTTCATCCGCGTGAGCGAGCGGCCGGCCGGGCCAACGATCGGATACCAAAAGGGCCGACGCAACTGGTCGCCGAAATGATACGGGGTAAGTTCCCGCCCCAGGTATTCGAACGTCGCCTGATCGTAGGGCAGCGGCAGCACCTGCATGTCGGGGACCGATTTAGCGTTTGGCAGGGGCATCTCGACGGCGGGCACGGCCGCTGCGACGAATAAAGCCGCCGCGACCTCCCCTAGCAGTACCAGGACCTTGTTGCATTGCATGATGATCTCCAGCTTCGGGCGATTTCCGACGTTTCCTCTCCGCAATCATTGTCGTTGCCGGCGCTCTCTACAGCCTTTCCGGTACCACGAAGGGGCCGCGATACGACCGGTGGAGCATCTGGTTGGCCTCGGCATCCCCAAGGAACTCTTCCGCCTGGGAGTCGAATCGTAGTGTCTGGCCGAGCCGATAGACGGTGCCCGACAGGTCCAAACCAGCGTCGTCCGCCAGGTGGCGTTTCATATCCTCGACCGCTTTTTAGGCCTGGGCATCGCCGCTGAAGGCCTTCGCGGGCATGCCGAAGGGGACCTGCTCGCCCAGGCGGTACGAGATGTTGCCCAGATGAGCCAGCAGGGTCGATCGATGACCTTCGAGTATCTCGGCGTTCAGTTCTTCCCGCTTTCGGCTGCGGACGCAGTCGATGAAGTTGCGAAAATGGGGCCGCCCCAGGTCGGCGAAGCCGCCCAAGGGAGCGCCTTCGATCGGTTCGCCCTGTCGCTCTCCCTTGGGAAAGAACTTGCCTTCCCTGACCACGCCCTGGGTGGTGTGGAACTCGACCGTCACCTTGACCGCCTTGCTGGCGACCAGGCCCCGCTGCTCGCAGATCAGTTTGACGTCGCCACAATCGAAGAGCGTCAACTGCGTATTGGGGGTCTCGCCCTGGTCCTGGTAGCCGAAGCGGCCGCCGAGGCTGGCGATCCTTTGCGGCGCGGCGCCGTCGGGCATAGCCCACCGCGCCACGTCCATCTGATGCGTGCCCAAGTTCCCGATCTCGCCGTTGCCGAAATCCCAGATCCAATGCCAGTCGTAATGCACCAGGTTGGTGCGGTACGGATGCATGGGGGCCGGCCCGAGCCAGAGGTTGTAGTCCAGTTCCACGGGTGGTTGCTCCGGGGTCCGGAAGCCGATGCTCTCGCGAGGCCGATAGGTGCAGGCGTAGGCGAGCAGGAGTTTGCCGAACTTGCCGTTGCGAACGTCGGTCGTCAGCCTGGTCCATTTCGGATCGGAGCGCCGCTGTGTGCCGTGTTGCACGATGCGGTCATATTTTCGCGCGGCTTCTGCGACTGAAAGGCTGTCCGGAAACGGGGACTGGCTCCCGGATGTTGTGTGTCGAGTCCGGTGCTTGTACAAGATGCAGGGTGCCTGTCCCCGTTTCCGGACAGCCTCTGAGTTGCGGCATGGGGGCTCCTCTCGCTGCGTGTCAATGTGCGGGTAACGAGGCGGATTGGCGAACGCAGTAGACTCTCATCGAGGTGCGGATCAGCAGGCGGTCTCCGACGATCGCCGGAGTTGCCATGCACATATCGTCCTCGGCCAGTTCGTTGGTGTGCAACAGTTCGAACTCGTCGTCCGAGCGCACGACGAAAGTAACTCCATCCTCGTTCAGGCAGAAGATCTTGCCGCCATAGGCCCAGGGCGAGGCGGTAAAATGCCGACCCTCCGGCAGCCGCCGGAGTTCGTACACCGGCTCGCCCGTACGCGATCGAAAGCAGGCGATCAGACTGCGGTCGTAGAGCACGTACAACCGGTCGTCGTAGACGAGCGTGGTCGGATTGTAGGGCGCGGCCTTGGGCCGGCACCAGGCGATGAATTCGTTGCCGGTGTGGTGCGACTCGAGCGAGATGTCGCCCGACCCGCCCAGCCGGAGCGCGTACAGGGGCCGCTGGTTATCGTTGACGTAACCCGAGCTTATATACAACAACCCCTGGTCAGCGTAGGGCGTGGCGATGGTGATGCTCGACATGCCCGTGAACCACCACAGCAACTTCCCCTCCAGGTCGTAGGAACGAACTTTGTCCGTGCCCGCCGTGACGATCTCCGTGCGACGATCGTTCTGCCAGATGAAGGGCGTGGACCAGTTGCTCTTCTCGTCGCGAACCACCCGCCACACGTCCTTGCCAGTGCGTTTATCGAGGCACAGAAGGTAAGACTCTTCGTCGTTGTCGTTGACGATGTACAGGCGGTCGCCATGGAGAACCGGCGACGCCGCGGTGCCCCAGCCGTTTCGCATGGCGCGCGGCTCAAAGGGTCTCGACCATACCGGGTTCCCTTCCAGATCAAGACAGTACAGCCCCAGGTTGCCGAAGTAGGCGTACACCCGCTGGCCATCAGTCACCGGCGTCTCCGAGGCAAAGCTGTTCTTCAAGTGAATCGGATTGGTCGAGGCGCCCTGGTGGACGGATCGTTCCCAGAGCACCTTGCCGGACGCCAAATCGAGGCAAAGCACCCGGTAGTCCAGCCGCACCGCCCGTGGTTCGGGACGGTTGCCGCCAAAGTACAAGCCTTTCTTCGGCGTCTCCAGGTCTCCGCGGTTCACTGCCGTCGTCAGGAATACACGGTTTCCCCACACGATCGGCGACGACCAGCCGCGCCCGGGCACGTCCGTCTTCCAGGCGATGTTCTCGCTGGCGGACCAACGGTTGGGCAGCCTCGTATTGCCTGCGACCCCCCGCGCCTCTGGGCCCCGAAACTGCGGCCAGTGTCCGTGCGTCTGGGCGGAAAGCATGTCGTGAAAACAAGACAACAGAACGATCCCCGCGAGCGGAGCCGCCATCGTCACCGAGTAGTCGGCTTTGCGCATGGTTCTCTCTTCGTAACAAGGGTGTCTTACCCCAGGGGCGCGTGTTCGACGGCCGCCAGCAGCGTTTCCTGCACCATCAGTTCGTGCGCCAGGGGGTACGGATTCGGAATCTCGCCCCGCACGATGCGGGCTAGTTCGATCAGTTGCTCATCATATCGTCCCGGCATCGGCGGCAGAACAACCTCCTGGTGGCCTGCTTTGAACGAATCGCGAGGCTTGGAGAGGGCCAGTCGCAGGCTGGGCGGCTCCAGCGGCCGGATATCGATCGTGCCCTCGTCGCCGCAGACGACCAACTGCCGACGCTGGTAACCCTCCACCTCCAATGACGCCGTGCGAATCGTGGCCGTGGTCCGGCGATACTCGAGCACGGCCAGCCCGTTGTCGTAGACGCGCACGTCGGGGTGCGTCTGCCGATGATAGGGCGTGACGCGGTCGGGTCTGCCAAGTATGCTCACCACGAGATCGATCAGGTGGCAGCCGAAAATGTACATGCTGCCGCCGCGAAACTGACCGAGCCATTGCAGGTAGGCGAGCGGCTGCTCCTTGCTCATCACGGCGTCGACTTCAAACACCTGGCCCAGCCAGCCCTCGCCAACGGCGCGCCGGCAGAATTGGATCGCCGGATTGTTGCGGTACATGTAGCCCAACTGCACGGTCAAACGCTGCCGTGCCGCCTCGTCGAGCAACTTCTTGAAGGGCGAAAGCGATTCTCCGCCCGGCTTGTCCAGGTGCAGATGCATGCCCGCTTTGATGCACCGTGCGGCCATCGGCACCAGGTCCGGCACGTCGGTCTCCACGGCCACGGCCGCAATGCCTTTGGTGCTGAGCAGTTGCTCCTCGGTCATCCAGGCCAGGCCGCGATAGGCGGGATCGCTGCCCCGCTTCTTGCGCCACCCGGCGGACGGCTCGACGACGCCGACGACCTCGAAGTGGTCCGACAATTTCCGGAGCGTGGCCATTTTCGCCGAGGCATGGTTGTGCCCGATGCCGATCTGGCCGATCTTGATGCGCTCCCGGGGCGGACCCCCGGCAACCGCGTTGGGCTGCAGCCAGGTCGCTGCCACGGAAACAGCGCCCGCACCGGCGGTGCTGGCCAGGAAATGTCGCCGATCGTAGCCGGTCATGTTGCGTGTCCCCAGGTATGGAAAGGCCGAGGCCGAGCGTTTCGCCGCCGATTCGTCACGGGTCTTTGCCGTAGATCTCCAATTCGGCGATGCCGTTGTCGGCAAGCGGAAAGGTCTCCTGGATCGCGGCTGGCCCGACTACACCAACGCGGTTCAAGCCGAATCCCCGTTCATGAAGAACTACCTGGCGTGCGTGAAATGGCAAGCCGAGAACAACTGTCTGCAGGTCGAACGGTTCGTGCCCGGGCGCAACGATCAGGTGGTCCTGCGCCGCCAGCCGCAGAAGTACCCCCAGTTCGAATTCCGCAACGTGGCGGCCAGCGCCGAAATCTGGACCGGCCAGGGCACGGCCACCGAGCACCGGGTGCCGTCCTTGGAGACCCTCCCCCGCAGCCAATGGCCGGATGAAAACGTGCTCAGCATCGCGTTCCGGCTGAGCTACGGCAAGTTCAATTTCTTCAACGGCGGCGACCTGCCGGGCATTCGCCCGAAAAGCCCGGCGTGGTACGACATGGAAACGCCGGTGGCCAAGGTGGTGGGGCCCGTGGATGCGGCCATCCTGGACCATCACGGCTACCTGGACTCGATGAACGAGTCGCTCGTCGCCACGTTGAGCGCCCGGGTCTGGACGATCTCGGTCTGGGACGCCCATCATCCGACGCCGAGTGTGTGGGAACGCTTGCAGTCCGAACGTCTCTATCCCGGTGCGCGCGACATCTTCGCCACCGACGTGCACCCCGAGGCGCGCACGGCCATCAAGGACATCGACCGCATGGCCAGCGGTCACGGCCACATCGTCTTGCGGGTCTCGCCGGGCGGTGACGAGTATCGCGTGACGATCGTCGACGATACGTCGGAGAGCCGCAATGTGATCAAGGTCTGCGGACCATACCGGTCGCGCTAGTCGGGGCTGCGCGCCGGCTCCTCAAGACCCGAACGTGAGTCTTGGAGTTGCGCATTTCGTGGGCCGTTCGACGCGAAAAGGCCATGCTTTCCGCCCCGCAGGGGCAGCTACATAACAGCCCAGCGGCAGAGCGCAGCGCCGCCCTGGGTGTGCGGAAAAACTGCCCCGCTCGCCCTGAAAGGGCACGACAATGAACGGCGTGTGCTGATTGTGTCGCTCTTTCAGGGCTGGCATGGGCGTTCGAATACGACGTGAACGAGTGACCTACGACGGTTTCAAGTCGAGCACAAAGGCGAGTTGGCGTTCTTTGCGTTTAGGGCTGATTGACGCGACGGCAACTCGGCAATAGGCTTAAACAAGGATTCGTGTGTTACCAGAGCCGCACCAGTAATGAACTTGAAGGGTCTAGTGCCGACGGCTAAATCCTGATCCGAGAGCTAACATGCGTAAAGCTGCTGCGTACAACCGACTCGTGGCTGAGCGGGTCGCATGCCGCCGCTGCCACGGCCTGACAAACCCGGCCCAGGTCGAAGGTGGTCGCCTCGACTCGCCTGAGATCGGCCCATGGTCACGTTGGCAAGGGAACCTAAACGGGCCGGGCGCCGATCGAGTCCGACCGAACCGCCGTCGGTGAAGTACAACGCATAGGCCACGCCGCGACGAGCCGCCAGATCCGCCGCGTTGTCGGCGCGTCGCTCATGGTTTCCGTTCTTGTTTTCCCGGGCCGAAGACGCCGAACTCCCAGATCGTTGGTGCGAAGGTGGCATCCAGAATGTGCAGCCGGACGTGCCGGGCTTGGACGGGCGGGAAATTGGCTTCGAAACGCCGGCCGGCCTTGTCACCCGACATCGCAGTCTTCCATGCTTCGTCCAGGGTCAAACGATACTCGATCTGAAACTTGGTGATCCGAGGCTCCAATTCCGCGATCGTAATGCGGTCGATCGTCTGCGGCTGACGCAAGTCGACTTCGAGCCAGCACTGGCGCACCTCGTCGGCGGTGGCCCAACGCGTCTCGGGGTCGTCGTCGACCGCTTTGTCAGCGCCGAAGACGGTGCCGCCGCCGTGTACGTTCGACGCGTCCGCCGGCTGATGCGCGGCCAGCGATCCGGAGCCGGCTGGGGCGGCCAGTTCGCTGTGGTAGGCTCCGAAGGAACAGATGGCGGGACAGGCGGCCGCCTCGTCGATCACCAACCGCAGGGCCTGAGCGGTCACGACGGGAATGCGCAGCAAGTTCCTGTGTCCGATGATCGTGCCGCCAGCCACCGTTCGCCATTGGCCGGCCGTTTTCGCTTCGATGTGATACCGCCGCACGCGCTCGCCCAGCGGAATGTACTCCTGGACGTTGATCACGTTCACCGGTTGCGCCGCCTCCCATGCGATCTCCACAGAACCGGTCGTCACGCCGTCGTCGGTCCCCCAATAGGTGTCGAGATTGCCATCGGTCACGTTGGCCGCCGCGAACCGGGGATTGTTGCCGCGAATGTTGCTGCCGTGCGTCGGGCGGCCGGCGCACAGGTCGGTCTTGAAGATCTCGTCCAACGCAGCGCGGAATTCGGTCAACCGCTGCACGTCGAACTTCGAGATCTGCCCGGCGCGGTCCGGGGGCACGTTCAAGAGCAGCACGCTGTTGCGGCCCACCGACTTGAAGTAGATATCCAGCAAGTGTGTGACACTCTTGACCTTGTCGTCTTGCGAGGCGTGATAGAACCAGCCGGGCCGAATGGACACGTCGCATTCGGCGGGATACCAGACTTTGCCGCGGGCGTCGCTGCCCTGGTGCGCACCGGCGTCCCGGACGCTCGATTCGCCGGAACGAGCGACACCCGATTCGTTGCCCACCCAGCGTACGTCCGGGCCGCAGATCGCAATCAGCGCCGTCGGTTCGAGCTTGCGGATCGTGCCGTAGTAGCTCGGCCAGTCGTACTCCTGCCTCTTGCCGTTAGGCCCTTCACCGCACGCTCCGTCGAACCAGACCTCGGCGAACGGGCCGTAGGTCGTCAGCAGTTCGGTGAGCTGATTGACGAAGTGCTGGTTGTAGCGGGGGCTGTCGCCGTAACTTGGTTCGTGGCGATCCCACGGCGACAGGTAGAACGCGGCCGGCATCTGCCCTTCGCGGCAGGCCTCGACGAATTGGCGCACGACGTCGCCTTGGCCATCCTGCCACTTGCTGGACCGGACGCTGTGGTCGGTGAAGCGGCTGGGCCACAGGCAGAACCCGTCGTGATGCTTGGCCGTGAGGATCATCATCCCGAACCCGGTCGCCCGCGCCTGACGCACCCACTGCCGGCAGTCCAGGTCGGTGGGGTGGAACACGTCGGGCGACTCCTTGCCGTCGCCCCACTCGCGGTCGGTGAACGTATTCACGCCGAAGTGTAGAAACATGGTCATCTCCGCGCGTTGCCAGCGCAGTTGTTGCGGAGACGGAACGGGCACTAGCGGCGCCGGAGGTTCCGCCGCCCGAACGGCCGGCCCGGCCAGGATGACGAGGAGTGTCGGAATCAGTCGATGCATGTTTCACCTCCGCAGCAAATGTCCCCGCACAAGATCGGATACCAATTTCGCGAGCGGTGCTTACGCAGCGTCGGCCGGGCGCAGTCTCTCAGCGGCTCTGGGCGCCGAACGTCCGCTTGACGGCCTCCACGCGGGCGGTGCCCGTCCGCTCTTCGGGCAACAGACAACAGCCCTCCGTCCATTCGTTCCAGGCGTTGATGAGTACCGCGAACGGCTGACGCGGATCCCGTTCGACGTGCCGAGCCGCATCGCGCAGCAGTTGCTCGAACCGCTCGGGCGTGTTTCCGACCACCACCGGACCGTAGGGATATTCGCGTTTCCCGCTCGTCGGCGCCACAGGGAACGGCCAGGGCACTTCCTGGCGGCAGCGCGGCGTGACGTCCCAGCCGGTCGTCACCACGGGCACGTTCACCAGCGGCGATTCCGCCGTCATCTTCTGCCAGTGATCCCGGTGCGCCTGCATGAGATCCTCGTACTGCTCGATGAGGTCGGGGCCGGCTTTGCCCGTCGTATTCACGTTGTAGCGGCTGGTACTCGAGAACCCCGCTTCCTGGAGGACCGCGGCCGACTTCGGATCGGCCACCATGCCGTTCCAATGTATCGGCGGCAGGCCGGTTTGGCCGAGGCGATGGTCCATCTTCTGCAACAGTTGGGCCGTCTCCTGCGGTCCGCCCAGTTGCTTCACGAATTCCGTGGCCTGGAAGATGCTGAAGAACATCCGCCCATCTACGCGCCAATAGTTCGGCTGCCGGAAGTAATGCTCGACGCAGTAGTCCAGCGCACGCTCCAGGTCGCGCGGCGAATGGCGCGAGGGAAGCCACACGGTCCGCTCCTTGGCCAGGTCCGGGCAGAACTGATCCCGGCGGTGATGATTGGCCCACATGAGTGCGAACTTCATCCGGTCTCGATTGGCGGCTTTCAGGAAGCCCTGCTCCAAGGCCTCCTCCATGTTCTTCACGCCGCTGTACCAGTACCAGTCGAACAAGAAGACGTCGATCCCGTGGTCGGCCGCCAGGCCGATTTCGCGAGCCGACCATTTCGGATCGCTCTCGTCGAAGTAGCCCCACGTGGGCCGCAGCGGCTGCTGGTGTCCGGGAAAGCGGGGCACGGCGGCCTTCACGCCTTCCCACTCGGTCCAGCCTTCACCCTTCCACGCGCTGCCGTGATCGTAGCTGTGCCAGTGAGGGTAGTAGACGGCAACCACGTCCGGACGCCTCTTGGCCTCCTCTCCCGCAGTTCCCACGGAGCAGGCACTGCCCAGGATTGTTGCGACGATGCCCAGCAGGAGGAGAAGGCCGAGCGCGCATCGTCGCAGGTTGGGACTCTGTCCCGACCGGGTCGGGTCGGCTCGGAGACCCAACCCGCTTTGGTTGCCGCCTTGACGCCGCGTCAGGGTATTCATCGCAAAGTCCTCCTCTTGTCGTGTGCAACTTCACCGGGTCACACGGCTTCACTTCATCAGCGCGCAGCGGCGCGCCTTCCAGTACGCGGCCTGAAGATAGAAAATGCCGCAGCTCGAAACCCGGTCATAATCCAGACGTGTGATCGCATCCGTCCAGAACTCGCAGTCTTCGATAAGGATGTTCTCGCACGGGCGGGGCATCTTTGCCAGCCCCTTGATGGCGATGCTGTCGTCCTGGGTGCGGAAGAAGCAGTTGCGGACCGTGGCGTTCTGGGTGTTGACCAAGTCCAACGCGTCGTCGTTGATCATGCGCGAACCGCAGATCTTCATGTTGTCGATCACAACTCCGTCGCAGTTCCGCGTCACGAAGGTCCAACTCCACGGATTGCGCAGGATGATGTCGCGGACGGCAAGATTCTGGCAATCCTGACAGTCCAGCCCGAGAAGTCACACGTCGCAAAATAGTAATCTCCCTCGAAGAATTCGCTTTGCGCGGCATACACATCGACCGGCTTACCGTGGACCGTGACGGCATAAGCGCCAGTAATCGCCTCCCCTGCCGGCGCAGGATAGGTTGTTACGTCTGCACGAACGAGCGAAGGAACGAGTACCTGCACAAGACCAAGCCAGATCATCGAACGTCTCATGGCCGGAACCGGGTTGTCCATTACGAATCCTCTGTTGTGGGCGGTCCTCATCCTTATACCTTCCGATCTCATTCAATGCCCATTCATTGCTTCTGGTAGAACACCAATTGAAACGACCGCGGCTGCACTGTGACCGTCCAGTCCTTCAGTTCGGAACTCGGCACCGTCTTCTTCGAGCCGTCGTAGCCGTCTACCTGGTACGTCGCATTGGGATCGATTCCTCCAAGTTGGAAGGTGCGGGACTCATCCGCCGCCGCGCCCCGCCGGAAGACGATCGCGAAGCCCGCTTTCAGGTCCGGCCGGTGGCATTGCCACGCACACCAGACGTCGTCGCCGGCGCCGGTTTCGTCGGTCAGTTGATAGAAATCGCCCATGTAGAGCGGCCGCATGCGGACCGCGACATCGAAGACTTTCTTGAACCAAGCCGTCTCGTTGTCGGTGATCTTGCGGCGGATGATGCCGCCGTCGAAATCGGACGGCGTGATGACGGTTCCCGACGAGATGATGCTGAAGGCCGCGTAGTCGTCGCCCACCGGCACGCAGTTGAACTCGCAGCCCTGGAACGGCAGATACGGCATGAGGTTGAGCGTCGCGTTCTGCCCCAGAATGAACGCCGTATCGCCGGGCTTGCGCCCGATGTAGTAGTCGCTGCGGCAGTACGTGTGGGCCCGCGAGATCATCTCGATGTCGATGCGTCGGCCTCCGGACGAGCAGTTCTCCTGCAGGATGTCCGGGAATCGCGCCCGCATGTCGTCCAGGAATTGGTACATCCCGGTGATGTGCTTCGCCTCGGCGATGCCGATGCGGTCGGCTGCATCCATGCCGCGCCAGACGGGGCCGGGGTCCATGTTGAAATCCTGGCGGTAGATATCGATCTTGTGCTTCGCGATGATTCCGTAAACGGTATCCTGGATCCAGCGGAGTGCATCGGGATTGCTATAGTCGACCAACTGCCCGTGCCGGTATTCCGGATGCGTCTGCAGGATGGGCGCGGAATCGGTCATGCGTTCCGGCTCAAACCAGAGCAGGAACTTCAAGCCAGCCTTGTGGACTGCGTTGGCAATCGGCAGCAGGTCGCCGGTCGGATGCGTGGTGGTGTTGACCCGCCAGTCGCCGACGTACTTCCACCAGTTCGGTCCGCAGTTGGAATACAGTTCGTCCTCGTGCGGCGCGCCGTACCAGCCGGCATCGACCCAGTACGTGTCGAACGGTATTTTGTTGTCGAGGGAGTATTGCAGGATGTCCGCCATCATTTTCGGCGTCTTGTTCCCGCCTCCCGACGCCACCGCCAGAATCGGCGGGATGATGTGTCCTTTCGGATCGCGGGGGACCTTGTTCTCCAGCATGAACCGGTGGACCAGCGTCTTGAATTCCCGCCGCGTCTGGTTCTTGCGGGCCAGCACGAGGACGGACGGCTGGCGGGTCGTTTCTCCGGGCAGGAGCCGGAAGTTGGTCCGCTCCATGCCGATCTCGACCTCCACCGCCTGGCCGGTATTCGCAAACCGCGTCTTCCACGATCCGGTCCAGCCTACGGCAAACAGATAGCCGTTCTGGTCGTCGAGACTCAGTTCGAGGAACGGAATGAAGTCGTTCGATGAACGCCCGCACGTCGTCGTCAGGATTCTTTCTTTTCCGGTTTCGATCGAAGACGCTTCCGGGATGAAGTCGGTCGCCTTGCAGGTGGAACCGCGGAGGACATGGAGCACGACCGGCTTGCTCGATTCCGGCTTGTCGAGGGAAATCTTGAGCGACCGGAAGTTGGCGACAATTCCCGTCGGTTCCGTCTTCGAGAGACTGGTCACCAAGACGGCGTATTCCTCCGCGGGGAAGCCCTTGTAGCTCTTGCCGTCGAGCCGAACTTGAAGTCTTCCATCCACGGCGGTCATCGTTCGCGTCTGGGCGGCATAGCCCGGCGTCTCGATCTGCGAACCCGCCACAGTCGCTTTCGAACACGAGCCGTCCGCCTGCGCTGGTTTCCCGTCGTAGTCAAAGGCTGGCCAGGAGGCGTTCAACCGACAGGTTTGTGCCAGGGCCATGGTCGGAAGGACCTGCGCCGTCAATAAGACGAGCAACAGCGTCAATCGCAGATGACTGGGAGCGGGCGCTGCGCACGGCGTGACCGAGATGGCCTTCTTGAACGGGTTCATGGTCGTCCTCTTGGTGCGAGTATGTCGAAAAAGCCGGGCTTCCAGCAAACGGAATCAGCATAGACTTGTTGACACCTCAAATCAACGGCCTGAGCATTCCTTTCGTGGTCCAACGGACTCGCCTGACTCAACCGCGAGTTGCCGCGACCTTCCGCCACGCCACCTGCGCAGTTCGCGAAGTTGTCGGAACGTTCGCCGACGACCACATCCCAGCCGGCTGCCGGCCGCGCCAGGCCAATCTGCGGGAGCTTGGTCCGCGCGACACTTCTGGCCCGTTCTTGGGGCGGTTGACGAGCGCAATTCTGTGGTTCATCATGACGACTATCGGCCCGCGGTGTAAGGGTTCCGGCGGACGTCGCACGAGCAAGGAACCCAGCGCAGCGAAGTGTGCCCTTGAAGGAGTGACCATGATCCGCAGAAGCATTGTTTTGGCGTCCTTGCTCGTCTGCGAGTGTGCCGCGTCATCGACGCCGGCCGCATCTTCCCTCGATGAGGGTTTAATCGGGTATTGGCCGTTCAACGAAGGCCAGGGCGAGCAATCGGCGGACAGGGGGCCGTACCGGGCACACGCCGTTCTCAACCGGGTGGGGTGGGCTACCGGGGAGTTCGGCGCCGCCGTCAGCATCGGCAAGCTCAACTCCAACCTGGTGATCCCGAACATCGTCGCGTTGGACGGAGCGACCGAGATGACGGTGTCGGTGTGGGTCTACTGGAACGGCCTGAATGGGAAGTACCCGAACGTTTTGACAGGCGGCTGGAGTCCGGGCGGGTTCATGTTTTTTGTCAACGAAGACAACCTGTCGTTCCGCCTGGGGCGGCGGGGACATCGGGCCGGGAAGGTTGGCGATCGGTGGGAAGAGGGGAGCTGCGGCATGGCGCGGATTCCGCTGCGGAAATGGACGCACCTGGCAGCGACATTCAGCTTGCCAAATGTCACCACGTACATGGACGGGAAGAAGGTCGGCCAATCCACGTGGCATTACCCCATTGGCTTTACCGATCCACTGGTGCTCGGGCAGTGGAACACCGAGAAGAGCCACGATGGGTTAATCGACGAGGTGCGCCTCTACAAGCGGGCGTTGACCTCGGCGGAAGTCACACTTCTGGCCGAGCGCAAGGGGCGGGACAGCGGTGAGATCAAGGTGGTTGCCCCGGTCCAACCCCGAACGCTCGCCTCCTTTGAAACGCGGTGCGCTACATTAACGCTTAACGAAGCCGGTCGGGTCACTTCGCTTCTGCAGAAGGCCTCGGGAAAGGAAGGGCGCGCCAGGGAACTGCTGGCTGCCGAGACGCCCATGGTTACGGTTGTCCTGGAGGGCAACCGCAACGTCGAGTGTCACAAGATGTCGGTTGACAACGGAATTCTGACGGCAACCTTTCCGGGGCTGGACGGCCATGCCAGGCTGCGCTGCGAGTCCAAGGGCGACTACCTCAAGTTCACGGCGTTGGAGGTCACGGTCCCGCGGGTCACGTCGTTCGTCTTCTTCCAGTGTGCCCCGGGTGTGAACCGGTACCGCGGCGGGTTCGCGGGGCTGGTATCCGACGACGACTCCGGCATCGCCCTGCGAGCTTTGGATTTGGAGGTCAACTGCAGCACCGCGATGAGCGCAAGCACCTCCGCCGACCTTGGCCTGACCGGGTACAGCGCGGGCCTGGCGGCAGGTCCGCGGTCCGAATTGCGCCCGATGCTGAAGGCCATGGCCACCCAGGAGGACGTGCCGCGATCGCAGCATGGCGGGCCGTGGGCGTCGGAATCGCCGATGGCCCGCCTGTCGTACCTGTTTGTCCAGGATGCATTTACCGACACCGATTCCTGGATTGACCTGGCCCGTCGCGGCGGCTTTGGCATCCTTCACTTTCGGGAGCCGTGGTTTCGCACGTTCGGGGACTACCGGCCCAACCCCAAGAACTTTTCGGGCGGCATGGACGAGATGGTGGCAGCCGCGGACCGACTGCACGCGGCAGGCTTCAAGCTGGGTCTGCACACCTTGAGCGGCTGCATTCGCACCGAATCGCCCTACATCACCCCAGTGCCTTCGCAGGAACTGATTTCCCTGGCGACCTACACCCTTGCCAGAGACTTCGGCAAGGCCGACGACACCCTGTATGTCAACGAACCGCCGGTCGAGCAGCACTCGACCGTGTTCACCTACCACGGCGCCACCAACGTGTTCCGCATCGGTACCGAACTGGTCCAGTACACGGCGATCTCCCGCGAGCAGCCGTACTTCTTCGGCAAGTGCACGCGCGGAGCCTTCGGCACCCAGGCCCAGGACCATCCGGCCGGCGTTAAGGCGGAGTTTCTCAAGCAGGTTTATCTGGCCTTCTATCCCGTTCCCGGAAGCGGCCTGATGGACAAGCTGTCCGGTGACATTGCCCGCGCGTACAACACCTGCAAGGCGGACTTCCTCTATTTCGACGGGGCGGAGGGCATGGGCGTCGGGTATCCCGACAACTGCATGCGCTGGACGACCTTCCGCAAATTCAACCGCGACTGTCTCAACGAGGCCAGCAACTGGGGACATCACAATTGGTGGTTCCATTCGCGCACCGGCGCCTGGGACTCGGCACACTGCGCCTGGAAGCCGTTTCAGGACCAGCACGTCAGCAGTGCCGGGCTCGCGCGGATGAACGACCTGCTCGAGCCGCAGATGGGATGGTGGTCGCTGAACGGCCCGGGGCTTCGCCACCGCAGGCAGTACCTGGATGAGACGGAATACTGGATGGCGAAAAACATGGCCCTGGATGCCTCGATGTCCCTGGGAGGCCTTCGCGTTGGCGGCGCCCCCGCAAACGCCCAGGCGATAGACATGCTCACCGTCATCGGCTGGTACGAGCAACACCGCCTGGCCAACTACTTCGACCAGGCGACCATCGACCGTGTTCGCGAGCCCGGCAGGGACCTCCGCCTGCGCCTCAGCGACCGCGGCACCTGGCAATTCACGCCGGTCGAGTACTTGCCACACAAGGCGGTCGTGTCCGCCGCGGAGCCGGCGCAATGGACGGTGGACAACCCCGGCGGGCAGCAATCGTTCCGGGTCCGCATCGAGGTGCTGCAGTCCCCCCTTCCGCCCGACCCCGCCGCGCCGCGGCCGATCATCGACTTCAGCGACGCGTCGCTGATCGCCAACCGGGACTGCGCCGTCAACGTGACGCAGGAGCTCCTGACCGAGACCGCGGACGTGACGGGAGGCCCGCGAAACCTCCGGATTCAGGCCGTCAACAGGAACGATTTCTCCGTTGGCGCCTGGACGAGCCTGGGGACCTCCTACAAGTTCCCTTACCGGGACATCGGCGCCTGCTCCGGCGTCGGGCTCTGGGTGAAGGGCGACGGCAGCGGAGCCGTCCTCAACGTGCAGTTCCGGACTGACCGCACGTTCGGCGCGGCGATCTCCGAGCACTACGTTGACCTGGATTTCACCGGCTGGCGCTATTGCGAGCTGCTGTTCCGGGAACGTGACAGCGATCGCGCTTTCGGCCTGAAGTGGCCCTATGTGCGCGGCGCCGGCTACGAGCTGTGCCACCGCGACCTGCAAACCGCCCGCGTCTCGGAGATCAACCTGCTGCTGAACCAAATCCCGGCCAAAGGCCGGGTTGACGTCACCGTCGGACCAATCGTGGGGATGACGGCGGTTGACACCACGCTCCGAGACGTTGCCCTGACCGTCAACGGTAAGCCGTTGCGGGTCCCGGTAGCGATCTCCTCCGGGGACCTGCTTGAGTTGGATGAGGATGGAGCTGGCGTACACTACGATCAGCGCGGGGCGCTGCGCAGCCGTTTCCGGCCGGAATGCCCCGAGGGGATACCGGTCCTGAATGCCGGCATCAACCAGATTGCGTTTGGCTGCGTCTCTCCCGGCGCCGCACCCGGCCGGGCAGTCGTATCCGCGGTCGCACTGGGCGAGCCCTTCGGTACACGCGCCGCGGACGTTGATTGGTCGAAGCTCCGATACGAGTACGACATGCCTCGTGTCATCACCCGATTCGACGGCCGGGACAACTGCTGGACCTCCGTGTTGCGGGACGAAGGCGGCGCAAGCCCCGGGGACCAGGCGACGCTTGAATTCGACATCGCCGTCGAACAAATCGGGGCAAACAAGGTCAAGCCGACGTTGGTCGTCAACGGCCGGGAGCTGAGCATGCCGGCTGTGATGGCCAGCGGACAGGTCTTGCGGTGCCGCGATGAAAGAAGCTGGACACTGGTCGAGAAAGGGCAGCCCCTTCTCAAAGGGGAATTCGCCGAACCGTTGCCCGCACTGACGAAGGGAGTCAACCGTCTCCAATTGCGCTGTGACGAGCTGGGCGGTGCCGACTGCAGGATTTCCGTCAGTTGTGTGAAAGTGTATGGGCGACAGATCCGGCCTGAGTAAGCTACAATGGGCCTCAGGCCAGACGGGCTGACGCGCGGCGAACGACGCTCCGCAAAGCGATTGTCGGGTTTGCATAGGGCTTCTTTTCCGCAGGTTGCGTTTGCATTTTCTCCGAATTTCCGCGGGGTCGCAAGTCAAGCATCATAGCAATTCATAGCAAGGGAGTTCGGCTTCAAT
>JABWBD010000480.1 GCA_013360685.1 Pirellulales bacterium
CGCGTTTGTTGCCCGGTGCGGGGTGATGAGTGGCCGGGCCGGATCGCGGTGGTCGCTGCAAACGAACCGTCGCGATCCAGAATTGGCAGAGAGCATACCACAGAGACGGGAAGATGCAAGACTTACGAAGTTCTTAGTTATGGTGATTGATGAGGCGTGTGCACCTCGCATTCGTCGTCGCCATCCTCGGCAAGCTCGGAGTCCTTTCCGGTCAGCTTGAACACGATGGACCGGGCCAACACGGCGGGTTCCAGCGCCAGCAGGTGCAGGTCGATGATTTCCTGGTCGGTGAGTTCGCATCCGGTCTTTTCGCGCACAATCGCCTTCACGCATTGCACGGGTCCCTGGCATTTTTCGGCGATCGTGTTCATGTCTGGGAAGGACCGGGTCGGGATGACCGCTGAGTACGGGATTGGGCCTTGTCGTTCGTTTTCTCGATCCGGGGGTAGGGCGAAAGGCGGTCCGCGCGGACGGAGTGGAACTCTTTCACCCCTGCCGCGGCGTCCTGCCGGCGCACGTAATCCAGTTCACCAATCACTGCGAAGTGACTTCCTTTGCGGATCACCCGGCGCGCCAGGGCGACCGTGCCGGCGCCGAAGAGAACCGAGATCGGCACGTCCCTCGTACGGGCTTCGCGATTGGCGCCGGTGCCGGCGAAGCGATGATGGATGGCAAAGACGGTCGCGAAATCTCCGCGATCGACGAGGTCGGTGGCTGCGTTCACCTCAAGGGTGATGCTGTTCAGGTTATGGCTCATGGGGTTTGGGTTGGACTGACGGGAAGTGTCGCGGTGATCAGCGCGGTGGCGAAGCGTCGGCCGTCGGAGTTCACGGTCAGGGTCACGGAATCGATGCGCGTGGCAGCGGGTTCCTCGATTTTTTTCAGGACGCGTTGGAATTCCGGGTAATCGCGGAGCGTCGCCTCTTTGGAAAAAGCAATACGTCGGAAGGTGATGCCGTGGCGGTGCTCCGTCGCGATGGAACGCGCGACCCAGCCGGGAGGGAGTCCTGTGATCATCGACTCCAGCGCCGACGGCGTCCAGAGCGCGGCGGTGACTCGTTCGGACTTTGCATCCATTTCGGCCATCGCCCCTGAAAATCCGGCCAAGGAACGGTACCGCTCCTCCAGGGATCTGATTTCCGGGTCGGTGGAGGTGGTTTGGGCTGGGCGGAACAGGCGAACCGTCAAGCTTCCGACCAGGAGTACAGTGGAGAGCAGACAGGCGAAGGTGGCGGGTTTCATGGCAGAAAGCTGCCGTGCAGCGTCCAATGGGACGCGGCAAGCGCGGGTTTGGTGGGCTGAAGTGTCCAGGGACGCGATCCGTTGCCCAGCGCCTCGACAAATCCCGAATACGGTCCCTTCTCCCGGCCGAGACCATCGAAGGCGAGGCCTTCGAGGGAGAATTTTCCGGCCTGATATCGACAGGCGAGAAGCTGCAGGGACGGTGGCAGCGTCTGGGTGATCGCATCGAGCAGCAGGCTCGGTCGCGGATTCGCAATGGGCACCGCGGCCAGGCGGGCTTCGGTCTCGCGATAGCGTTTCTCGATCACGGCGAGCCGCGCGATGTCGCGGCTGAGCTCGTTCCGCTGCCGGTCGATTTCCAGCGCGATGCGGTGCATCCGAATCCGGGTGGAAACATCGTCCCAGATTACTCCACCGGCGGCGAGGGCCAGGGTTGCGGCCAGCGTGTTGAGCGTGTGGCAGGACTGCCACTTGAAGGGACGCTGCGCGAGATTGGCCGGGTCGTGCGGGACGAATTCGACTGAACGCAGGAAGTCCGGCCAGGTTTCCACCTGCGCCTGATCCTGGAGTGCGTGGGTTTCGAGGAGATCGATCAGTGCTTGCGGTGGTTGGTCGGCGACGACGAGCACCCGCGTCGGAGGGCGCTTTCGACTGGCGAGGGCAACGCCGCAGAATTCGTGCAGGGTATCGAAACCACGGCCGAAACGGCCGGCCGGAATCCCGAGTTCGTTCACATGGTAGAAGAGGTAGCAGTCGCCGGCGGCCAGGATCGCCAGGTCGAGCTGGCCGTTTCGCGTACGGCTGATCAGGGCAGCGGCCGGAGGGACGGCGACACGAACGCGGAGACCGTTTTCCTCCAGAACCTGCAGGAGATGCTCCAAGCGGGGACGAGACTCGTAATGAAGCAGAGTTGCGAACTTGCCGTCCAGATGGGGCGACGGCCGGGTTGCCCCCCACAGGGTGGCCGGGTTGGTCAGTTCGCGATGTTCGCCGGCAAAATAGGCCCGGAGCTTGGGCCGCGAGTCGTTGGCGCATTCCGCGGCGACGACTTGAAGATCGGTTGGCTGATAGACCAGCCCGAGGCACTTGGGCTTTTCGGCCGCTTCGGCGAGCAGTTGCCGGACCGCGCCGGAGAGTTCGGCGCCCTCGGGCGCCTGACGGCTGTGGGCGGAGTGGGCGCTGACGTAGTGGAGCGAATGTCCGAATATGGCGAGGATGGCGGGTTTCATCGATCAAAGGGGGACGGGCATCGCAACCCGCCCCGCGATCGCTTTTGCAGCGACGGGGATGAGAAAGGCGATTGCCGACGGGGGCGCCGCCCGCGCCCCGCCCCGGGCTCGGAAGGGCGGCGGCGCGAACGGGCCGACGATTTAGAGGTCGACGATATAGATGTACACGTCGGTCACGCCGTTGGACGGCGTGTTGTAGACCACCGCTCCCTGCCGGTCGAGGGTCGTCTCGTTGGTGCTGAAACGTTCTCCGTCGAGCTTTTCGGAGATGCGCAGGGCGAGGCTGGCGGGGCAACCCGGGATGATCGCCGCGACCACCCGCCGACCGGCGGGAAGTCCGTTGACTCCGTCGAGCATGAAGTTCGAACCGAGGGCCGTCTCGGGACTGGTGGCGGTTACGGCCTGGCACTCCAGCCGGTTGCAGAGGGAGTAGTCCCGCGTAGGCACGGCGTCTGGATTCATCCGGAAACGCTGCAGTGCGGGGTCCCACAGGATGTCGGCGGCGGTCGGGTTGACTGGCCGCGGATTCGGCCCGGCTGGGAGCTGTACCGCACGATCGGCGGTGCGCTCGGTGAGCAGCACGGTGTCCAGAATGATGGCCCGGCTGAGCACTGTGGCCGTCGAGCCGCTGAGCGTCGTGCCACTCGTGGGGATCGCCGTGGCCGTGGTGGAGTCCGTGATCGGAACGACGCCACCGTGTTCGTCGGCAAACTGTTTCACTGCCCCCTTGATCTGGCTGATCGCGCCGGCGACGGCCGAGGCGCGACCGTTTTCGGTGCCCTTGGTCAAACCGGCGATGGTGATCCCGACCAGGAACGTGATGATGGCGGCGACGGTGAGGATTTCGACGAGGGTGAAACCCGCCTCGCGGCGGGACCGGCGGACGGGGAGCCTGAGGCTCCCGGGCTGCAACTGGCGGAGTTTGGGGTGTATTTTCATGGCAGAGGAAAGTCAGTGATGTAGGAGGTAGACGAATACGTCGGTCCGGCCGCCGACCGGAGTGGCATAAGCCACCGGACCGACGGTCGCGGGCGCGCCGGCGGCCGGCCGGTGTTCGGGTTTGTTCGCGGCTTTCGCCAGTTCCTCGGCGAAGGACTGGGTCGCCCGGGGAAAGCGCCAGTAGACGACGACGCATTGCGGCGGCAGGTTCAGTCCGGGCAGGGTCTGGAAATTGGCGCCCTGGGCGATCTCCGGCGACAGGGAGGGGTCGCTGAGGCGCGATTCGATTCGCTGCCATGTCATGGCTGCCGGAATCGCGGCGATGGTCGCGGCCGTGTCAGGTGCCGCGGCGAAGGCGCGCGCGGCGGAGTTCCACTGGATGCCGAGGATCGGTCGTTGGATCCCGCCATATTCGACCTCTTCGAAGCGTTCGATGATCCGCTGTCCGGTGAGGATGAGGTCGAAGCTGCACGCGATGTCCCGGACAGTGTCGGAGGCGGCGGCGAGAAGGCCGGTTGCCGGCACGGCGCCTCCGTTTCCGCTCCGTGTCAGAGGAAGACGGCCGCCGAACGAAGGTTGATTCACGATTTCCCGGATCAGGGCGGCGTACGTGCGGGCGCGGTGCAGTACGGCCGTGGCGCGGGGCGCGTCCATGACCCGTCCGATGGCGTGAATCAGAATGCCGGCGAGAAGCGTGAGAATCGCGGCGATGGCCAGGACCTCCAGGAGCGTGAAAGCGCGGCGGGACGCGGGTTTCATAGCAGATTGGCCAGGACCTCGTCGATCGTGGTGAGCCCGGCGGCGACCTTGCGCAAACCGTCGTCGCGGAGCGTGCGCGCGCCGTGGCGCTCGATGAGGAGCTGGCGGATGACATGCTCGTTCGCTCCTGCCGTGATCTCTTCGGTGGCTTGATCGAATCGAAAGATCTCGAAGATCCCGATGCGTTCGCGGTAGCCGCCGCGGCATTCGGAGCAACCGTTCCGATTGGCGGCGAAGATCGTTGCGTCTTCGCGCAACCGATATTGCCGGCGCAGGGCATCCGCGTGCGGGTGGGGACGGCGGCAAACCGGGCAGACCCGTCGGATGAGCCGCAGACCGATGGCGGCGCGGACCGCGCTTGCAACGAGAATGGGCTCAATGCCGTCCTGCCGCCACGCAAGCAGCCGCGAGATGGCGCCCGTTGCCGTGTTCGTGTGCAGGGTGGAGAAGACGAGATGACCGGTGAGCGCCGCCTGAATCGCGAGTTTGGCCGTCTCCACGTCGCGGGTCTCGCCGACGAGAATCACGTCGGGATCCTGGCGCAGGAAGGCGCGCAGGATGTCGCGGAAGCTCAGTGCGTGGGACTCGTTGCGAATGCGGTCGTTGATCGTGACCTGGGTGTAGTCCGGAATGACGTATTCGACCGGTTCCTCCGCAGTCAGGATCTTCAGTTCGCGGGTTGGCAGCGTCGCGAGGGCGCTGTACATCAGAGTGGTCTTGCCGGAGCCGGTCGGCCCGGTCCAATAGAGGAGTCCGTAGGGCAGGGCCAACAACTCCCGCAGGATTGCGATGTCATCCGCCAGCAGTCCCAGTTCGCCAAAACTGCGGATGTTGGAGAATTCATCCTGGATGCGGATCACACAGTTTTCCCCGAACTGCCCGGGAACGGTGCTGACGCGGAACGTATACTTTCGGGAGCCGAGCTCATCGCTGAACTGCCCGTCCTGAGGCAGGCGGCGTTCGGAGATGTTGAGCCGGGCGGCGGTCTTGATGGCCTGCACCAGCGAATTGTTCGCGTCCTTTGCAAGGTACCCGTGGTCCGACAGGACCCCGTCGATGCGTTTGCGGATTCGGACGGTGTTGGTCATCAGCTCGACGTGGATGTCGCTCGCCCGCTCGCGGATCATGCGGCGGAGAAGCTCCTTCAGGTAGTCGGTCGTGTTTTCG
>JABWBD010000481.1 GCA_013360685.1 Pirellulales bacterium
CCTCGCGCCGGCGCCGAGGGCATCCGCCGCCAGATCGAAGCGTTGGCGCGGCCGCTCATCGGCCGGCATGCAATCCGCGCGATCGGCATCGGCTTCGGCGGACCGGTCGACTCGGTTTCCGGACGGACGATCAAGAGCCATCAAGTGGAAGGCTGGGACGACTTTCCTTTGACCGACTGGTGCCGCCGCACCCTGGGACTCCCCGCGGCGCTGGGCAACGACTCGGACATGGCCGGCCTGGCCGAGGCCCGCTTCGGCGCCGGGCAGGGACAGCGAATCGTCTTCTACACCAACGTCGGCAGCGGCATCGGCGGAGCGCTGGTGATCGACGGCGAGGTGTATCCCGGCCATCGCGGCGTGGCCTCGGAAATCGGGCATCTCCGGCCCGGACTGGACTGCGCAACCTCGTCGCAAACGCTGGAATCCCTGGCCAGCGGCTGGGGTATTACGGAAACGGTGCGAATGGCGCTGCGCAACCCATCCCATCCCGCAAACGACATCGACGATCTCGTGGCGCGCTGCAGCGGCCGGCCGGACCGCCTCGACACCCGGCTGATCGCCCGGGCCGCGGCCGAAGGAAACAGGATTGCCCGGGATGCCCTGGACCGCGCCTGTCGCGCCTACGGCTGGGGCATCGCACAGATGGCAACTCTCTTGGCCCCAAGCATCGTGGTGGTCGGCGGCGGGGTGGCTCTGGTCGGCGAAGACCTCTGGTTCAAGCCGCTGCGCGCCTACGTGAGTCAGTACGTGTTCCCGCCGCTGGCCGCCACCTTTCAGATCGTCCCGGCAAAGCTAGGCGAGGAGGTCGTCCTCCACGGTGCGCTGGCGATGGCAGGGATGAAGGATAGGGGATGAGGGACCCGTCGGGCGGCCTCTTCAGCCGGGGTACAATCGCACCTCCACTCTGAGAATCTTCGTCGGAGTGTTTTCTTCACGGCTGACTGTGATCGTGTCCCGGTTCTCGCCGCGCAATGCTTCGGCGGGAATCGAGTAGGTCAAGAGGCGGGTTCCGCTCTTCGTGGTCTCATTGCTGCGGGGTTCCGCCGCGATCTGGTTGACGAAAACAGCCGGGGCGGCGCTGCTGGCTCCCGCCGCTGCTTCCTCGATTAGCGCTTCGGCTTTCCAACCTGCGGGCGGTTTCGGCCCCAAGGGGAGCGGGAAAGAGAACTTTGTGCCGCCGGCGGGCAAGGGCGGCTGGTAGGCCTCGTCGGAAGCCACAACGTCGCGATAGGTCACTGCGTGGCGGCGCGGCATCTTGAGCAGATCGTCGAGCGATGAAAACGTCTTCAGCACGCGCTGATACTCGGATGTCGACCAGTGCGGGTGCCCATGCTGGAAGTAATTGAAGAGGTAGACTACGTCCGCCCCGCCGCTCAGCACGGATACTGCCGCGCCGGCTGCATCCTCCGAATCGACCATGCGCAGCGACGGTGCACCGGGATAGGGCTCGTAACGGATTTCCAGTCCTCCGGCCAGTGTCACCCGATCGCCCAGCAACCGGCGCCACTCGGCCAGGGGAAGATCGTACTGGAGCGTGGCCCAGCGGGGGGCGGCAACGACGAGGTCGACCAGGCCAAGCTTCGCCCAGGCCGCGGCGTCGAGCCCCAGGGCCAAGGCAGTTTCGGGCTTCGACGGAACGCGGACGCCGATCAGGACGGGGTGCTTGCGGCGCGCGGCGGCCGCATCGGCGAGCCGGCGGACTTCCGTCAACCACTGCGTGAGAAGCGGTTTGCCTTCCTGCTCTTTGCCCTTGCTGAAGAGATAGGGCTCGCGCATGAAGTCCAGTTCGATCCCGTCGACGTCGTATCTCGCAAGCGTCTCGGCGATCAGTGCTCGATACCGGTCGCGGACTTCCGGATGCGCATAGTCCAGGGCGCGGGCAAAATAGCCGCTGTAGCCGGTCCGAAAGAGCTCGGGCTTTCGCCAGAAGGCCGCGTGGAACGGGTGGTCCAGGTTGTCGTTGTAATGGACGTCGTTCATCCGCAGAGAAATCCAGGGCGAGATGCCGTGGTGACGGCACCGCGCGATGGTCCGCGCGGGATAGTCGACTCCCTGCTGGTGCACGGCGAGCATGTTGCCGATCAGCTTGCGGTAGGTCTTGACTTCGTCCTTCGGAACTCCGGCCAGGAAGGGCTGATCGTCCGGGCCGTCCGGATCGTAGCCGTCCCAGAACGCCTCCCATACGTCGCTGCGGTAATTCGTCCGCCGCGCGTTGGTGTTGCACATAAGGACGCTCACGCCCGCCCCGGCCAGAATATCTACGTAGCGGTCGGTCATCTCGCCCGCTTTCCCTGCCGGGAAATCCTGGAAGTAGAAGAAATTGGTGCAGTCTTCGTTCTGGAGAAGTCCGGTCAACTTGGGCCGGGCGTCTGCAGCGAGCGCGAGGGACGCGGCACACGTCAGCAGAAGGCAGAGGGCAATGGCGGAGGGGGACTTCATGAGGGCGTCTCCTTCGATGATCGCGGGTGATTGGTGGATGTTTCCTAGAGGCTCTAACTCAACTCCCCTCTCCCGTTTCGGGAGAGGGGCAGGGGGTGAGGGCAGTCGGTGTTCTGTTAGGGCCTCTTAGGGCAGCTTGACAGGGTCTTTCTCGAAGTCGGTTTCGTTGACCCACCCGGCGTTGAGTTTCTCGCCGCGGAGGAATCGTTCGTAGAAACCGGAGTTGCTGGCAGGGGGGTACTGGTCGAAGACGTGGCCTTGGCCGAACATGCGAGGATCACCTTGGGCCTTGAGTTCGGCGGTCATGCGATCGTGCAGGGATTGGGCCCGGTCGGCGTGCGACGGGTCGGCGGCGAGGTTGTGGACGCAGTCGGCGTCGGCGGCGAGGGCATAGAGTTCCTCGCCGGGCCGCATGCCGAAGTTGAGCTGCCAGAACCGGTCCGCGCGGTTCCGGCGGCCCAGGTCCAGGATGACGGTCTTGGTGGGGCTGCCGTCGGTGTCGAGATAGCCGGTCTCCGGATTGCCGGCGGGCCACCGCGCCGGCTCGTAGTTCTTCAGGTAGAGGAACTCGCGGGTGACGATGCCGCGGATGGGATAGCCCCAGTCGTGCGGGCGGCCGACGTCGGTGCGCTCCTTGCCGATCAGCACGTGGTCCCGCTCCGCCACGATGCGGCCGGACTTGTTGCTTGAGAAAATCGGCCGCCAGCTACGGCCGGTCATGGCCGCCATGCCGCTGTCCTCGTGGGCGATGCCGGCTACATCGAGGAGCGTGGGAGCGATGTCGGTGAAGTCGACGAAATCCTCGACGGCGCGTCCCGGGGTGTTGATGCCCGCCGGCCAGCGGACGGCAAGCGGGACGTGGTTGGAGTCGTGGTACGCATAGCCTTTAACGCGAGGAAAAGGCATGCCGTGGTCGCTGGTGACGACGATCAGGGTGTTGTCCAAGAGGCCCCGCTTCTCAAGTTTGGCCATCATGCGGAGGAGATGCCGGTCGACGTGCTCCACCTCGAAGGCGTAGTCGAGCATGTCGTGGCGCACGGTGTCGCTGTCGGGCCAGTAATCGGGCACGCGGTCGATGTCGGAGAGCTGTTTCCCGCCTTTCTTGACGCCGGCCTGGAACTCATAGGCGCGGTGCGGCTCCCATCCGCCGCACCAGAAGCACCAGGGCGAGTCTTTCGGCGCCGAGTCGAGGAAGTCGGCGAAATTGGCAGCATAGTCGTTATTGGAAATGCCTTTTGCGGGCGGCAGGGCCTGGCGCCGGTTGAACGGCTTGCCGGTAATCAGTCGCGGCTTGCCGTCGGCGTCGTTGGCGATACCCGGTCCCCATCCTTTGCCGGTGATGCCCACATACCAGCCTTTCTCCGTCAGCGCCTCGGGCCAGCTCTTGAATTCTGCGGGAAAGAAGGGCATGTGATTGCCCGCCTCGTCGAGTTGCCAGAGGTGCCGCCCGGTGAGCGCAATGGCGCGGGAGGGGGCGCACTTCGCCATGGGGGTGTAGGCGTTCTTGAAGAGCAGTCCTTCGCGGGCAACGCGGTCGAAGGCGGGCGTCTTCACCCACGCAGTGCCGTAGACGCCCGCGTGCAGACCCCAGTCGTCGGCGATGCAAAAAAGGATGTTGGGCCTCGTCTCGGCGGCAGGCGCCGCCGTGACGGCGCCGAGCGCCACCAGGAAAAGGAGGGCGGCGGATCTTCCTTTCATCGTGAATCCTTATCTTTCTGGGAGCGGCAAATGCACCTGCCAGGTAACTGTTCGCGGGGTGGTTGGGGACTGGTCCATTTTTCGGCGAGTGAACGTATTTGGGCGGCAAAGACGTTGGCCGAAAATATGGACCTGTCCCTCTCTCTTCCGCCGTGAACGGTTACCCGGCCGGTCAGAACCGGCGTAGGCACAAGCCCCGGCCGCAGGCAGCGGAGAGGCTCGGGAACACGGCCCACGTCCCACTATAGGGGCTTCGCCGCGCCAGGGCCAGTGTGTCACCGCAAAATCTTCAGGGAAACCCACTGCTCGATCCCTTTGCCGCTATTCTGGATCGTGCGGGCCTTGGTCGTCCTCCGGGATTGCCTTCTGCTCCCGACCGGAAAGCCACGGCAACAACGCCCCGAAAATGGAACACGGATCCGCTTTGTCCGGCGCGGTTTTACCAGGCTGAAAGGACTAGTGCGGATCAGCGAAGATCCGTGTTCCTGTCTTCTTCCTGCTCCTCGCTCCCGGCTCACTCATCCCTCATCTCGTCGTTGGTTTCAATCCTTGCGTGGTTGATGGCGAGACTCTCGAGCAACTCGGCGTTGGGCTCGACGCCTAACCCCGCCTCCGACCACAGGCTCACGCGGAGCTTGCCGTCCGATGCGTCCTTCACCGTGGCAAGCGACTCGGCAAGATCCTGCTGGAAGACGTCTTGCGAGGGAAAATAATCGACCGGGTAGTTGAAGTTGGCTTTGGTGGCCAGGGCCAGACCGGCGCGGGCGCCGATGGCGCTCTGCGGCGTCGCACCGGCTCGGCACGGAACGCGGGCGTCCTGGCAGGCATCGTGAATGCCGACCGCGGGCGTGATTCCTCCCACCCTGCCCGCGCGGATGTTCACATAGCGGCAACTGTGGAGCTCCAGGGCGATGTCGGCTTGTTCCTCGGTGGTGATCGCTTCGTCGAGGCAGATGGGGGTGCGGATGGCCTCCTGGACCATGGCGTGGCCCACGAGATCGTCGGGCGGCAGCGGCTGCTCGACCATTGCCATCGAGAAATCGTCCATGCGGCAGAGCAGTTCCATGTGGTCCAGCCGCATGGTGCCTTCGATGTCCGTGTGGAAGGTTTCCACGGGGAATTCCTGGCGGACGGCGTTGAGCATGTGGACGTCCCAGCCGGGACGGAGTTTCAGTTCCACG
>JABWBD010000482.1 GCA_013360685.1 Pirellulales bacterium
CTCAAACCGCATCGGGTTCTGCCTCGATGGAACTACACGATCTTGCCGCATCAGCACCGGCATGAGTCACAGTGACCAAGTTATTTTTGAACAGCCGCTTAGCCGAACGCCCGGCGGCGTAAACTCCGCCCTGCGCTACCCCTGAATCTGGCCGACATCGTCAAGTCCCGTCAATCGTGGCGACGCTTTCACTATGTCCCTACCGCGCGGGGCATCCCCCAATGATTTTCCGGGCAGCCTGGGGTAAACACCGGTAAACACCCCAGGACCGAAGCACACGCACGGGATATACTAACTGGCAACTGTGTGCACACCACGACCCAATCCAGGAGCCACGCCATGACCGACACCCCAAGAGGCCCTGAAAAAACGGAGACAGGCACCCTCGCTCTGCCTTGGTTTCAGAGGTCCTTGGACAATGACCGGGAACCGGTCCCCGTTTTGTTCGGGCCTTCAAAGACTCACTCCTGCCGCAGACTGCTCCACGTGATCGCCACAAGTGCACTGTTGCTGGCCGGCAACGATCGGGCCGCCGCCGGCTCTCCCGAGCCGCACTGGGTGACGCTCCTCGAGGCGCCCCGTGCACCCGTCTGTGAGCCGAATGTCGGCGCCAATTCCGAAGACACGACCGCGGTCATGGAAAACGGCTCGCTTCGCATCACCGACACCAGTGCGACCAGGATGCTGATGTACCGAGCGCGATGGAACGCCGATCCAAACGGCACCACGGAGCTGGAAGCCCGGGTCAAGCTCATCCGATCGGCGGACGGCCCCTGCGGCCAGTGCCTCGACTTCGCCGACGGCATCCACGAGGACTCGGTCTCCTTCTACTCCGACCGCATCGCCCTCTGGTTCGCCAAGCTCGACTACCCGATGAACACCACGGACGACTTCCATGCCTACCGCGTTTGCATTCGCGGCACCGACGTGCAGGTGTTCGTGGACGGCAAGCTCGCCATCGACGGGAAGGGCAAGTTCGTGCATCCCGCGGAGGACGGGCGGAATGCCGTGCAGTTCGGGGCTGGGTCGCCAAGGGATACCGGAGAAGCCCTCTGGCAGTCGATGCGTTTCCAGATGAGAAAGGCGAAACCGTCGAAGATCGAAGCGCCGCAGATACCGGGCCTCGACGTGCAAGTGGGCGAGACCGTGTTGATCCAGCGCGGCCAGTGGTACCCGTCTGCATTCCGGTTCGCCGACGGCCGAATCGTCGTCAGCCCCGGCAGCTTCCTTCCCGCAACGGGACGATGGTCCACCGACGGCGGCCGAACCTGGCAAGACGGGCCGCCCGGTCCCGCCAACGCAGCCATCGAACTGGACGGCGGCGAGGTCGTCAGCCTCGGCTTCTGGACCAGGAAGCGGCCCGACGGGAAGTACTCCCTCAATCAGCGCCGCTCCACGGACGGGTGGAAGACGTTTGCCGAGGAGCAAAGCGTGCTGGACATTCCCCTCTCCGTGCCCTGCGGCGGCGATGGCGGACCGGACGAAGTCAATCAGGGCTTTCTCATGGACCACGGCGTCATCCGGCTGAAAAGCGGGAAACTTATGGCCGCGATGTACGGCAACTACAAGGGCGACACGGCCAAGTCGGAAGGATATGGCGAGCCGGGATTCATCAAGTACCGGACGATCGTCGTCTTCTCCTCCGACAAGGGCAAGACGTGGGGGAACCCGATTGCCGCGGGCTACGACGCCAAGATCGGCCAGGAAGGGCTCTGCGAAGCGGGACTGGCCCGCGCGTCCAATGGCGACATCCTCTGCGTGATGCGCTCGGGCGGCCGGCCCGGCATTCCGCCCACGCCGCTCTACGTCTGCCGATCGAGCGACGAGGGGCAGACCTGGAGCAAGCCCGCGCCCGCCGCCGACAAGGGTGTCTGGCCGAACCTGTGCGTGCTGGACAACGGCATCGTCGTCTGCACCTACGGCCGGCCAGGCAACGAGTTGGTCTTCTCGGATGACAACGGGCAGACGTGGAAGGGAGCGTTTGCCTACGGGCAAGGGACGTGGGGCACGACGTCCTCGTACAACAGCGTCGTTCCCGTCGGGCCGGACACGGTCCTGGTCGTCTACGACCGCACGGCGCCGGCCGAGAACGGCATCGATGTGCGGGATATCGTCGGCACGTTTTTCACGGTGAGACGCAAGTAGGCCACAGACGTGGATTGGAACGAACTTTCACGATTGGCGGAAGAAAACGCCAACAAGGCCAGCCAATCGCCCGTGCGAGGTCACCGGAAAGCGAACGCGGGGCTTGCCTGTTACCGCGCCGGTCGCTTTGGGGACGCACTGAAGTATCTGGAGTGGGCTCCGGAAACGATCGACCAAAAGGAAGACTCGGCTAAGGCTGGAGGACCCAGAAGGGCCAACTGGGACATCTGAAGACCGATGAGCGCGTGCCCCCCGATGGCCCCGGCTCGGCCGCCGCCAAGCCGCCCCTTACGTCGGAATCGCAGCACCACAACGCCGACAACTGGATTCCGGCTCGTTCGTTCATTAGAATGGGAGGCGGATCGCTCGAGCGGTGTCCGGGCGACGCATTATCGGGAAATTCACGCCATCGATCTTCGGCCCTCGTCGCTCGTGGGCACTGCCATTTTGGAACCGTCGCACAGCCAGCCTCCGCATCCACCCACAACCGGCGCTGCCATCCTCCAGGCGCGAAACATCCACAAGGCGTTTGGCGGAGTGAAGGCGCTGGTCGACGTCTCACTCACCCTGTTGCCGGGCAAGGTCCATGCCCTGATGGGCGAGAACGGGGCAGGCAAGTCGACGCTTATGAGAGTGCTGGCGGGACTGTGCCCCGCCGACTCGGGCGAGATCGTGCTGGACGGCCGGCCGATCATGCTCCGCAGCCCGCGCGATGCCATGCGTCACGGCATCACCATGATCCACCAGGAACTGATGCCGGTCCCCGATCTGACAGTGGCCGAGAACATCCTTCTGGGGCGCGAGCCGGCTTCGCGTCTCTTGGGCTGGATCGATTGGAGGGCCATCCAGCGCGAGGCGCGGCAATTGTTGGGCCTGCTGGGCGTCGATCTGCCCCTGACTTGGAAAATGCGGCGCCTCAGCGTGGCCCAGATGCAGACGGTCGAGATCGCCAAGGCGCTGGGGCACGACGTGAGAGTGCTGATCATGGATGAGCCCACGGCCGTGTTGTCCGATCGCGAGGCGGAGGCACTATTTGGCCTCATCCGGGTGCTGCGAGACCGCGGCGCGGCGGTGGTCTACATCACGCACAAGATGGACGAGGTGTTCCGCATCGCCGACACGGTTACCGTGCTCCGCGACGGCTCGCACGTCGAGACCTGTCCGGCCGGACAGATCGACCGCCAGGGGCTGATTGCGAGGATGGTCGGCCGGGCGGTGGACGCGGCCTCGGCGAGGTCCCCGACTCCCAAGGGCCAGACGGCCCTTTCGGTGCGGGGCCTCAGCCGAGCCGGCGCTTTCTGCAAGGTGAGCTTCGATGTCCGCCAGGGCGAAGTCCTGGGCATCACCGGACTGATGGGCGCGGGACGGACCGAGTTGGTCAGCGCCGTGTTCGGCCTTGCGCCGGCGGATGCGGGCGAGATCCGGGTCGCCGGGAAGGTCGTGCGGATCCACTCCCCGGCCGACGCGATGCGCCACGGCATCGGCATGGTCCCGGAGGACCGCCGCGGATTCGGGCTGGTCCCAAAGATGTCTGTCAAACACAACCTCACGCTGGCCTCGTTGGCCGACTGCTGCGCAGGTCCGGTGATTTGCCACCCCAGGGAATCCGCGGTGTGCGAGGCCGCCATTCGGACGTTCTCGGTCAAGACGGCCGATTCTCGCCAGGCGGTCGACCAACTCAGCGGCGGCAACCAGCAGAAGGTGGTCATCGCTCGATCGCTTCTGAGGGGTCCTGCGGTCCTGATTCTCGACGAACCCACGCGCGGGATTGACGTGGCAGCAAAGGCCGAGGTCCATGGGCTGGTCAGACAACTCGCACGGGAAGGCAAGGCGGTCGTTCTGGTCTCTTCGGAACTGCCGGAGGTGCTCTCGCTCGCCGACCGGCTGTTGGTCATGCGCGACGGCCTGGTGGCGGCCGAGCTGGATCCGTCCCGCACATCGCAAGAGGAAGTATTGAGTCATGCAATGCCCCAGTGATACGAGGGATCCCCTGCGCCGCCGCGCCATGGCGGCCGCCGATCGCCTGCTGCGGCAATACGGGATCGTCATCGCGATCGTGCTCATCATCGCGATCCTGACTGCGAAAACGCCCGGTTTTCTGACCGTGGCGAACCTGACGATCGTCGCTCGGCAAATCACGCTCAACGGTATCCTGGCCGTGGGCGCGACGTTCGTGTTGCTGACCGGTGGAGTCGATCTGTCGCTGGGCTCCGTCGTTGCACTGGCCGGAGTGGTGGCGGCCGGCTTCGCCCATCCGGGCGACTACCCCGTACTGATGCCCGTGGCAATGGGAATCCTGACGGGAGCGGCCTGCGGCGCGACCAACGGGCTGGTCGTTACGCGCGGCGGTGTGGCGCCGTTCATCGCGACGCTGGGAATGATGACCGCGGCGCGCGGGCTGGCGCAGGTTGCCAGCGGCGGGCGTCCTGTCTCGAACATGTCGCCGGACTTGATCCGGCTGGCCGGCGATGTATGGGACGTGCCGATTCCAGCGCTGATCCTGGCGGGCATGTCGCTGGCCGCCTGGGCCTTGCTGGCCAATACCCGGTTGGGCCGCTATGTGTATGCGGTCGGGGGCAATGAAAACGCCGCGCGCGCGGCCGGCATCGACGTCAAGCGGGTCAAGACGTTCGCCTACACGCTCTGTGGGGCGTTGGCGGGTCTGGCAGGTGTCGTGCAGGCTGCTCGCACCACGACCGGGCAGCCCAATACGGCGGTCGGCTATGAACTGGATGCCATCGCCGCCGTGGTGATCGGCGGCACGAGTCTTTCCGGGGGCGTCGGGAGCATCGGCGGGACGCTGCTGGGGGCGTTGCTCATGGGTGTAATCAACAACGGGCTTGACCTGCTCAACGTCTCTTCCTACTACCAGCAGATCGTCAAAGGGGTTATCATCGTGGGAGCGGTTTGGCTTGACCGCCGGCAGAAGAATTAGAGCCGGCGACATAACAAGTTCCAGGAGAACAGTTGTAGGGAACGCCCTCCGTGGCGTTCCGCGGAGTACCGATGGGGCATCCACCCCGGTTCGTGGAACGTCACGGAGGGCGTTCCCTACAGCCATCCGTCTCCGGGAGTCTCGACACTTTGGTTCGCCGGTCCTTGGCCCCTCTCCTGATCCTTCGAGTTACCCATGAACCAGTTCCTGCGTTGTTTGAC
>JABWBD010000073.1 GCA_013360685.1 Pirellulales bacterium
GCCCGTCCCATGGCGAGGCAAGAAGCTCTCCGCCCCCGAACGCTTTGGCAAGGTTCTCTCTGAAAACACGAAAGAGGTGTAGTATGCAACCCAATCCTTTCGGTTCGCATGGCCGATCGCATGGCAGACGAACTGGAAGCCGTAGCCCTGGGCAAACGCCACCATCTCCGGCACGATCACCGCCTGGCTGCCGCTGCCGCGCAGCCGCGCCAGGTTGGTGTTGTCGATGACGCACCAGGATGCCGCATGTTCCCAGAACGAGAGCGCCTCGTGAAAAAAGCACTTCATGAAGAAGCGGTTGAACACGCGGTAGAACTTCAGGTAGCGACGCTTGGAGTACCGCAAGTACAACAGGCTGGCGTTGAGCTTCACCGCTTGGCCCGCCAGCTTCACCTGGTACACCGACGTGTCGTGCTGCATCTCCTTGCCCGGCTCGTCCGGCACGTGATCGCAGCGTGCGTTCGGCGGCCCGCCCAGCCCCTCTTCGCGCAGCAGACGCGTCAACGTGGAATAGCCCAGTTGGATCTTCTCCTCCTCGACCAGTCTCTCGTGGACCCGCTCGGCCCAGCCGTTGCACTCGCGGTACAACCGGCGGAGAAGATCTCCGTCGATGTGGATCTTGTCCTTCCGCGCCGCCTGGGGCATCACGCCCTGTTGGTCGACGATGTCTCCCACCGTCGTGCGGCTGATGCCCAGCCGCCGACTGATCTCTCGCCGAGACATCCCGGCCAGGTGCATCTGGTACACGGCACTACGCTTGTCGCCCACCCGCTGGACCATGGCCGAGCCGTGCTCCTGGAAAACGACCTGTCGAAGCTCGATGCCCCATTCGGCTCCGATGCGGAGAGCTACCGCCGCCTGATCGGGCCGTGGGTCCAGCACTGGCGGACTCTTTTCGGCGAGCTGCTGGCGCCCTTTCATCGTACGAGGCGAGCGGGAAGTGGTGGAAGGCAGGATCCCGGAGCGTCCCTTCGTTCTCGTGGCGCAGCCTTCGCTCTTCGATTCCAGCCGCGCGCCCGAGGGCCTGCATACCCTGTGGGCGTATTGCCATGTTCCCAGCGGCTCGAACATCGACGTGAGCGAAAGGATCGAGAACCAGATCGAGCGGTTCGCGCCGGGGTTCAAAGACCGGATTCTCGCCAAGACGGCGCTCGGGCCCGCCGATTTCGAGCGCTATAACGCCAACTACGTCGGCGGCGACATCAGTGGCGGCCTGATCTCTTGGCGGCAGTTGTTTGCCCGGCCCGTCAGCCTCCTCCACCCCTATGCCACACCGGCCAACGGCATTCATATCTGCTCGGCGTCCACCCCGCCCGGCCCCGGGGTCCACGGCATGTGCGGCTATCATGCGGCGATGGCCGCGCTGAAGTCGATCGGCGCCGGCGGGGTAATCGCGCCGGATTGACGGCGGACATTGGCCTCCGCGGGAAGTCGATCGCCTCGCTCAACCACCTTGGATCTCGAACCTGGACTTTGGGCCGACGCCACGCTAGAGTCGTTGTCTGTAATGTAAGCGCGTCTTGTGCGGATGCAAAGGAGGTGAAGCGATGTACCTGGCAGCCTGGATTCTCGCCGTCGGTCTTGCGGCCGCAAGCGCCGAAGACCTCACCGTTCTGCAGCCGGACCAGTCGCCGGCCGCCCCGTCCCTGATGCTCTACGAGCATTTGCGGGCCCAGGCCAATGCGGCGCTGGACCGCCGCGCCGAGGAGTTCGAAAAGGTCAAGACCCCCGAAGACGCCCGGGCGTATCAGCAGCGCCGGCGCGAGTTTCTTCTCAGCCAGATCGGCGAGTTCCCCGAGCGAAGCCCGCTGAACGCCCGCGTCGTCGGGCAGTTCGACGGCCCCGGCTACCGGGCCGAGAAAGTGATCTACGAGAGCCAGCCGAACCACCATGTCACCGCGGTGCTCTACCTCCCTACGAGCAAGGCGCCGTATCCGGGCGTGCTTATCCCCTGCGGCCACAGCTACAACGGCAAAGCCGCCGGCCAATACCAGCGGATCGCCATCCTCTTGGCGCAACACGGACTGGCGGCCCTGTGCTACGACCCGATCGGACAGGGCGAGCGGTACCAGGCGTTCGGCCCCGACGGCAAGCCGCTGCCCAATCCCCTCGAGAACACGGCCTATGGCCAAAAACTGCTCGACGCCATCCCGGGAAAGCCCAATTTCGATTGCGTGCAGGAGCACACCCTCGTCGGCGTCGGCTGCATCCTCATGGGAATGAACACCGCGCGCTACCGCATCTTCGACGGCGTCCGCTCGCTCGACTATCTGGCGAGCCGGCCGGAGATCGATCCTGAGCGTCTCGGCTGCACCGGCAACTCCGGCGGCGGCACCCTGACCAGCTACCTCATGGCCGTCGACGACCGCATCGCCAGCGCCGCGCCGGGCTGTTACCTGACCACCTTCCGGCGCCTCCTGGAGGTGAGCGTCCCGCAGGACGCGGAGCAAAACATCCACGGCCAACTCGCCTTCGGCCTGGAGCAGGCCGATTACGTGCTGCTCCGCGCCCCGAAACCAACGCTCATCTGTGCCGCCACTCGCGACGTGACCTTCGATATCCTGGGCACATGGGACCTCGCGCGCGAAGCAAAACGGTTCTACGCCCGCTTCGGCCTTCCAGAGCGCGTGGACATTGTCGAAACCGACGCGCCCCACGGCTTCACGGTCCAACTTCGCGAAGGGGCTGTCCGATGGATGCGGCGCTGGCTCACCGAGAGCGACGATCTCGTCCAGGAAGGCGACTTCCCCGAGCACGAGGCCAAAGACCTGCAATGCACGTCCGACGGCCAGGTGATGTTTCTGCCCGGCGAGTGCTCGGTCTTCGAGCTGAATCGCCGCGAGGAGGAGCGGCTCGCCCAATCGCGGAAGCAGTCCTGGGCGGGCCTGGCGGCGGCCGAGCGGCTCGAGGCAGTTCGAAAAGTGGTCGGCGTCCGTCCCCTGGCGGAATTGTCGCGGATCAAGTCTCGTCCCGCCGGAAAGGTCGATCGCCCGGCATATCGCATCGACAAACTGGTTCTCGAATCCGAAGCGGGCATTCCGTTGCCGGCCCTCGCTTTCGTGCCGCCGCAACCGGCCGAAGAGGCCGTGCTCTATGTCCACGGGCAAGGCAAGCAGGCCGACGCGCAGCCCGGCGGCCCCATCGAAAAGCTCGTGTCTGCGGGCCGATTCGTCCTGGCGGTGGACCTCGGCGGGCTGGGCGAGACGCAGGGTCGTCCGCCGCGCGACTGGAGCCACGGCCGCTTCGGCCCCAGCGCGATGGAGTTTTTCTTGGCCTACATGCTGGACCGGTCCCTGGTGGGCATGCGTGCCGAAGAGATTCTCTCCTGCGCGAGGTTCCTGGCCGAGTATCCGTCGGCCGACAAGCCTCGCAAGGTCCACCTCGTCGGCGTCGAGGCTGCCGGCGTGCCGGCATTGCACGCCGCCGCCTTGGAGCCGGACCGGTTCGCCACCGTCACATTGCGACGTACGCTCACCTCCTGGAGCGACGTGGTCCGCACGCCCGTCTGCCCGCACCAACTGCCCAACACGGTGCACGGAGCGCTTGCGGTCTACGACTTGCCCGATCTGGTCGGCATGATCGACGCAACCAAGCTCACCATCGAGGGACCCGCCGGGGCCGCAGGACCAGCCGATTGATGGCCCGAAGGGTCGGGATTAGGCGAACAGCCGTATGCGGGAAAACCGCCCGTACGGTTCGGAGGGAGGGGCGGCCGAACTCAATCGGCCGTCCCGACCCCTATCGGGAAGGCCGCTTCTGCTGCTCGCCTTACCGCCGCGCTTCCCGGACCATGTGTCCCAGTTCCGGCAGGATCAGCTTCTCCATGGCGAGACGGACCGCCGCGCGCGACCCTGGCATGGTCAACACGATGGTCCTCCCCATCAGCCCGCCCGTGGCCCTGCTCAGCATGGCCGCTGCCCCAATCTCCTGGAAGCTGAGCATGCGGAACAACTCACCGTAGCCCGGAAGCGGCTTATCGAGAAGCTGGCTCACCGTCTCGAACGTCTGGTCGCGGCTGCCGAGGCCCGTGCCGCCGGTCATGAGCACCGCGTCGATTTCGGCCTCCTCGCGCAGAACCTCCAGAAGGGCCCGCATCGGCTCTGGGTCGTCCCGGATAATCTCGCGGCAAACGACCGTGTGACCGGCCGCTTCGAGTAGATCCATGACCGTGCGCCCGCCGGTGTCCGTCTCCAGCGTCCGCGTGTCGCTCACCGTGATCACGGCGCATCGGACTGTAGGGGGGGCTTCACTGCGATGTTGATCGGGGACTTCCTGCATCGGTACGCCTCAGCAATCGAGGGAACCCACTCATTGGAGGGATCTCGTTGTTGTCTCCACGCGGATGTACCTATACTAGATAGTGTGGCTCAGGGCCGGTCCAGTCCAAATCCGCCCCTGGGATCTCCACCCTCTTCTCTGAAATCCGAAGGAATTCGCAGTGACTCGGATATCCAGCGGCGGATTGACGGCGGTTCTGGTTGTGCTGGCCTGCTGCGCCGTTGCGCGGGCAGACGTATTCGTGATGGAGAACGGCGGGCGCGTGGTGGGCGAGTTGCTCAATCCCAACGAAACACCGCGGCAGACCTACTCGGTCCGCACCTCCGAGGGCACGATATTGAACCTGGACCGCAACCAGGTGAAGCAGATCCTTCGCCCCCGTCCCGAGGAAATGGAGTATGAGAAGATGCGCCCGCGCTATCCCGATACGGTCGAGGGGCAATGGGAACTGGCTGAATGGTGCCGGGAAAAGACTCTCCTGGAACAGCGGGACAAGCATCTCCGGCGGATCCTGGAGTTGAATCCGGACCACGAGAAAGCGCGGCTGGCTTTGGGTTACAGCCAGCTCGACGGCCGCTGGATGACCCAGGAGGAAGTGATGAGCGGGCGGGGCTACGTGCGGCACCAGAACCGCTGGATGCTGCCGCAGGAAATCGAGCTTCTCAAGGAGAAGCAGCAGATCGAACTGGCCGAAAAGGAGTGGATGCAGAAAATCGAGCGATGGCTCTCGGCGCAAGGGGCGGAGGAAGGGCGGCAAGCCTACCAATCGATTGCCGCGATCAACGATCCCTTTGCCGTCAAGGCGCTTGCGCGGGCCTTGAATGGGGAAGGCCGCGACCCGCGCGATCCCCGCGATCAGGCCCGCATCCTGGCCGTGGAGGTGCTGGCCAAGATCGGCACGGACAAGGCCGCGCAGGCTCTGGCTATCTGTGCCATCGAAGACCCGGTCGAGGAGGTGCGGCTGACCAGTCTCGATCACCTCAAGAAGAAGGACAATCCTGCCGCGGTTGATCAGTTCATCGGCCGGCTCAAGAGCAAAGAGAATGTCGAGGTGAACCGTGCCGCGGCGGCGCTCAAGGAGATGAACAACCCCAAGGCCATCGGTCCACTCATCGACGCTCTGGTGACTCAGCACCAATTCAAGATCGGCGGCGGCTCCGGAGGGGAGATTTCGACGACGTTCACGCCCAGCGGGCCGGGCGGCATGTCGGTGGGAGGAAACCGTCCGAAGATCGTCAAGAAATACCTGACCAACCGGCCCGTCCTCGAAGCGCTCGTTTCCCTGACCGGGGTGAACTACAGTTTCGACAAGCAGAAGTGGAAGGCATGGTATGCCTCCCAACTCCGCGACCCCGGCATGAACGCCCGCCGCGACTAAGGACCGGCGAACGGTTCGTCGAACCGGCAAGTTGTGCTGCCGGTGCGGACGGGCAGTCTGTGGCGTGCGTTGCCGCGATTTACCGGGCCACGGAGTGTCGCGGCTACACGGTTCTGAACCGCCGGCAGCGCGTTTCGTGGCCTGCTATTGCGGCCGCTGATCACCGGCCAGGAACTTCAAGATCTCCAGGGCCACGAGCCGATTGCCCGCGTTGTTGATATGGACTCCGTCGGCGGTGAAGAGGCCGGCCTTTTCCGGATGCCGCCGTGTAAGCTCGTAAACGTCGATCCAGTCTGTGCCGCACTCCGCAGCGGCCCGGCGCGCCAACGCGTTGAACTCTTCCAGCGCCTCCGGCTTGCCGAAGAGGTTATGGGCCTTGCCCTTCGCCCGGCTCTTCTCGGCAGTCGCCTGGGTGATTTCGTAGACGGAAGAGGTCGCCGAGATCACCGCCACTTTGGCGCCGGTTTCTTTTTGGACTTTCCCGATAGCGCGGCGGTAGGTGTCAAGGAATAGAGCAGGCTCGACCACCGGCTTCGTATAGCCGGAATCGCTGGAGAGCTTGCTGTCGTTGTGGCCGAGAAAAAAGAACACGTGCGTGGGCTTCGGCTGCCAAAGATCGTCGTACATTTCGAGCCGGTAGCTCTTCGGGTCGTGGTTCAACCGGTCCCAGACCCGGAGGATATAGTCGCCACCCACGCCCGCGTTGCGGACCGTCGCCTGAGCGCCGTGACGCTGCCTCAGCCAGAAACCGACCTTGTCGACGTAGTTCTGGCCGCGGAACAGATCGGTGAGACTGTCGCCGATGAACACGAGGTGCGCCGGGAGCGTCTTGATCTCGACGCGTTCCGCTGCGCGCCGGAACCCTTCCCATGTCGCTCGATCGACCACGTCGACATACAGCTTGTGCGATGCTTTCGAGGGGCCGTGGATGAACTCGACGGTGTGCATGCCCGGTGCGATACCTTCCGCCGTGAAGCGGAACTTGCCGGGCCCCGCGGCTGGGATTTCAAGCCCGGCCGGTTCGGCAGCGGAGGCTTTGGCGTCGGTTTTCACCCCGAGCCGGCCGGCGGTCGGGTGGCCCGTCGCATCCAACAGCACTACTTCGAATTCCGCGGTTCCGCCCTCCGGCGCCATCGCATGTCCCGGCTCGGTGCGGATCGTAAATTCCGAGCTGCCTTTTGCCGGAGCGGCGCCGGCTTCCAGGGCAGACCACTTTGCCGCAATGCAAGCCGCAAAGCTAATGGATATCCAAAATAAGAGGCGACGCGTCATGGACGGGGATCTCCGCAAAACTCGATGTCGGGCAAGTGGGCCGCACACCCACAGAGCATAACCCCGCATCCGGCCTGGAAAAAGGACTTGCGGGACTGTCCAGCCACGCCGCGGCCGAAGTCATCAGTCTTGCGATCCACATCGCCTCCGCCAGTTTATTCAAGGCTTTTCAGCTTGCGGTTTGACCAGCCGGCCGCAAGTTCGCCCAAGTTCGCCCATTCTGGTGGCTGGCCTTCCGTCATAAGGGCAAGAGGCCGGCGGCACCATTGAAAACCGATTCAAGAAATCCCATACTTAGGAGCTTCCAAGAGTCCGTTGACCACGGGCGTGCGAGGCCATGCGTGGAATTGCCGCTCGAGGAGGGGTTTCGTGCAACGCTTTATGTTCAAGTCCAAAATCCACCGGGCGACTCTGACCGGGACCGAACTGGACTACGAGGGGAGTATCGCCATCGACCGCAACTTGCTGGAAGCAGCCGACATGCTGCCTGGCGAGCAGGTCCATGTGCTCAACCTCAACAATGGCTCCCGGTTGGTGACCTACATTATCGAGGCGGAGGCCGGCTCGGGCACGGTGATGCTCAACGGCCCCGCCGCCCGGATGGGGCTGCCCGGTGATCGGGTCGTTGTGCTCAGCTATTGCGGGGTGGACGAGAAGGAAGCACGGACATTCCGGCCCAAGGTCGTCCACGTCGACGAGCGAAACGGACTGCTGGAGACCTGATTCCCAAGGACCGAGGAGGAGATAACCCATGCCGGAAAAGGTGATCATCATCGGGAGCGGCCCTGCCGCCTGGACGGCGGCGATCTATGCCGCGCGTGCCGAACTCAAGCCGCTGGTGTTCGAGGGGGCCATTACGGAGGAAAACCGGCTGGCCGGCACCCTTCCGCTGGGCCAACTCGCCCTGACGACTGAGGTGGAGAACTTCCCGGGATTCCCCTCCGGGAATCTGGAGGAATATCTCGACACCGCCATGGAGAAGAGCCGGCGGATGCTGATGCCTCCCCACGGCAAGCACGGCGTCAGCGGACCGGAACTGATGGAATTGATGCGGCAGCAGGCGGTCAACTTTGGCACGCGGATCATTACCGAGGATATTGTCGATGTCGACTTTGACTCGCATCCTTTCCGCCTCTTCGCCTCCGACGAGAAGACCTACGAAGCCTTAGCCGTGATCGTCGCCACCGGCGCCCGGGCGAACTATCTCGGCCTGGAGTCGGAGCAGCGTTTCAAGAACCGAGGCGTCAGTGCCTGTGCCGTCTGCGACGGGGCACTGCCGCGGTTTCGCAACAAGCCGCTGGTAGTGGTCGGCGGCGGCGACTCGGCCGTCGAGGAGGCAGACTACCTGACCAAGTTCGCCGGCCTCGTCTACATGGTCCACCGCCGCGATCAGCTTCGGGCCTCGAGGATCATGGTCAAACGCGCCATGGACAACCCGAAGATCGAAATTCTTTGGAACCGCGTCCTCGACGAAGTATTGGGCAACGACAAGGACGGGGTGACCGGTGTCCGGCTGAAAAGCACCGGACAGGAATCCGACCTCGACGTCGAGGCTTCCGGCGTGTTTCTGGCCATCGGCCACACGCCCAATACGGCATTCCTCAAGGACAAGCTGAAGCTTAGCGCTAAGAAGTACATCGTCCTGACGGCCGCGGCACGGACCTATACGAGCGTTGAAGGCGTCTTCGCCGCAGGCGACGTGGCCGACGACTACTACCGCCAGGCGGTCACCGCCGCCGGCACCGGCTGCATGGCCGCCCTGGACGCCGAACGCTGGCTGGCAGCAAGAGGCCTGTAGCATTCCAACACCCCATCATTCCGTCTCCGCGCTGCCGTTCACCCCACTCCTCCCGCGCCGGGCCGGCCGGGGTCGTCGGGGCCGAAGAGGCCGCGGTACTTGTCGGCGGGATACTTGGCCGCGTTCTTGGCCATCTTCTGGCGGATGATGGTGGCGATGTCCAGGCCCAGTTCGTTGGCCATGGCCAGGGCATAGCAGAGCACGTCGGCCAGTTCCTCGCCCACCTCGGCCAGTCGGTCCGACTGTTCGGCCACGGCACGCGATTGCTCCGCCGTCAACCACTGGAAGTGTTCCATCAATTCAGCCGCTTCGATCGCCAGCGACATGGCCAGGTTCTTGGGTGTGTGGAACTGGTGCCAGTCGCGTTGCGCGACGAATTCTTCAACGATCTGCCGCAACTGGGCGACCGAAGTTTGCGTGTCGGACATGTCCCTTCTCGCTCGCTGGTGGTTGCTGGTGAAGAGGGAACCGGCGCCGCGCCCCATCGTCGTTTGGCTTGACGCAGATCATTTACATGGCGCTATTCCGACCCACAGCACTGCTCACGCAATCGGCCCGTCGTCCTCGAATCCCGGCAAGACTCGCTGCACGGGCGGGTGGGCACGCTCCTGGTACCGGTGGCGGTAGTTCTCCACCAGGTGGATCATGATTTCCAACACGAGCAGGTCGGCGCGGGTCATCACGTGGCGCGTGCTGCGGGTCCCCAGGCCGTGGACCAGTTCTTCCAGCACGTGCACGTGGAGTTGCATCGTCTGCCCGGCAGTCACTCCGGCTACGCTCAGCAAGTCGGCCAGCCGGCTAAGTTCGCAGGCCAGGTTTCCGGAACCCATGATCACGTAGGTCCTTAACAGCTCCCGATAGTGGTCGACGAGCTGCTCGGGCAGCGGCAATGACAGCGGGGTGTCGGGCTGCCGTTTCACGGCGGCCGCCGGGGAGCGGCCCCGCGCGCGGATCGCTTCCAGGTCGCCGATCAGCATCCGCTGCTCCAGCAACAGGCGCTCCGCTTCATCGTGCTCCCGCTGCAGCCGTTGCTGCTCGGCTTGGTTCAGACGCCGGTTCTCACGGATGAGCTGATGCCGCTCGACGGCCCTGGCCAGCATCCAGGTCAGGTTCCGCGTGGTGGTCGTATTGGCGCAGGCATAGCCGTCCGCCCCTGCCTGATAGCTGAGGGCCGACATCTCTTGCTCGCTCTGCATCCCGAGCACGAGGATCGGCTCGTCGGCCCCGCCCGCGCGGTAGCCCTCGATCAACTCCAGCGCGTCAAGCTCCATCGGATCGTGGCTGACCAGAACGGCATCGAATGCCTCGTCGCGGAGCAGTGCAAGGCCCGCAACGCTTCCCACGGTCTCTTGCAGGTGAATCTCCCCGGCGGTCTCGCGAGCAAACGCCTCGGCCAGCCACCCACCCGTTCGGTGACGGTTCGTGATAAAGAGCACCCGCATGAGCGGTGCAACCCCGCCGCGGCGTGGAGCTGTCGCGTCCTTCCGTGGTCGTTTGAGTGCTGTACCCATGGAGGCGTCCTGCTTGCGCGTGGAAGAGCCGGAAATGCGACGCGGTACTCTAGCGAAGGGCCCCCATCAGGTCAACATCGGCCGTTTTGCTCTCGCGTGGAACCAGGGAAATTGGCACAATAGATAAGCTATACGACCGCCCGCTATTGGAACTACTTGGTCTTGCACGATGAGAATCGCCTATCTGGATTGCGCTTCGGGCATCAGCGGCGACATGATGCTAGGCGCCTTGGTCGACGCCGGCCTCGATCTGTCCACACTGAACGAAGCCATCTCCTCGCTGGGGCTGGCGGGCTGTCGGTTGGCAGCGGAACCGGTCAAGAAGAAAGGGTTTCGCGCGACCCAGGTGAAGGTCGAGTATCCGCCGGAACACGCCCATCGCCACCTTCACCACATCGTGGCGATGATCGATGGCAGCCGGCTGACGGAGCGCCAGAGGGATCTGGCGCGGCGGATCTTCACGAAGCTGGCCGAGGCCGAAGCCAAGGTCCACGGAACGACAGTCCAGAAGGTCCACTTCCACGAGGTGGGAGCCGCCGACTCGATCGCCGACATTGTCGGGTCGGCCGTCGGCTGGGATCTCTTGGGCGTGGACCGGATCGTGGCGTCTCCGGTGCCGACCGGCTGCGGCAAGATCCGCATCGCCCATGGTGAATGCAGCGTGCCTGCCCCGGCAACGGCCGAGTTGCTTGTCGGCATGCCACTGGCGGAATCTTCGGTCCCATTTGAGCTGACCACTCCAACCGGGGCCGCGATCCTCGCCACGATGGTCGACTCCTTCGGTCCTGTTCCCGCGATGAAAATCCAACGGATCGGCTACGGGGCCGGCCAGCGTGAACTCGAAACGCAGCCGAACCTGCTGCGTCTGCTGGTGGGCGAGACCGCCGATTCCCTCTCGGCCGACCAGGTGTGGGTGCTGGAGACCAACTTGGACGACATCAGCGGCGAACTCGTCGGCTACGCGACGGCGCGGCTGCTCGATGCGGGCGCCCTGGACGTTTATACGACGGCCATCCAGATGAAGAAGAACCGTCCGGCCGTGAAGCTGACCGTGTTATGTCAGGCCGCCGAGGTCGACCGTATGGAGGCGATCCTCTTCGAGGAAACCACCACGCTCGGCGTCCGCCGCTGGCCCGCCGACCGGCACGTACTCAACCGCCGTCCGCACCAGGTGGAAACGCCCTGGGGCCGCGTGGAAGGCAAGATCGGTTGGGCTGCCGGCGGCCCGGCCCGTTTCTCTCCCGAGTTTGAGTCCTGCCGCCGCATCGCCGCCGAGCGCCATCTTCCCCTCCGCGTTGTTTACGAAGCGGCACAGAATGCCTATCAGCCCGAACCCGACAATTCGTCATTCGTCATTCGTCATTAGTCATTCGCCCTATGCTGCTCCTTGCCGAGACGGGTCCGACCACGCTGTTTTTCCTTGTCGCGATGATGATCACGATCGGGCTGCTGTTGATGCGGACCCAGCGATATTTCGGGCGTCAGGGACAGCATCCGACGACGCTGCTCGAGACATCGCGATCGAAAGCGGCAACGCCGTCGCACCGGTTCGGCGCGCCGCCGGAGATGGTTGCGTGGGAGGTCTCGATGCACGATACGGCCCGCGACCTTTCCGCCCAATTGGACAGCAAGATGGCGGCGCTTGAGCATCTCATCCGCGAGGCGGACCGTGCCGCGGCGCGGATCGAACGTGCCCTGGACGCGGCGGACCAAGCCGGGACGATCGACCCTGCGTTCGTGCCAAAATCGCGCTCCCAGGAACTGCATCCGTCCAACCAGGCCGAAGCGCTTCGATCGTCCGGCAGGACCGAGACGAGCCATCCGGCGGTCGCCGGCGAGTCGGTTTCCGAGCGTCCTTCGGCCGGCGTTCGCTACCAGGAGATCTACACCCTAGCCGACTATGGGTATCCAGCCTGCGAGATCGCCGAGCGTGTGGGCAGCCCGGTCGGAGAGGTCGAGTTGATCCTGAGCCTGCGCGACCGGCGGTGAAGCCGGAAGGCCGGTGAAACTGGCGTAGGGTGGAATTCCACCGGGCGGATCAGAACCGCAGCATGTCGAACAGCGCCTGGGCGACTGCCTGGGGATCGCTTGCCACCGACTGCACGATGAACATCACGAGCAGCACGCCCGCCACGACCAGGCTGATCGCGTGGCGGTTTCGCGGCACCTCGAGCTCGCGCAGCGCGGCAGCCAGTTCCGACTCCAGGCGTCTCCAGCCCAGGTAGTTCTGCTTCGTCCCGCTGGAGACCAGCGAAACGTTCCGCATGGCCGCCAAGGATTCGAGGTGAAGCTGCACACCCAGAGTGGGCAGGACAAGGGAATCGCCGGCCCAGCGCGCCTCGCGGTCCAACTCGACGGCATGCTCCGCCAGGATCGACCGCAACTCCTCGGGGGCGAGATTGTAGATCACCAGGCGGGGCCGCATGCTGAGCACCAAGAGGACGAGCGAGAGGACGTAGAGCGCCAGGAGAAGCGCCCAAACGTAGGGCCCGAACAGAAGCGCGGCCATCACCGGAAAAAACAGTTCGACCGGCCCGATCACCACGAGCCCGCCGACGGCCAGGCCCAGCGCGAGAATGTCGCGGGCGCCGGAGACCAACAGCGGACGGCGCGAAAGGTTAATCGCGCCGAGCAGCAACAGGTAAATGGCCACGGGGCCCAAAGCGAGTGCAAGACGTAAGGGGTCCATCGAGTCTCAAGGTGAGGATGAAGGCGGAAGGATGGAGGATGTGGGGCCGGTGCCGTGCATCATCCTTTCTCCCGGATTTCTCGGTTTAGTTCGGCGTGGAGTTTCGCTTCTTCGATTGCATAGTCGCGGCGGATGCGGCCGTAGTAGTGCCGGGTCGCCAGCATGTCGGCCAGTGCGAGCAGTCCGATCCATCCGACCAGCAGCAAGACACCGCCCCAATAGAACGCTCCGATCTTCGGCCAGGCGTGCATGACCACGACCCCGACCGGCAGCGCCGCGGAGATCAGCCCGAGCATGGCGCTGGTTTGCATCCGCCGGCGAAACTGGCGGCGGCGGTAGTCGCGCTCGTAGGCGTCCGTGGCGAGGGCCAGCGACGATTGCCATGCGCGGACATGCCAGATCATCAAGCCGGCGGCCGCAACCACCAGCACCGCCGCCAGCAAAATGGACGAGAGGAGTTCCACGGTTGCTGCTACCTCGCTGCCGCGAGCCACTCGCGAATTACCCATCCCACCTTCGCGAGGCTCAGCGCGGAGCATTGGTCGGGAGTGTCGCCTTGGGTGTGCCAGGCTGGATAGTCGAAATCGATAATGTCGCAGATGGGGATGCCCGCGATATCGTGGAGCGGAACGTGGTCGTCCTGCACCGCGTGCTTCTTGCGCGGGATGAACTCGCGGACCCCCAGCCGGGCGGCCGTCGCCCAGATCTCTTCGACCAGCGGCCGTACGTCGCGCCACCACATGCTGTTCTGCTCCTGGTAGAGCTGCAAGTCGGCGTCGCCGATCATGTCCAACAGCACACCCCAGCGATAGCGATACGGCGGGCGGTCTTCGACGTGCTTGCGGGCAAAATACTCCGAGCCGAGAAAATACCGGTCGCGGTCGCGGAAGACGAATTCCTCGCCGTCCAGCAGGACGACGTCGATCCCCAGCGGCGTCGAGAGGTTCCCGATCTCATGGGCCAGTTCCATCAAGAGCGCCACACCACTGGCGCCGTCGTTGGCGCCCACGAACGTACCGCGGGGATTCACCGGGTCCAGCATCGGCAGCGGCAGGGTGTCGTAGTGGGCGCACAACAGGATGCGCTCCTTCCGGTCCGGATTCCATCGCGCAATCAGGTTCGCCATCGCGACCGTCGAACCATCGACCGGATGCTTCACGCCAAACCGCTGGAACTCGACCTGGGCCCCCAGCCGAGCGAAATGCTCGGCGGTGAGCTTTTGCTGGGCCTCCATGCCGGCCGACCCGCTGGACCGCGGCCCGAGGGCGCAGATCTGCTTGAGGTATCCGTAGGCACGCGCGCCATTGAAGGGGATGTCTTCGAGCCGGAGCCGCGAGGTGGCGGCTTCGGCCGCGCCGTTCAGCCCCCGGTCGCGGAAAAAGGCCAGGTAAACCGCCAGAAGGCACCCTGTCACGAGGAGGGCTCCAAAGAACACCGCGCGCGCGGACACACGGCCCTGCGGACTGGGCCCGGCCGTGTCGTCACTGCGCTTGTTCTTGCGTCGTGTCATGATCTGCTATTCTATTCGACCAACTCCAATTCCGCCCAGACCAGGGGATGGTCGGAGATGCCTTCGTCACGAATTCCGGCAGCCACCGCACGAAAGCCGCGAGCCAGGATCCAGTCGATACGATGCTCCGACGCAACACCCGCTTCGCGCAAGGGATCCACCACGCCCGGCGCAGCCAGGATCTCCCGCATCTGAGGATCGGTAGCAGGCGAATTCATATCCCCCAGAAGAACGGAAGGCTTCTCCATCGCGAGGAAGAGTTCACCGACACAGCGAAGTTGGTGTCTGCGAGCGTCTTCGGTGCGACGCGTGACATGGGTGATGAGGATCCGGATCGCCCTGCCCTGGTGGGAAGCGACCGCCAGGACGAGGTTCCGATGGCTGCGGTCGTCGCGGCAGTCCAGCGGGATCCGCTGCCAGTACCGGACGGGCGCACGCGTGAGAAGGCCGTTGCCGAACTGCTGGCAGAACCATCGCTGTTCACCGGGCGCGAAGAGCCACCCCAGGCCGAGGCCCCTGCCCAGTGCTTCCGCCTGGTCTGCCGGGTCCGCGTAGGACCAGCCACGGACCTCGTTCAAGGCGACGAAATCCAGACCTTGGAGACCCTTGACCACGCGCGAAAGATCATACCGCCCGTCCGGACCTTTGCCGCTATGGATATTGAACGTCGCGACCCGAAGGGCTCCGCGCGACGAGACGGCCCCCGGCGGCTGGCCGGCAATCGAGAAACCTTCTGCGGGACCGGTGGGTCGCCGGAGCGAGGCCTGCCAGGCGCCCACGGCCGCCAGAACGACCGCCAAGACAACGACGCCTCGACGCCCCCAACTTCCCGTCTTGCCCCAGCGAGGCGCAAAGACTAACATCCAGCGATTCCCGGATGTTGCCGCCGGGCTCTGATGGGGGGGCGATTGAGGAGATTCGGCTTCCATCAGTTCTTTCCTATGCGAGGCAATCATGGTCGACGTCCAAGCCATCACGCAACTCCATCGGATATGTGTCGAGCGCTGGCATCGCCGCGACATCGACAATCCTTACGAAGGGTTCCTGCGCCTGGTCTGCGAACAGCACGAGCGGAACTATCGGCTGTGGCACGAAGAGGACATCGCGCGGAGCAAGGATGTCGCCGACAAGGACATTGCCCAGGTGAAGCGGAACATCGACAGGCTCAACCAGCAGCGAAACGACCTGATCGAGAGGCTGGACGATGCTCTCATCGCCGAACTGGCGATGACCGAGGTCGTGCCGGTCGCCGGGGCACGGTTGAATACGGAGACGCCGGGCAGCGTGATCGACCGGCTTTCCATCCTGGCGTTGCGACTGTACCACATGCAGGAGCAGGCCGACCGCAGCGACGCCGACCCGCAACACTGCGAAAAGGCCAAGGCCCGCCTGGTGGTCCTTCGCGAGCAACACTCCGATCTCTCCAACGCGTTGACGGAACTATTGGCCGATCTGTTTTCCGGGCGCAAGCGGCTGAAGGTCTACCGGCAATTCAAAATGTACAACGATCCCACGATGAATCCCTACCTGTACGCAGCGAAAAAACCGGCAGCGTAGCACGGGGGGGGAAATCGGCGGTCGCCGGCCCCGCCGCTTACGCAGTCCGCCGAGGAATCGGAGCATCTTGACACAAGTTGGACCCGAGAGCCAGTCCAGCCCGACATTTCTCAAGAACAGTTTACGCATGTTCACGTGGCAAGTCCTTTCCGACGATGAGCTTCAACAGGTCCGCCGAGCGTCCGAAGCGGTCCTCGAGCGTACGGGGTGTCTGCTGAAAGATGAACAAGCCCTGGCTGCGTGCCGGCGTGCCGGGGCGGTGGTCGATGATGTCAGCGGCCGGGTCCGCCTTCCCCGCACGCTTCTCCAGGAGTTGATCGACCTGGCTCCACGGTCTTACCGGGTGGGCGGCCTGGACGGAATTGACCGCGAGGTTGGCGCGGGCCGTCCTTGGGGAGTGGCCATAGTCACCGACCCCTGGATCATCGACTATCCGTCGCAAGAGCCGCGACGTCCCCGCCTCGACGATCTGCGGCGCAACACCCTCATCGCCCAGCAGCTTCCCCAGGTGATGGCCGTCTCCTGCATGGACTTTCCGGCCAGCGACGTTCCGGGCCCGCACAGCAACCTGCGGGCGCTGGAGGCGCATCTATTGCACCATGCGAAGCACAGCCTGGTCTGTGCGGCCTCCGTGGAAAGCATGGGCCGCTGGCTGAAGATCGCCGAGATTCTCGCCGGCGGCGTCCGATCGCCGCAGGCGCCGTTGCTGACGCTGGCAGTGGCCTCGCTTTCGCCGTTGGCGGTGACCGAGACGAACGTGGAGTTGATTCGCGTTGCGTGCCGGCATGGCTTCCCGATCGTGCCCACGGTCTGTCCCACGGCCGGCATGACCAGCCCGTACAGCCTCGCCGGGACGCTCGTGCAAGCCCATGCGGAGGCCCTGTTCCTGCTGGCCCTGGTCCAAATCCATCGGCCTGGCCATCCGTTCCTTTACGCCCTCGGCCCCGCAACCGCGGAGCTTCGCAAAGGGGCCAATCTGTACTACACGCTCGACAAGGTCCTCTGGAAGTCGGCCCACCTGCAATTGGCCGGGACCTATGGACTCCCGGCCGGCGCCGAGTGCGGCGGTTCCCTCGTCCATCGGTTCGACCAGCAGAGCGGACTGGAGGGGTTCCTCTTCATGCTCTCTGCCGTGGCATCCGGCGCCGACGTGCTGGCCGGCTTCGGTTCGACCTTCAATGCCGTCGGGCATTCGACAGAGATGATGCTGATCCAGGACGCGTATCTTGAAGCGGCCCAGTTCCTCGTCCGCGGCATTCGTTGCGACGCGGAACACCTGGCCGTTGAGGCGATCGACCGCTGCGGCCCCGGCGGGAATTACCTGACGGACGAGTTGACGCTCAAGTATCTCCGCGGCGGCGAGTTCTTCGCCCAGGAACTGTTCGATCAGGCCGCCGACTCCACGCTATCGCAATCCCTGGCCCAGCGGGCCCACGCGAAGGCCGCCGCGATGCTCGCGGAAGCCCAGTCACCCGTGCCGCATGAGGTGCAGGAGCAGTTGCGGAAGTTTTTCCACGACGAGGCTCGCCGTTAGGATTTGGGCACGGGATCAGGATTCTTTTTCCATTGTCCGGAAGAGCCGCCATGACACGAAGGTTCTCGGTCGCCGTATCGCTGATTACGTTTCTTGCAGCCGCACTCAGTTGCGTGCAACCGGCGGTGTCGCAGCAAGACGGGCAGGCCGCGCCCAAATCGTCGCGGAAATGGGTGCTCTACTTGCTGCCGCACTCGCACGTAGACATCGGATACACGCATGTTCAGACCGAGGTGGCCCGCATCCACCGACAAGTCATCGAGACGGCGCTGGATCTGTGCCGCAAGACGGCCGATTATCCCCCCGAGGCCCGCTTCAAATGGAACGTCGAGGTCCTTTGGGCCGTGGACAGTTATTTGCGCGAGTCCCCGCCGGAAAAGCAACAACAACTGGTCGATGCCGTCCGTGCCGGGCAGTTCGGGCTGGACGCCTTTTACGGCAACGAACTGACTGGTCTTTGCCGGCCCGAGGAGTTGCTACGGATGATGCAATGGGGCGCCTCGATTGGCCGTCGCTGCGGAGTGAAGGTCGATTCGGCGATGACCAGCGACGTGCCGGGCTTCACGTGGGGCCTTGTGTCCGCTATGGCGCAGGCCGGAGTGAAGTACTTCTCCATGGGGCCAAACCTCGACCATCGCGTCGGGCGAACTGTGACGGCGTGGGAAGACAAGCCTTTTTACTGGGTCGCCCCGGACGGCCAACACAAAGTCCTCTGCTGGACCGCGCATGCGGGTTACGCGGGTTGGAGCCTCTATGGCGCCGGATCGAAGCTGGCCGAACGTCTGTCCGAGTGCCTCGCGCGGTTGGAGAAGAAAGGATACCCCTACGATCTCGTCCAGTTGCGATGGAGCCTTGGCGACAATCAGGGTTTGGATGCGTCGCTGCCCGACGTCGTGAAGGAATGGAACGCAACGCATGAATATCCCAGGTTGGTCATAGCCACCACTGCCGAGATGTTCCGTGAATTCGAAAGACGGTACGCCGACAAGATTCCGGTCGTCCGCGGCGACTTTACGCCGTACTGGGAAGACGGAGCCGCCTCTTCGGCCCGCGAGACCGCCCTGAACCGAATGGCCGGGGAAAGACTCGTGCAAGCGGAGACTCTTTGGGCGCTGCTCAATCCGAAGGAGTATCCCGCGCGGAGGTTCATGGAAGCCTGGCGCAACGTTCTCCTCTACGACGAGCACACCTGGGGCGCACGACAATACAACGTTACGGACTATGACGTGCCGTTCATCACGGACCAGTGGAAGATCAAGCAGGCTTTTGCGCTGGACGGCGACGCACAATCGCGCAGCCTACTCGACGCCGTGTTCCCCGTGGGGGGCAGCGTTGAAACGTCCGACGCGGTCGACGTATTCAACACGTCGTCCTGGGCGCGGACCGATCTGGTCGTACTTCCCGGCAAGGCGCGCGGCGACGTCGTCACGGGCCCCCACGGCGAGGCAATCCCTTCGCAGCGGCTCTCGACCGGCGAGTTGGCGTTCTTGGCCAAAGATGTGCCGCCATTGGCCGGCAGACGATACATGATTGGTCTGGGCAAAGCCGATGCCAAAGGCGAGGCGAAGGCCCAGGCCGCTTCGCTTGCGACTCCTTTCATCTCAGTCCAACTGGATCCGGGCTCTGGCACCATCGCAAGTCTTCGCAGTGCAGGCATCGATGCCGAGTTGAGCGATATGAAATCCGGCATGGGCCTGAATCGCTATTGCTACGTCGTGCGTGATCGCCTTGAAGAGCCTCTGCACGAAAGCCGGGTGAAGATCGCCGTCCAGGAGTCGGGACCGCTCGTGGCGTCGTTGCGAGTGGAGTCGGACGCCCCGGGCTGTGCCAATCTGACCCGCGACATCCGCGTGGTCGATGGACTGGATCGCGTCGACATCGTGAACGTGCTCGATAAGAAGGAGGTGCGCGAGAAGGAAGGCGTGCATCTGGGCTTCGCCTTCAACGTGCCCGACGGCGTGATGCGGATCGACATCCCTTGGGCCGTGTTTCGCCCCGAGGTCGACCAGATCCCGGGCGCCTGCAAGGAATGGCTTAGTGTTGGGCGGTGGGTGGACGTTTCGAATCGGAATTACGGAATCACTTGGGCAACGCTCGACGCACCGATCATCGAGGTGGGCTCGCTCGCCGCCAAACTCGGCAAGAGCGAAGCCCCCGAAAGCTGGCGGTCGAGGATCGGGCCGTCGCAGACACTCTACTCGTACGTGATGAACAACTACTGGATCACCAACTACCGGGCCTTCCAGTCGGGTCCGACGACGTTCCGCTACGGTTTGTTGCCACACAAGCAGTACGACCTGGCGGCGGCGCAACGGTTCGGGATCGAGTGCAGCCAGCCGCTCGTGGTGACGAGGGCCGTTGGCGCCGCGCCGAGCGGCCGGCCGTTTTTCGAGCTCGATACGCCGGACGTGATCGTTGCTTCCATCAAACCGAGCGAAGACCGCAAGGCGTTGATCGTGCGCGTGTTCGGCGCCGCCGGCCGGCCCGCGAACGCCACGCTCCGTTGGGCGGAGATCAGCCCGAGGACCATCTGGCTGAGTAACCTGGCTGAGGAGCCGGTTGCGGCCGTAGAGGGTGCGGTCCATGTTCCTGCCTTCGGATTAGTCACACTGAGAGTGGAATGAGCGGCCAGGGGGCACTCGAACCGTCTGCTGTGCTGCTTCGACTTCAATGCCGGCGGGGGATTCTTGAATTGAGAGGGTCGCTTTCATCGCGACCCAGCAGGCGTCGGGGCCCGCATCAAATCGCGCGGGAGTAGCCGGGCATTGCCGGGCGGGCGGACTGCTCGGGCATGCCGGGCGGGACCTCGATGCAACCAATCGCACCAGATCCCGCCCGGCGTTGCACCTGCCGGGACTTGCGACTGAAGTCTGCCAATCAAGTTGTCAAAGAACAAAATTCCGCCGGGCCATGTCGTTGGTCATTCGCGGGATGGGGATGCGTGGGGCTTGTCAGGAGTGGACTGCGAGGTTTTGGGTGGACAAAGCGGGGCCGTCGCTTCGCCTTTGCGACACGCACTCGGTCGATCTGTCGCTGGGCGATGAATGAAATCACGGTTCCCACGAAGGGACAAATCCGAACGGACTCACGGACATTCGTGATTCCGAGGGGAAGCCGATCGGTTATTTTTCGCCGGTTTGTGGCGAGAGTTCCGTGGTGTAGCGGGCGAATGCCTTCTGCGGGATGTCGGGATTGTTGATCGCGGCCGGATCGTTCTCGCTCTTGCCCTCGGTCCACCAGGTCATCAGGCGTCCGTCGGGGAGCGCGACGGCATACGCTCTGCACGGTCCTTGGGGCTTGATGAATTCGACGCCTTCCATGGCCGCTTGGGACTCGACGGGGACGGTAAGCAACACGGCGACACAGACGACCAGTGACACTGGGACCAGATGCTTGAACGTGATTCAACCTCCTCCTGGACAAAAAGCTGCGGCTTGCATGCGAACGCAAACCAGCTTAGATTGACAAGCGTTCGGCCGCAATCATCCAGTGGCTTCACTCGCCGGAACGCCCGAGGACGCGATGACGTAAGCGCCTTGGCGATCCGTCCAATCCTCCGGCAGCCTGGCAGTCGGAGAAGCACCATGAGAGTCCGCCTTCCGATCTTGGCTTGCCAACTTCTCGTGGCGGCTGTGTGGGCCACCCGGCCTATCTTTGCCGCCGCCTCTTTGGCCGAGGAGGCCAACGCTTTCAATCGCCCTGCGCTGCACGGTGGGGCGATCGACCTGAAGGCGCCGGACTGGCAGATTCCGGGCGACGTGCGGCGCATCGAGGACGGCATGCTGCGGGGGGATTCCGAAGTCATCCTCGCGCCGCTGGTTCGCTTCCCCGGCGACCAGCAGCTCGAGTTCGACGCCGTTGCTCAGCAAAACATCTGCGACCGTCCCGCCTGTGACGACAAGGCCGGCGGCGGTTGGGACTACCGAAAGGGGCATCGCTTCGAAGACCCGCTGTTTGAGGAACTCTTTGGTGACATCCCCGGACCGACGCACTTCTTCAGCTACGGCGTTATCAACGACGGGCGGCAGGCCCAGACCGGCGGCGAGTCGCCAGCGGGCCCGCGCAACGCCCGGGAAACAGCCAAGCGTTTTGGCTTCCGCTTCGTCCTGGACGAGAAATTAGACGAAGCGGCCCGGTACGGCCTCGTTTGCTTCGGGAAGATGAGCGAACCGGCATATAAGAAGCGGGGCATCGCCACTCACGGCGTCTGGGTGGATCCGCCCATGGGCGCAAGCTACTTCTGGCTGCCGAACGAGACGCTGCCGCTTGTGCGCAACGGCCAGGGGTGGATCATGGACCCTCGGTACCTCGGCCACCTGGTCACGGAGATCGAGGCACGAGCAAGGGAAAAGGAGTATTGGGCCATCCCGATGTTCGATGAGCTTTGGACGTATTACGTGCTCCCCCCCGTTCCCAAAGACAAATGGTATCCGCAGGTGGTCGAGGCTGACAAGGAAATCCGGGAGAAATACGGCTTCGGCAAGTACGGCATGCCCGCGTCCCACGAGGCGGGCGACCCGTTTGAGCGGATCGCGCATCGCCGGTGGGCCTCCGACAAACTGACCGCAACCTGGGAGAAGGCGCACAAAGCCGCCAAAGCCGCCAACCCCGATATGAAAGTGATGGGGCCGACCGAAGGGAGCAACGGCACCTCCGCCGACATCGAAGCGTGGGCGCCGTACTTCGACATCCTGGGCGGACAATGCGGACTCGGCGAGACCTCCACCTTCTTCGACAGCGTCAGGGTGGGTGCCGTCACGAAGACCTATGTGGACCTCTCCGGCAAAGCGGTGTGGATGATGGTCCATGCGTGCGTCGGGCACGCGCCGCGGCGGACTCCGGAGGACATCCGCGAGATGTACAGCCAGGTCTTTCGCGTCGGCGCGCAGGGGCTCTGGCTGATGCACTCGGAGTTCAACGAGCAGGAGCTGGAAGACGCCATGTTCGCCGAACCGGCGCGCTGGCGCGCCATGCTGCAATTGGCGGACTCCATGCGCAAGATGCGCCTGCCCAGACTCCCCACGGCTGACTGCGCCATCCTCTGGTCCTCCGACAGCACCAACAGCACGCTCTGGGGAGGGCTGGATGGAAACAACGACCGGATCATCAGCGCCTACGCCATCCTCGGGCCGATGCTGCGGAGCTGGTTCCACTTCGTTGGCGACCTCCAGATCGAGCGCGGCACGCGGAAGTTGAGCGACTATAAGGCTCTGTACATTCCTTTCGCGCCGTACGAACGCGCCTCGGTAGTCGAGAAAATCGGCGAGTACGTCCAGGCCGGGGGAGTGGTGATCTGCACCGACACTGAGGCATTCACCTGGAACCTGGACGGGACGCTGAACGGCCAGCGGTGGGAACGGCTCAAGGGCGTGCGGAGAGATTCGCAGCGCGATGCGGTTTCCACCTTCACGACCGTGGCACCAGGCCCGTTGCCGCTGGCGAGACCGACGACGATGACCTCCCTGAAGCCGGGTTGGAAGATTGCGCCGCTGGATGACAAGGTTCAGGTCCTGGCAGCCTTTGAAGACGGCTCCCCGGCCGTGACGCTGCACCGGTACGGAAAAGGAAAAGTCCTCTTCTTCGCGGCGGACCCGCTGCGCGCAGGGGAGTTCTTCCGAATCCCGGAGCCGCTGTACTCTCTGGCAACTCCGCTGGACAAGGAATCCCTGGTGAAGCCGGGCGCGCCGATCGTGGTTTTCGTCGAGGCGGTTCAGAGGTGGGCGGGCGTCCAAATGGGGCGCGACATCTGGCGGTTCACGCTGCCTCCCTACGCCGAAGATCCGTATCAGAAGGAAAAGGGGCTTTGTCTGACCGGGAATTACGTCTTTGACGTCAACGAGCCGGTGCTGGAGCCGAACAATGCCCAGACGGGCGGCACGTACTGCTACAGCCGCGCGCCCGATGGAATTGCGGACATTGTTCCAGCCGGCGCGCCCATCCCTTTCGCCGACGGCAAACTCACCAACCGCCTGAAGGCATACAAGACCCGGGCGCGCTCCGAGAACAGGAACGTGAATTTCCTCGAAGTGACGCCGAAGTGGATCGTGAGTTGGACCGGCAAAGATCCGGCCGCCGTCACCTTCGACCTAAAGAGCGAATACCCGCTTGACCGGGTCCGTTTCTTCTTCGCGGGGACGGCGCCGGCGGTGCAGGCGAGCGGCAGCCGCGACGGTGCTGCATGGACGAAGCTGTCCTCCGTGCCGGAGGAAAGCGCGGGCAAGGACGTCAAGGACATCGTTCTCCGCGCAAAGGGCGCCTATCGCTACGTGCGGGTGGACTTCGCGGCGCGGCAGGCAGGGGAAGCGTTTGAGCTATGCGAGGTGGAGATCTGGGCGGAACGCCCGAAGTAGCTGCTTTGTCTCGCTTGAAATCACCGGCCCTCTCCCGCGTCGGTCCGTTTCTTTACCGAGAATGACTCGCGCGTAACCCCGAATTCGCGTGCCAATTCCTCCAGCGTGCGAGGCTCGGATCGCCAGCCCATTCTCTCCAACAGTATCGTTCTCTGCCGCTTATCGCTCAGCACGGGTCGCAGCAGCGAATGCAGAGCGTCATGTGGCGTGTGCCAGTCAACGTCGACGGACAATTCCCCGCTCAGCGACTTCCGCAGGAATTCGTCGACAACCGCTCGTGTCTTCGCCAGAGTTCCGTTGTTAAAGCTGCGTCCGAGCAATTCCTGCCCCGGCGTCAAGAGCAACTCGCCCAGTGAGACGATGTTTCTGGCGGCTAGTTTCCGAGACGCACGCTTCGGAAGATCAAGCTCTGCAACTCTCATGGCGGCCCGATACGACTCATGCAGATCCGCGGAGCTAATGCTGCCCGCCGACTGTCCCGAGAACAACGGCAGCTTCTTCCATGATTGCGGCGAAGCAGGTTTTTGCAGCGCTTGCAAGAAAACCCTGCC
>JABWBD010000483.1 GCA_013360685.1 Pirellulales bacterium
CGCTTCGCTTGTGGGAGATCTCCACGGGCCGCTGTGTCCGCACATTCGAGGGGCATGCTGGCGGTGTAACCTCCGTCTGTTTGAGTGCCGATGCGCGCTGGGCGCTCTCCGGAAGCTCTGACAATACGCTTCGCTTGTGGGAACTGGATTGGGACTACGAATTCCCGGGCTGGGCCCACTGGGACGAGGCGGCGAGGCCTTACCTGGAGACGTTCCTCACGCTTCACACCTCGTACGCGGCCGCCTTGTCGGCCGATCGCGAGCCCATGGAAGCGGAAATCCAAGCCGCCCTGACCCGGCGCGGCGGTCCCACGTGGAGCGACGCTGACTTCCAGTGCCTGGTGGACACCCTCGGCTGCGCCGGTTTCGGCTGGCTGCGCCCGGAGGGAGTACGAAAGAAGCTCAACGAGATGGCGGCCAACTGGCAAGGCCCACCGCCGCTGCCCTGGGAGCAATGAGGAATCGACCACAATGAAAGCATCCGTTTCGATCGAGTTGTTGTGGCAGATGGCCGCGCAGGAGGCCATTGCCGGGGAGTCTGCGGAGATTGAGCCGGAACACTTCTTTGCGGCAACGCTCAAGTTCGCGGAACTGCCCGTGGCGGAGTTGGGCAACCTCGCGCCGGGGGCCCAGGTCCCTAAGGAACTGGCGGCCGAGGTCGACACAGTGCGAGAGCAATTGCAGGGCCGCGCGATCGACAGCACGCGGGCGCGCCGCGACTTGCGGGCGCGGTTGCGCAAAGGCGGCAGCCCGCACGACGGCGGCCAGAAACATCGTTCGAAAACCTGCCGGGAGATGTTCGACGCCGCGGCCAAGATCGCGGATGATGCCGGCAGTGAGGCACTGGCCGTGGAGCACGTGCTGGCGGCCTTGTTGGCCTCGCCCACCGAGGCCATGCGCGCGGTGTTGGGAGACGCCCTCGCCGCCAAGGCACCGAAACGCTCGGAGATGCCGCTGTTGGACCAATTTGGCCAAGACCTCGTCCGGTTGGCGGCCGACGGCAAGCTGGCGGCCGTCCTCGAACGCCAAGCTGAATCCAACAACCTCCTGCGGCTCCTGGCAGATCCAAAACGCTCCAGCGTGGTGCTGGTGACCAATAGCGACCACAACGCCCGATCAGTCGTGGCGACAGCGGCCCAGGCCATTGCCTCGTCCGAGGCGCCGGCGCGCATGAAAGGGAGGCGGATCGTCGATGCCTCGGCCGCCAAGCCCAGTGGAAGCAAGCTGGCCGAGGTCCTGGAACGCCTGGGGAAGCTCCTGGGCGAGGCTGCCAGTGCCGAGGAAGTCGTCCTGCTGGTGCCGGCGATCGAGGCCCCCGCCAATCCCAACGAGCGCAGCCCTTGGGCTGATCTGTTGAAGAAGTCGATCGACGGAGGGTCGGTTCAATGCATCTGCCGTGCCAATGTGACGGCCTACGAACGATGGATCAAGAAGGATCACGTCTGGAAAAAACATGCCCAGGTGATGTGGATTGAAGACCGGGCAGCGGGGGAAATTCCTTGGGAACTCTGAGCCCGCCGGCTGGGCGGCAAAGGAGCTAACGTAACCATGTTTACCGACAAATCGCAGGCCGTGATCGATCTGGCCAAGGGCTATGCCTTCTCGGGCGGCTCGGCCGTGCTGGACATGGCGGCGGTCGTGGCGGCGATGGTCGGCCAGCCGGAAGCCAATGTGCTCCTGGCCGAGTGCTTCAAGGTCAAGCCGAACGACCTGCGCGAGGCGTGCCCCGAACGGCCTGAACCGTCCACTTGTCCCGGTAAGCTTCCGCTGGCCGAGCCGGTTCGGGCATTGTTGGGCTCCGCAAAGGCACTCGCAGAACAGGTGCCCGACCGGATACACCCGGGGCTGATCAACGTCCATCATCTGGTGGGTGCGGTGGCCACGTCGCGGGAAGCTTGTGAGGTGGTCAGGCAGAGCCCTATTACCACGGATGCTGCCGCTGGGCTACTAGCCTCTTGGCAAGAGCGTGACGCCCAGGCACCTCGCCTGGACGAATTGACCGAGCGGCTGCGGCGACTTCGCACGGAGTTGATGGCCAAAGTGTTTGGGCAGGACCATGCGATCCATGCCTTTGTCGAGGACCTGTTCAACGCCGAAGTGATGGCGGCGGCCGACATCCAGCGAAAACGGCCGCGGGCGCTGTTCGTGTTTGCCGGCCCGCCGGGCGTGGGAAAGACTTTCCTCGCGGAGTTGGGGGCCTCCCACCTCGAGCGGCCGTTCAAGCGGTTCGATATGAGCGCCTATTCGGGCCACGAGCAGTCACAGGACCTGGTCGGCTGGGCGAAGAGCTACCGCGGTGCCCATCCCGGCCATCTGACCGAATTCGTCGAAAAGAACCCCAACGCCGTGCTCTTGTTCGACGAGATCGAGAAAGCCCATCTCAACACGATTCACCTGTTCCTACAACTCTTGGACGCCGGCACGCTGGAGGACAAGTTTCATGAGCGAGACGTCGCCTTCCGCGACACCACGATCATCTTCACGACCAACGCCGGCCGCAAGCTCTACGACCAGCCCAACTCCAGCGGCGTGCACGGAAAGAATGCCGCCTTCCATCGCAAGACGATCCTCGACGCCTTGGAGAACGAAACCGACCCGCGCACGGGACAGCCGTTCTTCCCGGCCGCCATCTGCTCCCGCATGGCGACCGGCTATCCGGTGCTATTCAACCACTTGGGCGTCAATGAGTTGGAGCGGGTAGTCCGGGCGGAATTGGACCGCGTGGCTGCGCTGCTGCAACTGCAATACTATAAGCGGGTCACCTTCGACGACCTGGTGCCCATGTGCTTGGTCTTGAAAGAGGGCGCGCGCGCAGACGCCCGGACGCTCTGCGCGCAAGCAGGCACTTTTCTCAAGAACGAGCTGTTCAAGTTCTGCCAACTCTTCAAGAGCGAGCGGTTGGAGGAGGCGTTTGACGCAATCGACGGCATCCATCTTGGCCTGGACGGGCGGCCGTCCGACTTCGAGCCGGCCGTGGCCGACTTGTTCGAGCAGCAAGAGCGGCCGGCCGTGCTGCTGATCGCCGACGCCGACCTGACCGCCCTCTATCGGGAAAACGTCACTGAGGTGGATTGGCGTTTTTCCAGCACGGCGGACGACGCCTTAGAGTTGCTAGCCGAGCAGGAGTTCGACATGGTCTTGTTGGATCTGTGGGTGGGAGGCTCGGCGGCTGGCCCCGCCATGACCATGCGGCAGTTCGACCACGTTCCGGCAGCGGCCCGGGGCCTGGGCGTGGGTCAGGAGCTGCTCCGCAAGATCCGCGATCGGCTGCCCAACATGCCGGTCTACCTGCTGTCGCTTGGCGAATCCGAAGGGGATTACGAGGGAGAAGGCTCGATTGACGAGGAGCTGTTCTTGGCCTGCGTCCGAGGGGGCGGCGCCCGCGGGATGATCGTCAGCAGTTTCATCGACGGCATGGTGCCGGGCTGGCAACAGCACCGCGACCGCCTGGCCGCCAGGATGATCGATACCTGCAAGCGTCTGCACCGGGAGAAATCGGCGGCCCGGATGGGACAGGAGCGAAAGACCCTTTCCTTCGATACCGCCCCCCGCATGGACCCGGAGGATCGCCGGCTATCGATCCGCCTGCGGAACCTCCGCTTTGCCCGGGCGATCGCCGCGGCCGACGCGGGCGAAGTCTTAGAGGACGTGGAGCGGCCGCGCACACGGTTCGACGACGTCATTGGGGCAGATGGCGCCAAAGAAGAGTTGAAGTTCTTCATCGACTACCTAAAGAACCCGCGGCGGTTCGCGGCCCTGGGACTCAAGCCGCCCAAGGGCGTGCTTCTCCACGGACCACCGGGCACCGGCAAGACAATGCTTGCGCGCGCAATGGCGGGCGAGTCGGATGTGGCCTTCCTCTCCGCCTCGGCCAGCAGCTTTGTGACAATCTGGCAAGGGAGCGGGCCGCAGAACGTCCGCGACCTCTTTGGCCGGGCGCGCCGCTACGCCCCAGCGATCATCTTCATCGACGAGATCGACGCCATCGGCAGAACGCGAACGGGCGGGGCGGGCGGCGCCGAGGCGACCGAGAACACCCTGAATGCGCTGCTGACGGAGATGGACGGCTTCACCAGCCCCACTGCTGACCGGCCAGTGTTCATCCTCGCGGCCACCAACTTCGAGGTGGAGAGCGAGGATCCCAGCGGCACGGGGCGGTCGTCACGCACGCTCGACCCGGCCCTGGTGCGACGTTTCTCCCGGGCGATCCTGGTCGATCTGCCCGACCGCTCGGCTCGGGAAAAGTACCTCGCGCTGCGGCTTATCGGGCGCAGCGCGTGCAACGTTCCGAAAGAGATCATCAAACTCATTGCTGAGCGTTCCTCGGGCATGAGCATCGCCAACTTGGAGTCCATCATCGAAACAGCCGCTCGCCAGGCAGCCAAGACGGGCAGTGAATTGACCGGCAGACTGCTGGAAGAAGCCTTCGAGACCGTCCGCTTCGGCGATGCGCGTCCCCGCGTCCCTGAGGCGGTGAAGCGGACCGCCTGCCACGAGGCGGGCCACACGATCCTGTACTGGCTCTCTGGCCGGTGGCCCGCCTACGTCACCATCGTGGCCCGGGGTGACCACGGCGGCTACATGGCTCCCAGTGCTGACGACCTTGAGCAGCGCGGCAGCCAAACCCGCGATGAATTGCTCGCTCGCATCCGCGTGAGCCTCGGCGGCCGAGCCGCGGAACTGGCTATCTACGGCCCCGCAGCGGGGCTATCGACCGGTGCCTCCGCCGACCTAGAACACGCCACCAATATCGCCCGGCAAATGGTCTGCCGTTACGGCATGGACGACCAGTTTGGTCTGCTGGTCACCCCTGAACTAATGAAATACGAGGGCGCCCTAAGCAGTCCGATGTACCTCCGAGTGAACGAGATTACCAGCAAGATCCTCAAGGAGCAGATGGACTTGACGGCGAGTCTGCTTGGAGACAACCGACGGTATTTGGAGGCCGTGACCCAGGCACTTGTCGAGAAGGAACGCCTTACGGCCGACGAACTTCAGCAGATTATGCCGGAGATTCGTCACCATACCGCGCAGACTTGAGAAGCCTGCGACGTATCCAATAGGCTCTCCTGGTCCGGCGAATTTTCGGAGTGAACGGATGGATAGAAAACCTGCTACTGGCCGAGGGGCACGCGTGACCTGTTGGCGGGGAGAGAAGCTGGTCGCTGAGGGGGTTGGTGAAGACGACGGATGCGGTCGAGCGCGAGAATTCCTTTTGTGCGCGTACATCGAGCGCCGGTACCGCGGTGAGTCCGTGGCCGACTGGGCGGTCAGGCGGCGC
>JABWBD010000484.1 GCA_013360685.1 Pirellulales bacterium
AGGTAGGTGACCGTGCTTTGCATGCTGGCAAGCTGCGGATAGTCCTGCTCGGGGATTTGGACCCGGTATCGCTTGCGGAGCTCCATGACGATGTCCAGGAAGTCCATGCTGTCCAGTTCGAGCTGCTCGCGGAACGGAACGTCTTCCTTCAGATCGCTAAGGTCTTCATCGGGGGCAATGTCCGAAAGGATGTCGCGAACCGCTTCTCGAATTTCGCCGGCAGTCATTCCCAGTTCTCTCCGTTACTGCTCAGGTCTTCCGCACGATGACGACCGAGTTTGTCCCCAGCATGCCGAAGGAATTGTTCAAAATCACCCGGATCCGCCCGGCCTCACGCGGCTGGTTGGCCACCAGTCCGGGCAGCTCACATTCGGGATCCAGTTCGTCGAGGTTGATGGTGGCGTGGCAGACGCCGTCGTCAAAGGCGGGCAGGTTGCCGGCCAGTTCCAGTGCGCCGGCGGCCCCCATCGCGTGGCCGATGAAGCTCTTGGTATTGTTAAACAGCGTGCGGCCGTCGGCGCCGAAGACGCTCCGCAGTGCCTGGCACTCCTGGGCGTCGCCGCTCGTGGTCCCGGTGGCGTGGGTGCTGACCAGGTCGACGTCCTGGGGATTGAGCCCCGCGCGCCGCATCGCCAGGCGAACGCACTCGGCCTGACGATCGGGATTGGGCAAGACGAAATCCGAGGCGTCGCTGTTCATCGCGTAGCCGATCACCTCGCCGTAGACCTTTGCCCCGCGGGAGCGGGCGTCGGAAAGCCGCTCGAGCACGAACATGCAGCCCCCCTCGGCGACGACGATTCCGTTGCGAGCCGCGTCGAAGGGGCGTGATGCCTTCGCCGGGTCGTCGTGTCTGGCCAGCGCGCCCTGGCTGTTGAAGCTGGCAAAGATGCCGAAGGTGTGGATGCTTTCGGAAACACCGCCGCAGAGCGCCAGATCGCAGTCGCCGATCCGCAGCATCTGCAGGCCCTGGATCAGCCCGGCGTTGCCGGCGGCGCAGGCGGCTCCCAGGGTGTAGTGGGGGCCCGTGATGCCGAGATTCAGCGTGATCTCCCCAGCCGGGTTGTTCGCCACCGTGCGGGGGTTGTGGTGGTGCGACCAGAACTTCGTATCGTAATCGTAGGCCTTGATCAGGTAGATCTCGTTCTCGGTCTCGACGTTGCCGTGCTCCGTAACACCGACGTAGACGCCAACCGCGGACTTGTCTACGTTTTCCCAATCGAGCCCCGCATCGAGGACCGCCTCGCGAGCGCAGAAGATACCGATGCTTCCAGCGCGCGTGCCCCGGCGGACCTCTTTGCGGCGTTGGTAGCGGAGTTCGTCGAAATTGCAGACGCCGGCCAGCGTTGGGCCAAAGTAGCGGATCTCGTAGGGGCTCACACCGCTACGATTTGCCAAGAGCGCTTGCCGAAACTCGGGCAGACTGTTCCCATTCGGCGCGGTCAGGCCCACGCCGGTGATGACAATCCTCTCGTGATCGGGCCGCTGGGCGATCATCCCGCTGTCCTCGGGGAGACTTCAAACTAAACAGGTTATCCATTTACCCGTGCACTGGCAAGCGGCCGCCATCTGCACCTGCCGAAAGAGGGGATTGGCGGGACCATTGCGGCCAGTTCCTCGGTGGTCAAGAAACGGGGCACAGGAACGCGTCGCGTCGAGGCGCCGGCCGCTTGTTGCTTGGGAAGCGCAAGCGAGGACGGCATAACGAGTTGCCCTCGCTTGCGCTTCGGGTTAATATCGGGTATTCTGCTCCGATCCCCACCGGCGCGAACCGTACGGTGCTAGCCGCTCGCTTCCGATTCGGGCTGATATCGGGCATTCTGCCGGCAACGCGCCGGAGGCTGAAGATTATCCAGGCGGAACGATTTCGCCGGGCGGAGCATGAACCTGCAACCACTGGAAAGGCAAGCGTGTCATGAACCTCGAACTTCGTGAGAACTGCTCCACGTCGCTGCTCGTGCCCACGAGCATGGGCGTCCGCATTACTCCCGTGAACGGCCAGCCCGTGCACTGCAGCGACCTGTTTCACATGCAGGCGACGAGCGCTGAAACCAACGTGGCCAGCATCCCGGCCTACCTCGGTCTGCCCGTCAAGGTGCTGACCACCTTCGTCAAAGGCAGCCCCATCGCCCGTTTCATCAAGGACAATCTGGCCAGCCGCCACATCGCTTGCGAAGGCCCGGAGTTGGAGCAGGGAGGGCCCTGGGGATACCGCCACCAGTTCAACATCGCGGACAGCGGCTACGGTTCACGGGGCCCAAGGGTCCACAACGACCGGGCCGGCGAGGTAGGGCGGACGCTGAATGTCAAGAGCTTCGACCTGGACCGGATTTTCGGCCAAGAAGGGGTGCAGATCGTCCACCTTTCCGGACTCATCGGCGCGCTCTCGCCGGAAACCAGCACCTTCTGCCTTGAACTGGCCCGGGCCGCGAAGAAATACGACACCCGCATTTCCTTCGACCTGAACTACCGCGCGAGTTTCTGGAAGGGGCGGGAAAAGGAACTGCGCGACGTCTTCGCCGAAATCGCCGGCGTGGCGGATATTCTCGTGGGCAACGAGGAGGACTTTCAGCTCTGCCTCGGAATCGAAGGTCCGGAAGAGGGCGGCAAGGGGCTGGCCGAGAAGATCGAGAGCTTCAAGGGGATGATCAACCGGGTCAAGAAGGCCTATCCCAACGCGTCGGTGTTCGCCACCACGCTCCGCGAGGTGATCAGCGCAAACCTCCACCTTTGGGGCGCGATCATGGCGGCAGGCGCGGACTGGCACGTGGTGGAGCCGCGCGAAATCACGGTTCTCGACCGCATCGGCGGCGGCGACGGCTTTGTGGGCGGCATGCTCCATGCCGTGCTACGCGGCTGGGAACCGCGGAAGTGGGTCGAGTTCGGCTGGGCGACCGGGGCCCTGGCCACCACGCATCTGACGGACTACGCGCAGCCGGCCGATGAAGAGCAAGTCTGGAGCATTTGGAAAGGCAATGCCCGCGTCCAGCGGTAAGTGATTATAATGGTACCTTGTCCGAAAAGACCTTGATCCAAGAAACCCCCTGCCAGTGCTTACGGGAGTTGTTGCAATGTCGAAGTACACCAGAAGGCAGTTTCTCGAGGAGTCCTTGTTGGCGGCCACTGCGGCCACGCTCTTGCCCGGGATCGGGCGCGCGGCCGAGAAGGAGAAGCCGAAGAAGAAGAGCCCGGGCGACCGGCTGAGCGTGGCGATCGTGGGGGTCGGCGGCCGCGGGGCGGAGCACGTCCGGCAGTTTCTCGAACTGCCCGACACCGAGATCACCTATATCGTCGATGCCGATGAGAAGATCGGGCAGGCGAGAGTGGAAGCCATCGCCCGAGTGCAGGAGCGAAAGCCGAAATTCGTCAAGGATCTTCGCACGGCCCTCGACGATCCGTCGGTCCAACTCGTCTCGACGGCGACTCCCAACCATTGGCACCCGCTGGTTTCCATCTGGTCCATGCAGGCCGGCAAGGATGTGTATGTCGAGAAGCCGGTCAGCCACGATGTGAGCGAGGGCCGCGCGATGGTCGAAACCGCCCGTCGCTACAACCGCATGTGCCAGTCGGGGATGCAGATGCGGTCCTGGCAGGGCGTGATCGACGCGGTGGATTACGTGAAGGCGGGCAAGATCGGCGAGGTGAAACTCGCCCGCGGCCTCTGCTACAAGCCCCGCCCCTCGATCGGTCCCAAGGGCAACTATCCGATCCCGCCGGGCGTGGACTACGATCTGTGGACCGGCCCCGCGCCGCTGTTGCCGCTCACCCGGCCCAAGCTGCACTACGACTGGCACATGCAGCGAGCCTACGGCAATGGCGACATGGGCAACCAGGCCCCGCACCAGATGGACATCTGCCGCTGGGGCCTGGGCATCGACCGCCTGGCCGATACGGCCATTGCCTTCGGCGGCCGATTGGGGTACGAGGACGCTGGCGACGCGGCCAACACCGAGGTGGGCATTTTCGATTTCGGCGGGAAGACCATCGTCTTCGAAGTCCGCGGACTGGACAGCCCGCCGATGCACAATGCCAACGTGGCCGCGATCTTCTACGGCACCGAGGGCTACGTGGTCGTGGCCAGCTTCAGCGGCGGCGCGGTGCTGGATCCGACCGGCAAGTCGATCGTCAGCGGCGGGGCGGCCTTCGACCCCAAGGGCAATGTGGTGAAGGCATTCAGCGGAGACGGGGACCACTTCGCCAATTTCGTTGAGGCCAGCAGGGCCCGGGACCACAAGCTCCTGAAGGCTGACATCCTCGAAGGCCACCTCTCCTGCGCGCACAGCCACCTGGCCAACGTTTCCTATTACCTCGGCAAGCCCGCCTCGCCCGCGGAAATCCTCGCCGCGCTGAAGGAGCTGAAGACAAACGAGAACGTGGCCGAGTGCGTCAACCGGACGGTGGAGCACCTTGAGTCCAACGGCGTGGATCTGGCCAAGACGCCGCTGGCGCTGGGACCGCTGTTGAAGATCGACGGCAAGACCGAGCAGATCATCGGCAATCCGGAGGCCAACGCCCTCTTGAGCCGCCCCTACCGCAAGCCCTTCACGATGGAACGGGCGTGACATCCCGGAGGATTCCTGCATGACTCGGACGGCATTGACCACTGCGGTGGCCGGGCTGGTGCTGTTGTGTACCGGAGCCGCGCGCGGCGAAGGCATTCAGGCGCTGGTGGGAAACGAAGGGCGCGTGCAGCTTTCGCGAGGGAAAGAAGAAATCGCCGAGTTCCGCGCGGGACTCTTCGACAGGGAATGGAACGTTGCCGACGCTACGGCCGACAGGCACAAATCCGACTCGGCCGGCAAACGCCCGCTTCGCATCGCGGTGCCCGGCGGCGGCGAAGTCCACGGCGTGGCGGTCGGCACTGAAAGCCGAAGAAGATCCCGCGCAAGGCACGGTGGCGCTCGATGGGTCGGTCCACAGCCAGGACCTCCGCGGCCGCGATCTGGTGCTCTTCCTGGCCGAGGTTGAAAAAGATTTTCTGGTCCGCGCCACGACGTTCCTGCGCAAGGAATTGGCAGTGCGGGCCCTGATCACCAATATGAACGGCTGGACCAATCACGCCACCAGCCAGCAGGTCCGCAGCGCGATGGACTTTGTGGACGACCATTTCTACGTCGACCATCCTCAGTTCCTGGAACAACCGTGGCGGCTGCCCAGCCGCTGCCCGAACACCAGCCCGGTGGCGGGCGGCGCCGGCGGCGGCCGGCACCTGGCCTTCACGCGGCTGCTCGATAAGCCGTTTACGG
>JABWBD010000485.1 GCA_013360685.1 Pirellulales bacterium
GTCGTGAATCTCCACCCTGCCGTCGCCCTGCTTGGGGATGAACCAGTCGGGAGCGGCCGCATCACAAAGCTGGCCGTCAGGGATGGTCAGCTCCTCGTCGCCCCGCTTCCAGGTCCGCTTGCCGTCGCCCATCTGGTCGAACCACAAGTCCTGGGCGTTCTGCAGAAACGTGACGAGGGGCTCTTCCAAGAGCGGCAGCGCGCAGTAGGTGGGCCCGTAGCTGTTTTGGATCCACCAGGCGCCCCAGGTCGGCCCCTCGACGAAACCGTTCCAGGCCGGCGTGTAGAGCATGGCCACATTCTGAAACTCCGGATCGGGGGCAAACATCCGGCGCGAGATGTCCAAGAGCCGGAGGTACTCCGCGTCGCCCTCTCCCGAGAAGAACTCGCCGTCGAAGCTCTCCGCCGCGCAGACCTCCCGAGGAGCCGCAGCGGCTGCAAGCATCACGGCAACGGTCGACACGACCGCCAGGCGCAATCGCGAAATGGTACGGTGCATGGTCATTTCAGTACTCCAGAACGGCTACTTTGTCTTCGGCCCTTCCGTCTTCTTGACCAGTTCATGGACCTTCTCCACGATGAGTTTCTCGATCGACGGCGCAAAGGGACCCGGCAGCGCCGTGTATCGCATCGCGCCGCCCGCTTCGTAGCCGCTCTCGTTGAGGACCCGGAGCGACGGGATGTAGCCAAAGACGTCGTTCGAGTAGCCGGCGACCCAGACGGCAGGCCCAGCCAGTTCCGATTTCAAACGCAGCGAGTAGTCGACCACCACTTCGCCGCCCAACGCCGCCAGAACCAGGTCCTCGCCGAACCGCACCACGTGGACCAAGTAGGGGTACGTCTCTCGCAGCTTGCCCGTCTCTTGCAGCTCCTGGAGCAGCTTTTCCGCGTGCTGCCGCTCGAACTTGTCCTTGGACTGCGCCTCCTTTTCAAGCTGTTCGCGGCTGGGCGGAGGCGCGAACTCCAGAACCACTTCCTCCAGCGCCAGGCGCAGCGGCCCGCCGACCGGCCGCGCATAGGTCTGGAGCCCGGTTTCAACGGCGTTGGCCAATGCCCGTCCGTGCTGCCGGCAGAGCTCCAGTTCGCCTCGCGGGTACGGATTCTGGTCGCCCCCGCAACCGGCCATGAATAGGGCCGTCATGCCGGGGTGCGCCTCTTCCAGGTACTGTTTGGCAAATCCGGCGTAGTCGCCGCAGAACTGGTAAAACCCGAGCGTCGTCGAGTGGCACGCGTAGCCGAACAGCACGGCCTTCAGCTTGTCGTCCTCGCTTTTCACGAGCAGAACCGGCACATCGTGGTCGACCGGGCCGTCCGGGTAGGGATGGTTTTGAAAACCCTTTTCGGTCGGGGTCCGCCGGTTCATGGCGAACCCCGCGCGTGCGTGCGTGTAGCTCAACGCCACCGGCGTCAGGCTGCCCAGCGCCTGCCCGACCACTTCAACGAGTTTCTTCTGAAGCCCCTGGAGATACTGCTCCGTCGGCTCGGCCTGTTCCTTGGGCATATAGGTCGTATTGGCTCGGACCACGGGACCGCAGTGCGTGTGCGAGGCGTTCACCAGCAGCGACGCCGGCGGAAGCTGATGCTCCCGGCCCACCTCCTTTTCCAGCCAGTCGCGCAAATCCCGCGGAATCCCGATCAAATCGAGCGTGACGATTACCAGACGCGTGCCCTGGCCATCTTCGATCGCCAGAGCTCTGGCGCTGAGATCATGGACCTTTCCCTCCGACGGCTTATCGCGGGAGGCGTAACCGGCCATCCACATCGGCTGCTCCGGCGTGATCACGACCGACGCCGTCCCGGCCTTCCACGCCCGCTTCGGCTCGTCCGCCCGGGCGGAGATCGCGCCGAGCAAGCATGTCACGCTCAACAGTCCGATAAACCGACAGGTTAGGGCAATCGTTCGGTTCGACATGAGAATCGTCTCCTGATGAGAGTTGCACCGTGTGAGTACATCCGAAGCCGGAACGGAGAGCCGGGCGCGTTGGTGTCCACAGTACGATCGGGCATATCGCAACGCCTTTGGGCGACCGGCAGGAAATAACTTACCCGTAGGACGGCCTTCCGAGGCCGTCGCGACGGCCTCGGAAGGCCGTCCTACGGGTATTCTTGCTTCTGCCGATCGCCTTGCTTCTGTTGCCTGTAAGATGCGGGGCGTACAACGCCGCTCTTCCGGTCGGCCGGTGTGAGTGTATGTCTAGCAGAACACGCCGCCCAATTTCCAGCCGCCCGCCCCAGGGTGGGGGACCGGAGGAAAGCAACTGGCTCGCACGTACTTACTCTGGTATTCGCTCGCTGTGGAAAGTTCCGTGATATTTCACGGCGTGTCCGTTGTATTTAACGGATCGCGCCGTGATATTTGACGGATGCTAAGGCCCCTATGTTATCGCTCGGGGGATACCGACAGATTCCCTTCGATTTTGAGCAGGCCCGGACCTGTGACCGCTCGATAGCGCACACCATGGTTCGAAAAGACGCAAGTCCAAGCGGCATCAATCGATTCGTCGTGCAGAGCATCTGCCGTTGGGGTCGCAGGCAAGCCAGGATCAGGCTGCTGACGCGATAGATTACTATGGCAATGGCAATTGTGTTTCTTTAGTTTGGCACAGGTCTTGCTTTACGTGGGGAAGCACTTGCGGCCCGGTTCCGAATAAGGAGCGGCTGGCGGATTGGCCATTGCCCGGAGAAACCGAGATGAAAGTTCACATCTACGCGATACGGATTGAGGCGGACCAGCTCGTTGCGGCGGAGATCGACGACAGCACGGCGGCCGAGCTGATCGTCTCCGGGCAGCCTCTGCTTCTGGGCGCCGAGAGCGAACTCCACGCCTTTGCTCGCCGGCTGGGGGTGAGTCGAACGGTGTTGTTCCGGTGCGCCGCTCGGAAGCCGCAGCCGCGTCCGGCCGTGGCATTGGCCGGCGGCGCGCTGGTGGATGCCGCGTGAAACGCACGCCGGGTTCGTTTTCTGGAATCGCTGCGTCGAAGGGATTGGTTTCGCGATCGCGGGTCCGGCTTCGCGGGTGAACGAGGTTGTGCCTTCCGTGCCCGTGCTGATCGGTACAAGGATGTTCCGTGTTGAAGCGTTTCCTCAAGTCCGCTCGTCTTCGGAAGGAGGCCACGATGTTACGGCCAGGCTCAGCGCACGTGTTGTGGATTTCCGCCCTGCTCGCCTCGCTCTTGTTCGCCCCGGGTTGTGCACCTTCGGGCCCGGAAGCGCCCGGGGCCGGAAGCGCCGGGACCGGCACGGGGAGCCAAGCGGCCGCAGAAGCGGGTGAGGTTGCCATCCTCAACGTTTCGTACGATCCGACGCGGGAGCTTTACCAGGATTTCAACCGGCAATTCGCGGCACACTGGAAAGAGACGACGGGGCAAACGGTGGCGATCACCCAGTCGCACGGCGGGGCGGGCAAGCAGGCGCGGGCAGTGATCGACGGCCTCGAGGCCGACGTCGTCACCCTGGCCCTGGCTTACGATATCGACGCCATCGCGGAAAAGGCCGGCCTGCTGCCGGCCAATTGGCAGTCGCGCCTGCCGCACAACAGCGCGCCGTACACGTCGACGATCGTCTTTTTGGTTCGCAAGGGAAACCCGAAAAAGATCCGCGATTGGAACGACCTGGTCCGCAACGACGTCGAGGTGATCACGCCCAACCCCAAGACTTCCGGCGGGGCCCGATGGAACTACCTGGCTGCCTGGGCGTTTGCCCTGAAGCAAGAACTGGGAGACCTCAAGAAGGTGAAGGATTCCGGTGCGGCCGGCGAGGTGTCCGCGGCACAAGCCAAGGCAAAGCAGTTCGTAACGGCGCTATTCAAGCGGGTGCCCGTGCTCGATTCCGGCGCGCGCGGGGCCACGAACACGTTCGTGCAGCGGAACATCGGCGACGTGCTTCTGGCCTGGGAGAACGAGGCATTCCTGGCGGTCAACGAGTTGGGGCCCGACAAGGTGGACATCGTTGTTCCTTCGCTGAGCATTCTGGCGGAGCCGCCGGTCACGGTGGTCGACAAGTGGGTCGACTCGCACGGCACGCGGAAAGTGGCCGAGGCTTACCTGGAGTATCTTTATTCGCCGGCGGGCCAGCGGATCGCGGCGAAGCACTACTATCGTCCCGTGGCTCCCGAACACGCGGATCCTGCGGACCTCAAGCGATTCCCCCAGGTTGAACTGGTGACGATCGACGACGTCTTCGGCGGCTGGCAGAAAGCGCAGAAAACGCACTTCGACGACGGGGGCAGCTTCGACCAGATCTACACGCCGGGCCGCTGAACGAACATGCGACAAACGATGCTGCGGCGACCGAGCGTGCTGCCCGGGTTCGGGCTGACCATGGGCTTCACGCTCCTGTACCTGTGCCTGATCGTGCTCATTCCGCTGTCGGGGTTGTTTCTGAAGACAGCCTCGGCGACGTGGGAGCAGATCTGGTCCACGGCCACCAGCGCGCGCGTGCTGGCGTCGCTCCGCCTCACTTTCGCGACCTCGCTGGCCGCGGCGGTGGTGAACGCGGCCTTCGGTTTTGCCGTCGCCTGGATGCTGGTGCGGTACCCGTTTCCAGGCAAGCGGCTGATCGACGCAGTGGTGGACCTGCCGTTTGCGCTGCCGACGGCCGTGTCGGGCATTGCCCTGACGACCATCTACGCGCCCAACGGCTGGATCGGGCGCTACCTGGAGCCGATGGGGATCCAGGCGGCCTTTTCACCGCTGGGCATCACCATCGCCCTGACATTCATCGGGCTGCCTTTCGTCGTGCGGACACTCCAGCCGGCGCTGGAGGATCTGGACTTGGAGATGGAGGAGGCATCGGCCAGTCTCGGGGCGACGCGTTGGCAGACGTTTCGGCGGGTGACGCTGCCGGCGGTGATGCCGGCGCTTCTGACCGGTTTCGCGTTGGCGTTCGCGCGGGCACTGGGCGAGTACGGGTCGGTCGTGTTCATCGCGGGCAACATGCCGATGCGGACGGAAATCACCCCGCTGGTGATCGTGATGAAGCTGGAAGAGTACGACTACGTAGGCGCCACGACGGTCGCGGTGATGATGCTCCTGGCATCGTTCGCACTTCTTCTGGCAATCAATCTTCTGCAGTGGTGGAGCAAGCGGATTGTGCGGTAAAGCGTTTGTCGGTCAGCCGTGCGCGGGGATGAGGGATGAGGGATGAGGGATGAGGGATGAGGGATGAGGGATGAGACGAGCGACTGTGAGGTTTTTCCATTCCAGTGCTCCATCAACCCAATGGCCCCGCTCGATTCCGAGGA
>JABWBD010000074.1 GCA_013360685.1 Pirellulales bacterium
CTGGTCTGCTGGCTGGGCTTATCCCCGGCCGTCGCCGAGTCCCCGATTCTGCTTCGCGACGTGACACGTCGGACGGGCATCACTTTCAGGCACACGGACGGCAGTTCCGGGCGGCGGTACATTGTCGAGACGGTCAGCGCGGGTCTGGCGTTGTTTGACTATGATCAGGATGGAGACATCGACATCTATTTCCTCAACGGTGCCCCCTTGCCGGGAACCGAGGTCGACGAGACTCCGACCAACGCGCTGTATCGAAACGATGGCGGATGGAAGTTCGTGGACGTGACCCGTGAGGCCAACGTGGGTGATCCGAAATACGGCCTGGGAGTGGCGGCCGCGGACTATGACAACGACGGCGACCAGGATGTCTACGTGAACAATTTCGGACCGAACGTCTTGTACCGGAACAACGGCGATGGCACGTTTTCGGACACGACGAACAAGGCGGGGGTGGCGAACGGCCACCGCGTCGGAGCGGGCGTCTCGTTTCTCGATATCGATAAGGACGGCTATCTGGATCTCTACGTCTCCAACTATGTCGTCTTTTCCTTTGAACTCCATCGTCCGCTTACCGTGCTTGGGATCCCAACCTATCGCACCCCGAGCGACTACGCACCGGACCCGGACACCCTTTACCGGAACCAAGGCGACGGCACATTCGAAGACGTGAGCGCGTCCTCCGGCATCGCGGCGCACGCGGGCACGGGCATGGGCATCGTCTCGGCCGACTACGACAACGACGGCGACACCGACGTCTTTGTCTGCAACGATGTGCATGCCAATTTCCTTTTCCAGAACGACGGAAAAGGGCATTTCGACGAGGTCGCGATGATCTCGGGGACCGCGTTCGACTACTCCGGCGCCGCTCAAGGGAGCATGGGAGTGGATTGCGGTGACTACAACAATGACGGGTTGTTGGATTTCTTTCAGACCAGTTATCAGGGGCAAATGCCCGCGCTTTACAGGAACTTGGGCGCGGGCATGTTCGAGGACGTCACGCTCCAGGCGCGGGCAGGTATCTCGGCATTTCCCCACGTCAATTGGGGGACCGGGTTCGTCGACTTCGACAACGACGGCGACCGCGACATTTTCCTCGCGTGCGGCCACTTGATGGACAACATCGAACTGCGCGATGACACGACCTCCTACCTGGCGCGAAACATTCTCTTGTTGAACACCGGAAACGGCCAATTTCTTGACGTCTCCGAAAGCAGCGGCGATGGGATGGACGTCAAGCTCAGCAGCCGCGGGACCGGCTTTGACGACCTCGACAACGATGGGGACATCGACGTGGTCGTTCTCAACTCGCGTCGTGAACCGACGATCCTCCGCAACGACTCGGCCAACGACCATCATTGGCTCCAGGTTCACCTCCAGGGGGTGCATACCAACCGGGACGGCGTCGGATCGCGAGTCAAGGTCGTTGCCGGTGACCTCACCCAGATCGACGAAGTCCACAGCGGCCGTGGCTATCAGAGCCATCACGGTTCGCGCCTCCACTTCGGTCTCGGACGCCGCGACCGGGTGGACCGCGTCGAAGTGCGGTGGCTGGGCGGTGCCGTCGAGGTGTTCGACGAGATTGGCGTCGATCGCCTGATCAAGCTGAAGGAGGGAACCGGCAAGCGCCGCGGTATGGAGCAGTGAACGGTGAGCTTCCGGTAACGGGACTAGCGGAAAAAGAAGTGCCGGCAGCCCGGCTGCTACCATCCGCTCGAACGATTGCGCTGTGGCCCGGGACGCCGAGCAGCCGTGCTACTGGCGGGTGGCACGTCCGAATTCTGGTCCACCGACCAACTCTTACAGGGAAGTGGCTCCCCCTTAAAACAGGATTGCTCGTCGCCCATTCTCCACGTTGCAGAGCTTGGGTCCTCTTTCCAGGCATCTTCCGGCAGGCGTTCGCCGTCGGCCGAACCAGACCGGCGGCGGCCGGACTGCTCGCCCTTTCCCGCACGTCCCGCAAAGTGGCGTGCATTATCCTTGACACGGTGACGATTCTAGTTAGATTAGGCGGAGATGCGTCATTTGGACGTTTTTCCATTCCGCACCCATCAGAAGTTGTTGGCCCAATGGACCTGGTCCTGGTCGAAATTAAGATCGTACGCAGCACTTATGCTGGAATAGGTGGTACGAATGGGGTGATTCGGGCTACGACTGCCGTCCACCTCGCACTTGCCGACGGCAATCCACTGACCACAGCGCTGGCCTGTGTAATTCGAATCGGCACCACCTCCATTTGTCCCCCAGAATTCACGGCCCCGGAAAACCTCCATCGACATCAGGGTGTTGCTGGTGCCGTCGACGATGTCGCTGATCTTGTTAGAAACCCTGCCCGACGCGCTTCGGTACGTGAGAACGGTGAGACGATTCGCCGCAGTGTTGTTGTGATTTGCATCGACACCAGCGACGGCGGCGTAGTTCGTTCCCGCCCAGGGGGACTCGTTCCTCGGTCGGGTGTCGTCCGAGGGGCAGATGAAGGCCGAGATGACCGTCTGGGCGGCCGTGTCCCATTTTCTGGGAATGGGGCCAGCACACCCACCTCGGTAGATGTGCTCTTTGAAATCGATCTGATCGTAGATCGGAGCTTGCTCAATCTGCGGGAGGATCAGCGCTCGCCACGCAAAGCCAGTGGACATCTCCCATCCCTGCGTGCACGTCCCCGGGTTCCGGCCATGGTAAACAAACGCGGGCGGAAACGTCGAATGCGCGTCGTGGTAGTTGTGCAGAGCCAAGCCCAACTGCTTCATGTTGTTCGAGCATTGCGATCGTCGAGCGGCTTCGCGGGCGGCTTGAACCGCCGGCAGGAGCAGCGCGATCAAGATACCGATGATGGCGATGACGACCAGCAATTCCACCAGCGTAAACGCAAGCTTGTGGGGCCGCCTTGGGGGCTCTCGGTCGGATGTGCGGATCCGCTCAGCCCGCTTGTCCGAGCCGGTCACTGGGAACTGTGCTGTGGAAGCCGTTGGAACCGGGACGATATGGGTATTCATGAGTACCTCCCTAGGACGCCCGAGCAATCGAGCCGTATTGTGGAGAACCAGGACAACGACCGAATAATACACTACATTTAGTAAGCGAGCCAAGGGATGTCACCCCCATTTCCGGCAAAGTGATCGCCAAGTCAGGAAGCAGATGACCCGGCGTGCGCGAATTCCCAAGGTAGTCTTGCTCCTGGATCCCTCCCGAGGGTACGAGCGATCCCTGTTGCAGGGCATATGGCGGTACGCGCATCGAAATGGTCCATGGCTCTTCATCCGCGAGGCACCGTACTATCAGCGGTTTTCCGGGCTGCGCAGCGAGAGTCCACGCAAGCTGGCGTCCTGCGAGGCGGACGGAATCATCGCGCATTTTCGCCCAAACATCGATCAGATCGCGCGGCTCGGTCTGCCGATGGTCGTGGTGCCGGGTATGGAAATCTTGCCTGGGATGGTCAACCTGGTCAACGACGACAGAGCGATCGGCCGAATGGCTGCCGAGCATCTGCACGAACTGGGCCTGAAGCACTTCGCGTACGCAGGTTTCGACCAGTTACGCTGGTCCCTGCTACGGCGGGACGGCTTTCGCGAGCGACTGGCGGCTCTGGGGCACCAGGTTGAATGCCATCTGGTGAACTTCCAGGGTACGCGGGCTTCGGCCGGGCGCGGCGCCGCGGCCCTGCTGCGATGGTTGCGAGGCTTGCCCAAGCCGGCGGGACTGATGGCCTGCAATGACGAGTTCGCCCTGTCGATCAGCGAGCTTTGTCAGGCCCACGATATCCCTGTGCCGGACGAGGTGGCGCTGGTGGGTGTCGACAACGACGAAATCGTGTGCGAATTGAGCAGTCCGCCGCTGTCGAGTGTGGCAGTCTCCGCTGAGCGTGCCGGCTATGAGGCCGCGGAGTTGCTGGACGAGATGATGCGCGGCCAAGGAGCCGACCGGGTCGTCAAGGCCCAGGCAAGCCATCTTGTTCGCCGAAGGTCGACCGACGTGACTGCCGTGGAGGATATTGAAGTTGCCAAGGCCCTGCGGTTTATTCGCGACAACTCGCACCGCGTGCTCCAGGTGGACGACGTAGCGCGGGTCACGAGCTTGTCGCGCCGCAGCCTGGCGGATCGCTTCCGGCAGCAACTGGGCCGAACGATCGGGGATGAAATCAACCACCGACGCGTGGAACAGATCACGCGCCTGCTGGCAACCACCGACCGCTCGGTGGCAGATATTGCCCAGGAAATCGGCTATTTCAGCGACAAGCACATTGCCCGCTACTTTCACCGTCACACCGGCCTGACGCCGAGCCAGTACCGCCAGCAGCACGGAACGCAGTAGTGGCCGGTCGGTCCGTTGGCGTTGCCGACGTCTTTGCTTCGTCAGTGCCGTCGCTCTCCATGACAATCCGAGGTCTGCCGGCAGACCGCAGTCACCGTGCTCGACGTGACCCACAGCCGCCGCGAGGCCCGCCGGCTTGCCGACACGCTCCTGCGGCTCCGCGAGGGAAAGGTAGTTACTTGAGGATCGGGACCAGCTTGACCGTGCGGAAGTGGATCTCGCCCCCTTCCGACTGCAGGCCGATCTTGCCGGCCAAGTCATCGCACCTGGCGGCCTTGTTGACAAGCTTGCCGTTGAGCGCAACGCTCAGTTCGCCTCCGTCCAAGGTGATCGAGAATTCGTTCCACTCGCCCGGCTTCTTCTCGTTGCCCGCGATGCGGCCGACGCCGACAAAGTCGCCGATCTTGTCGCTGTGTTTCTGGACGAACCGGTCCGGGTCGCCCTTGAGGCTGAATCCCTGGAAGGCCCAGATGTCGCCCGCGTTGCCGTGCTTGAGCTGGGCCTCGACGCACTTGGGCAGCGCCTTGGGCTCGCCGGTGATCCGCATGAGCACGCCGCTATTGCCCGGATCTTTCCCGGGGGCCCATCGCCACTCGACGACCAGTCTGAAGTCCTTGTACTCCTTGTCGGTCGCCAGATAGCCCATCGGCTCCCCTTGGCAAATGAGGATGCCGTCCTTGACGCTCCACACGTCCTTCATCTTTACGTCGGGCTCGACCAGGAAATAACCCCATCCTTCGAGATTCTTGCCGTTGAAGAGCTCGACGGCGTCGCCCAAGTTCGGTTCGGCCGCGGCGGTCGAGAACGTTGCCGACAGGAGCACGGCGAGCGCGAGAAGTCTGAGAGTGCGGATCACAGGATTTCCTCCTTCGCAAGCGGGGTAGGGTTCGGCCGGCCCGTGGCCGGTTTCGGTCCCAATGTAGTCGCCTCGCCCTTTCGATGCAACGGGGCCGCACGCGTTGCCTCAGCCGAGAGGTAGCTGAAGTCGTGAGACTTCTGGGTCTGTTCATCTTGTCCCGCAGACCTCCGGAGTTCTTAGGAATTCGGCTACCGCAGAGCGTGTCACCATTCGTAGAATACACTCTCCGGTTGCACAAAAGACTGCCATAGAAGTCCATGAACGATTCCACGATCGAGCTGCTGTACGAGTCGGGGCCGTGCCTGGTCGTGAACAAGCCGCCGGGCCTGCTCACACAAGCGCCTCCGGGCATCGACAGCCTCGAAACGAGGATCAAAGAGTTCGTCAAACGCCGTGAGGGAAAAGCGGGCAAGGTCTATCTCGGTGTGCCGCACCGCCTCGACCGGCCGGCGTCCGGGGCCATGGTCTTCGCAAGACACGTCCGCGCGGCCCGTCGCCTGGCCGAGCAATTCGAGGCGCGGACCATCAGGAAGATCTACTGGGCCTGCGTTGAAGGGCGCGTGGCGCCGGAGAAAGGCACATGGGAGGATTTCTTGTGGAAGGTGCCGGAAGAACCTCGCGCGGAAGTCGTCGGCCGCGATCACCCGGAGGGACGCATCGCCCTGCTCCACTATCGCACGCTCGGCGCGGGCCCTTGGGGCTCAATGCTGGAGATCGAGTTGGAGACGGGGCGGACCCACCAGGTGCGGGTCCAGGCGGCTTCGCGCGGGCACCCGCTCTTGGGAGACGACCAATACGGCTCGAAGATCCCTTTTGGCGCCCAGCACGAAGATCCGCGGCTTCGCGCCATTGCCCTGCATGCGCGCTCGCTGAGCTTCCTGCATCCGATGACGCACGAGCCGGTCTCGATCGTCGCGCCGGTTCCGGAGGCATGGAGAACGCTCGGGCTGGGGTGAGATACGGACCATCCCCACGGTGCTTGCTTGATTTTAATCTTATCGCGGGCCCACTGGTTCGGCCTTCCGCCGCGCCCAGAACATGGGAATGAGGAGAAAGCAGAGACCTATCAGCCAGAGCCAACCGTGAGTCGCCATCCGGTCGGAGAGTTGAAAGAAGCCGTGGCCGGCGATGAACTGCCTGGCGGCTTCGTTGTTGGCGTTCTGCGCGACGGCCAACAAAGTCAGCGGTCAGCAGGAGGCCGTCGACTATTCGTAAAACCGTTAAGTTCCTGTCCCCGGCTCTGCCTCGTGGGTGCATTGACAAAGGAACGTGCGACCCATGTGGATCGCCAGGCGGCGGCAAGTTCCTGCCCTCGCCCCAATACCTCTATCGGGCCAGCCGCGAATCCGCCAAGAATTCAGTGGAAACGAGGCCACGACTTCTTCTATACATACGTATATAAAAGACTGACCAGGTCAGTGAATGGGTCGAGTCGCTCTTCTGATCGTTCAGTCGACCTGTCGGGCCAATTCTTCAAGCCCCGCCACGATCTTCGTCGACGCATCCACCTCGAGGCATGCCGAGACCGCTCGCCACGTTTCATAGCCGCCCAGCACGTGCTGCTCCGGCGTCGGCAGGTAGCCGTGGTAGCCATTGGCCAGGCCGATGACGAAGCTCGTCGGATACCGCCGCTTGAGCTCCAGCCCGATCTCCACAAACACCTCGGCGGGAACGGCGAAGACCCGCAGGTCGCCGATTTTGAACACCTGCAGCGGAGCGCTGACCCGCGGCGGATACTCGCTGAGCACCACCGTCTCGCGGGCGTACTTCTCTTCGACCGTCACCATCCGCGGGTAGTCCTTCGATCCCTTCATGATCGCCCGGGCTTTCTCCACTTCTTCGCGCGAGCCCGGCTTGCGGATGCCAAGCATGACGTCTTTCTGCGCTACCCCCAGCGGCAGCCAGTTGTGGTAGTTCAGGGTCTTTTCGATGCGCAGCACCTCCTGGGCAACGTCCTCGGCGACGAGAGCGATCTGCTCGTAGGGCGGCTTGATCGCGCGCGGCAGGCGGTAGTCGATGTTGTTGATGTCGCCGCTGGCGCCGTTGGACAGGATGCCGACCAGCGGCGGGCCCTGCCGGTCCGCGCCGAGCAACTGCTCGATGCGGTCGGCAAACGCGCCAAAGTAATCCGCCGAAATCTCGCCCGCGCCCATCCCGCCGACGTAGTGCAGCGAGTAATTGGCCAAGAGCGCAACCGGCCGGCCATCCGGCGAACGCACGGTGATGAACCACGCCTGCGCGTCGGTGGGGCCCGCGGGCCTGTCGAGCTGATCCATCGTGAACGGCAGGGTGCCTGCCGGGCTCATGCCGCTGCCGGGATTCATCTTCACCCGGTCCTGCGAGCCGAACGGATCGGGCATCGGCACGCCGGGCTTCAAGTACCAGCGGCGATTGAAGACATGCTGCGGGACCTGGCCGCAGCCGAATGCGATCCGCGCCGGCGCAAGGTTGCCGACGGCCAGACGCACGCCGTCGGCGATCCGCCGGATGGCAAACTCGCGGTAGACCGGGTCGGCCTTGCTCTGGTGCACGTCGGTCATCGCGCCGCCGGAGTGGGTGTGCGTGGCCGACATGAGCATGTTTTCCACCGGCAGGCCCGTCGCCGCGTGCGCCAGCTTCTTAGCCGCATCGAATACGCCGCGGTCGATCACGCAGCTATCGACCACGGCGAAGACAATCTGCGTCGTCCCATCGTCCAGCGCCAGGCAGCGGACGTGCAGTTCATCGTGGACCTTGGTCGCGGCGTGGTTCTGAAACCCGCCGCTGATCACCGTGCCCAACAGCGGCGTGATGTTGCTGGTGGCGGCGCCGGCACGGAACACGCGCTGCTTTGCCGCCTCGACGGTCTGGCCCGCGGCGTGCAGGCTGAAGCTGAAGAGAAGGATGGTCCAGAGCCAAATGCGAGGGGAGACTACGTCACAGTCCATTCCGGGCTCCTTCCAGGGTACCATTTCCGGCCAGGGGAACGGCTCAAGCAGCCGGAACCGGCGAGAGTAGCCGGGCGAAAGACGATTGTCAATCTGGCGACGCACGTCGAGCGTCAAGTCTGCACGACTTGCTCCGGTGAGCGCTGCTCCGATAGAATAAACCGTGTTGTTTTGGGGAGAGAGCCATGTCTCGACCAGACCCAGTCCGGGCGATCGTGGGTGTCTTGGGGGTTTTGACGGCCGCGGCCGGCGCCGGGGCGCAGCAGGCCACGCTGCCCACGCCACAGCAGGCAATCAGCGATAGCTTCTTCGAACGCGTCGGTGTGAACTGGGGCCTGAATTGGAGCAGCGGGTTCTTCCGCTTCGGCGGCGCCGGTTTGGCAATTCCGCCGGTGGGCGATTTCGACCCCGGCGCCGGGGCGAATTTCGGCTTCGGCTTCCGATCGGGAGGAATGGACGGTTTCTTCCATTTCGCCGCAGGGCAAGGCTACCGGCAGGGTTTCATCAGCCAGACGCCGGGTTTGACCGTCACCAATGGTTTTCCAGGATCTTTTTCCGACGGGTCGCTCAGCCCGTTCGTGGTCGGCCATATGCCTGTCGTGGGAGGCTTCCCCATCTTCGGCACGGTGGGGCCAACGGTTCCGGAACCGATCTACCAGCCGGCTGGGATGCCCGTCGCCAATCCGGCGGTGCGGGCTGCACTGGAGCGGGCAAGAGCGGAGCCGCAAGGGCCGGCCGCAACAACACGTGTCGATCCGCCGCCTCCCGAAATCCCGGACGATAGGAACGCCGAAGCGGCAGAGCTCCCCGCAAGTCCCTCGAGCACGGCGGTCCGGCCCGCAGCAAGCGTCGAGGAGTCGCGGCGGATCCGCGAAGAAGAGTCGCGTCGCGGGAATGCCGAAGCGCGGGCCTGTTTCGACCGGGCCCGCGAAGCGGAGCAGTCCGGCAAGCTCGGCGCCGCTCGCGTTTACTACCAGATGGCCGCGCGCCGGGCCGATGGCGCGTTGAAGGCCGCCATCCTCGCCCGGCTCGATGCGATCGGCGGCGATGGGAAAGAACCACGCTGAATCCGGAGCGCAAGGGGTCTTGCGGCTGCTACTTTCCGGAGTACCAGACTCCGCGGAGCCAGGCATGTTCGCGGAGCTTGAGCAGGACTGGTTCTGGCAGCGGGTCCAAGTCGGAAACGCGGGTGTTCGCCTCGGCCTGGGCCACGTTGCGGATGCCCGCAATGACGGTGCTGACCGCCGGGTGGGCCAGCGCGAACCGCAGCGCCACTTCGGCCATGCTCCGTCGGTCTGCCGGCAAGAGCGGGGCCACGTCGGCCTCCATCCGCTCGACCCTCGCGACGGTCCGGTCGATCCGATCGCCGGCGAAGTACTTGCTGCGGAAATCGTCGGGTGCGAAGCGGTGACCGCGGCGGTACTTGCCGGTGAGCGATCCCTCGTCGAGTGCCACGCGGACGATCACGCCGACGCCGCACTCCTCGGCCGCGGGCAAGAGCTCGGCCGCGGGCTCCTGCTCAAAGATGTTGTAGATCACCTGGATCGCGTCGAGATAGCCGCGGCGCATCAGGTCGATCACGGAGTTCTGGTCCTGTTCGGGAGTCGAAATGCCGATGTACTTGATCTTTCCCTCGGCCTGGAGCTTCCTGAGTGTGTCGAGCGGCCGCGGCGAGCGGTTCCATGCCCGTGTCCAGGTATGCAACTGCAAGAGGTCGATGCAGTCGACACCCAACATCTCGCGGCGCCGGTCGACGTTCTCGCGAAGATAGCTCTCGGAATAGCGATCTTCGGCGCGGCAATAGGGAGAAGGAGGCCAGGGGCCGGCGGCAGGGGGCGTCTTGGTGGCCACGAAGAGCTTCTCCGGCCGGCATTTCAAGAGCTGCCCGATGATCTGTTCGCTGCGGCCATTGCCGTAGAAGGCGGCCGTGTCGATGAAGTTCACTCCGAGATCGACCGCCCGATCGAGGGCGGCGAGCGAGTCGTCGTCCGACTGCGGTCCCCAACCGCCGCCGAGAGCCCAAGCTCCGAAACCTATCTCCGACACGCGTATGCCCGTTCGCCCGAAATCGCGGTATTTCACGCCTGCCGGCTCCTGTTCTGTTTGCCCGGTCGTTGAGTTCCTTGGACGCCGCCAGAGCGGCACACCGCGCATGGTTGGGCGAATTCAGCGGCATCCGCATCCGCGGTGCAACTGTTCGGTTGACTAAGGAACATGGTGACTCTCCGAATTGAGACGCGAACGCGCTCACGCGGGAGATCCGGATCCTGGGCGAACTGCAGAGTGCCCTCAACCCCGGTCCCTCTCCCGCAGCGGGAGAGGGGAGGATTCGGGCCTTCCGGTTATAGGTGGACAAGGCGGGCCGCTCTCAACCGGTCGCAGGATTGGAGGCCGGGGCTTTGCCCTGCTTGAGCGCTTTGATCCGGGCGGAAAGGCGGGACTTGACGCGTGCCGCGGCGTTGGGATGGATCACGCGCTGGTCACCGGCACGATCGAGCTTCTTGGTGGCCAGACGGAATTCGGCCTCGGCCTCCTCGGTGTTGCCGGCCTCGACCGCCTCGCGGACCTTGCGGCAAAGGGTGCGGAGTTCACTCTTCGCGGAGCGGTTGTGCAACCGTCTGGCAATGTTCTGCCGAAGCCGTTTCTTAGCGCTCTTGATATTGGGCATAGTCGGTTAAGAATTCCTCGTCCGGGTTTTGGAAGTTGAATGGAGTCGGCCGGGGGGGATAGCCTCCGGCAGTGCCTGTCTCAGGGGGTGGGAAGGCGGGCGCCCAGTATCGTGGGCAGCCCTAATCATTGCGTTTCTGGTCCAGTTCGTCCAGTAGACCGGATACGTCCTTGTACGAGAAGTCCATTTCCGCCAGGGTGGTCAGGTGCCGGGTGGCGGCATCGAGATTGCTCATCGACATGGCGAGCTTTCCGGCGAGGTAAAGGGCTTCTTTCCGATCGTCGGCGTTGCGGTCGGAAATATCCTCCACCGCCGACTCGTAGTGGTTCAACGCCAGGCGGTTCTGGTTGATCTCCTGGAACGATTGCCCCAGCGCCAAGTTGCACACGCCTCGGACGCGAGGGTCGTTCTTGGCATGCTGAAACTCGACGATCGCTTCCTTGTGGCGTCCCAACTGCTGGTATCGGCGGCCGAGCTCGTATCGGAACGAGAGGTTGTTCGGATAGCGCTCGCAGCGGTGCTGGTAAATCTCCAGCTCCTTTGTCCTGATCTGGGCGAGGAGCTGGTTGTGCTCGGCCGCGAGCTCTTTGCTCTTGGACTCCTGGGCTTTCTTCCGCAGCTCGGTAAGGCGGAACCGCATTCCGGTGACCTGCGCGTCCTCGAGCCGTTCGAGGATGTCGCCGTTCTTGCCCGAGACTTCGTAGGCCTTCTGGAACATCTCTTCCGCCTTGGCATACTGCTTTTCGCCGAGGTAGAGATTAGCCAGTTCGACGTAGTTCGGCACCTCTTCCGGACGCCGCTTGATCTCTCGCAAAAGCCGCTGCTCGTCGGTCTCGTCGCGATCATCGGCGGCGGCCGTTTTCTTGGCGGCTTTCTTGGCGTGGTCGCGGTCCTCATACCCGCCGCCGGCGATCGTCTTTTCGACCGTGAGCCGCCCGATTTCGCGTTGGGCCTCTTCATCGTCGGGCCGGGCCTGCTGCACGCGGATCCAAAGATTCATCGCCTGGTCAAAATCCCTGCGTTCCCCCAGCGCAATCGCGCAAAGGCGGCAAACGTCCGGATCTTTCGGGTTCGCCTCCAAGGCCGTCTTCAAGTAGGCAAGTTGGACGTCGCCAAACCCGAGCTCCTCGGCCGCGCCGGCCATGTTCGTCAGGGTGGAAACATCCCACGGGTTCAGCTTGAGCACCTCCACGCCCGCCTTGATCACCCCTTGCCAGTCCTTCTGGAGCGAGGATTTCTTCACGGCTCCCTTAGAGCCCGCCCCCTGCAAGAAGGCCAGTTTTCCGCCTTTCTTGCTGTTGCTATATTTCTTCTTGAGGTTGCCCAGGAAGGTCTGAACGTAGACGAAGTTGCCCGGATCGCCGACCACGCACTGCGTGAGCAGTTCGGAGGCGTAATCGAAGTTTTCCTGGCCCATCACCTTGTTGGCGTGCTCAAACAGCTTCTGGAGCTGCTTGCGTTTCGCCGGCGAGAGTCCATCGCCGCTTTGGGGAGCCTCAGACATGGTCAGCCCGCTCGTTCGTTGAAAAGAGCAACCTGGGTGAGCCGGCCTGGCCCGGCCCCTACCGCTCTTGCTACCACGTAATCAAGGCGCTAACAAAATGGGGACAGGCACCTATGCCTTGTGCTTTTTCCAAAACCGTCTCGAGAACCGCCGGGAGCCGGTCCCCGTTTTGTTAGGGCCATCAGAAACCATTTTAGCAGTTTGGTTTGGCAACACAACGCCCGCCCCACCCTATTGACACCGATGCAGCACCCGCCAATACCGGCCACCGTCTATCTTGTAGGCGCGGGCCCTGGAGACCCAGGTCTTATAACCATTAGGGGGGCAGAGCGGCTCGCCAAGGCCGATCTGGTTCTCTACGATTACCTGGTCAACCCGTCCATCTTGCGGTTTGCCCCCCGCACTGCCGAGCTTATTTGTCTGGGCGGCCATCGGCTGCAGCGGATCCTGTCGCAGGACGAAATCAACTTGCGGATGGTCGAGGCGGCGCGGCGCGGTCGGACGGTGGTGCGGCTCAAGGGAGGCGATCCGGACGTCTTCGGCCGCAGCGCCGAGGAGACCGAGGCCCTTCGAGCCGCTGGGATTCCGTATGAGACGGTGCCCGGCGTGACGGCGGCGCTGGCGGCAGCCGGCTATGCGGGAATCCCCATCACGCACGCCCATCACGCTTCGGCGGTGGCCCTGGTTGCCGGGCAAGAGCGCCGCGAGAAGCAAGGTCCGCTCCTGGACTACGAAGCGCTGGCGGACTTCCCCGGCACGCTGGTGATCTACATGGGCGTGACGTCCGCGCGGCAGTGGAGCGAGGCCATGCTCCGGCGCGGCAAACCGGCCGACACCCCTGTGGCGATCGTTCGCCGATGCTCCTGGAACGACCAGCAGACCCTCCGCTGCACGTTGGGGACGGTCGCGGACGTGATCGCGGAGCGCAAGCTCCGGCCGCCGGCCGTGATCGTGGTCGGAGAGGTGGTCTCGTTGGCGTCGGAGGGATGCTGGTTCACGTCCAGGCCGCTGTTCGGAAAGAAGGTCCTGGTGACGCGGCCGCGCGATCAGGCCGAGGAAATGATGGCACCCTTGACCGACTTGGGAGCGGAAGTGCTGGTGCAGCCGGCGATCGAGATCTCGGCGCCGGCCGATTGGACGCCGGTGGACCAGGCCCTTTCAAGGCTGCACGAATACGATTGGCTCGTGTATTCCAGCTCCAACGGCGTGCGCGGTCTACTGGACCGGCTCCTCGAGATCGGTGGGGATCTGCGGCGTCTTGGCAACGTGAAACTGGCCGCCATCGGGCCCGGAACGGCCGACGAGTTGAGAGAATATCGTCTCCGTGCGGATCTCGTGCCCGCCGAGTATCGCGCCGAGGCGCTGGCGGAATCCCTGGCAGCGGGCGCTGCGGGAAAACGGTTCCTCTTGGCCCGCGCAAGCCGGGGACGCGAGGTGCTCGCCGACACGTTGCGGACCGCGGGAGCGACGGTCGATCAGGTCGTGGTTTACCGGAGCACCGACGTTGAGCATCCGGACCAGGAAATTGCCGAAGGATTGGCCGCGGGCCGGATCGACTGGGTGACGGTTACCAGTTCCGCGATCGCGGCCTCCCTGGTCCGGATGTTTGGCGACGCATTACGAACGGCAAAGCTGGCGAGCATCAGTCCGGTCACTTCCGGGGCGCTGGCCAAGCTCGGCTTTCCGCCCGCTGCCGAGGCGCGGCAGTACACGGTGGATGGCCTCATCGAGGCGATTCTTCGCTCGGGTGACGAGGGGAAATCGACGCTATGACGCGGAAGGGATGCGAATCGGAATCACCGCAGACGCGTAGGCCGCAGCAAAGGGGAGCTGCGCTGGCCGGATAGTTTCCAAGACCGGAGGCTTCGTGGGCAATCCGGGACGGATTCTCGGCAAGCTCAGAGCTGTTCCCGGAAAGTCGCCCAGCTCAAATAGCCCAGGATAGCAGCCGCGACAATCAGCCCAATGTCCATGGCGCTGCTTGCTTTGGAAAAGGGGATCCCGAGTGCGAGGTCGAGACCAAACAATATCAGCAGCAGCAGGGCGATCACCATGCCAAGGATACAAAGTGCTTTGGGCATCGCAGCTATCCTACCAGGGCAGCCAGATCTCGCGTATGCTCTACGAACGCTCTAGTATAGTTCGCCCCTCGCCGTATCTCCACCACTAGGGGACCGATAATTGGGGATGGAGGCAGGAAAAGGGCAATTTACAACGCGCAGAGAGGTTCTGCCGCCTGAAGGGAGGATGGTACCATTGAGTTGGCCGCTTGACAACACCGCCCCCGGCGAAGGCATTTGGGACGAGTTTCGCCGCCGGATGCCGATCACCGAGAAATGGGCCTATCTGGACCATGCGGCGGTTTCGCCATTGCCCGGCCCCACGCGCGACGCCATGATCGCCTGGGCACAAGCGGCGGCTGCGGAAGGAGATACGGTCTGGCCGGAGTGGAGCCGTCAAGTTGCCGGCCTGCGAGATCTCTCCGCTAGGCTCATCGGCGCCAGGACCGAGGAAATCGCCTTGATTCGGAACACCACTGAGGGGATCAGCCTGGTTGCCGAAGGTTTTCCTTGGCGCCAGGGCGATAACGTGGTGACCCTGGCCGACGAGTTTCCCTCGAACCAGTACCCGTGGATGAATCTCTCTGATAGGGGGGTTGAGACGCGGCGGGTTCCCACCTTTCAGGGAAGGGTGGACATGGACCGGCTTGCGGATGCCTGCGACCTGCGGACGCGGGTGGTTTCGATCAGTTGGGTCAGTTACTCCAGCGGTTGGCGGAACGACCTGGAGCGTGCGGCCGAGATCGCCCACGCACGCGGCGCGCTACTGTTCGTCGACGCAATCCAGGGACTGGGGGTACTGCCGCTAGACGTGCGGCAGACGCCGGTCGACTTCCTGGCGGCGGACGGACACAAGTGGCTCCTGGGGCCGGAAGGGGCCGGTGTTTTCTTCATTCGGCTTGAGCACCTGGACCGGCTCCGACCGCTGGGCGTGGGCTGGAACAGCGTCGTCCATTCCCACGACTATTCGCATATTGAGTTGGCGCTTCGGCCCACCGCGGAGCGCTACGAGGGCGGTTCGCAGAACATGGCGGGTCTGCTGGCCCTGCGAACGAGCATGGAGTTGCTGTCGGGCATCGGCGCGGGGGCCATTTCAGGGCGGATCTTCGAGATCACGGACCTGGCCTGCCGTCGACTCGAGGAAGCCGGGGCCGTGATTCGCAGCGACCGGTCGCCGCAGCACAAGAGCGGAATCGTGGCGTTTGATCTGCCGGGTCGCGACCTTCCCGCGGTGCGACGCCAATGCCTGGGGCGAGGAGTCGTGCTCAGCTTCCGGGGTGGATTGCTGCGGATCAGCCCGCACGCGTATAACAATTCGGCAGACATCGAGCGAATGGTGGATGGACTCCAATAGACCTTTACCTGCAACGAGACTTGAACGGAACCATGCCTGAACTCAGTCCCCGCGTCGCCGTGTATCCCGGTTCGTTCGACCCCATCACGTTGGGCCATCTCAATGTCATGGAGCGTGCCAGCCGGCTGTTCGACCGCTTGATCGTGGGCGTCGGGATCAATATCGAGAAATGTGCGATGTTCGAGCCGGAAGAACGGCGAGAACTGATCCGGCAGGCAACGGCCCATCTGGGCAACGTGGAGATCCGCACGTTCTCCGGCCTGGCGGTGGAGTTTGTCAAGCAGTGCCGGGCGGCCGTAATGGTCCGCGGCGTCCGCCCCATCACGGACATTGCGGCGGAATTGACGATGATGATGGCAAACCGCCGCCTGGCGCCGGAAGTGGAGACGCTCTTCATGATCGCCGACGGAGAACTGGCCCACGTCTCCAGTTCCCTGATCAAGCAAATCGCCCCCTTGGCGTCGGACGAGGCGCTCGCGCGGTTCCTGCCGTCCAACGTGGTACACGCCTTGCGGCGGAAACTTGCGTGAGCGGGGAATGGATGTTTGTCCGCCCCAGGAGTCGTCCACACAGACCGGCTTGACGGTTGAATCCCGGAGCCACTGCGAAAGCATCGCGGTGACCGCCACGAGAGCCGGCGCCTGATTCTCGGTATGAGGCAACGCCATGCTCCAATCCCATGAAACCAACCCGCCACGAAGGAGGCCCGCAATGTCGATGCACTGTTGTAGACCGTTCGTTTTGTGGATCCTGTTTTCTGCCGTGGCGTCGGCCGCCGACGTTCCCGCTCGCGAGGAACTGGGCCGGAGCGTGAAGCTCCGCATCCTGGTCGACAAGGTAATGCAGCCGACCGCCGGCTGGGTCACGCAAGAGTGGATGGTCAAGGCCACGGCCGACGCCGGATTCAACGTCCTCTCGCCCCGCCACGGCCACGAACGCCCTGACGAAGTCCGCCAGGTCGCCGCCTGGTGCAAGCAATACGGAATCTACTACATGCCTTGGATGCGCGGCTCGCTCGGCGCTCCCGCCGGTCCGGCCGCGGAGGGCAGGCGGATGGTCTGGGCCAATGGCGGCGAGCAGGCCCTGTGGAGCCCCAATTCCGACGAGTTCTGGCAGTGGACCCGCCGCTACATCGTCGAGTACGCCAGGATCAGCCGCGAGAATCGGCATCTCATGGGCGTCTTCCTCGACTACGAAAACTACACGCCCGGCGGCGAAGGCAATCTCTATTCGCTCTCCTACGACGACGGGATCCTCGCTAAGTTCGCTAAGGCGAATGGGATCGACCTGCCGAAGCTGGCCCCGCGAGACCGGAAGCCGTGGCTGGAGAAAGGGCGGCTGCACGACGAGTTTGCCAGGTTCCAGGTCGACCATTGGCGCGAGCGATGCCGGGAACTCCGCAAGGCCGTCGACGAGCACGACCCGACGTTTCAATTCTGCATTTATCCCGCGCCGGGCACGCCCTTCATGGTCGAGGCGACCTATCCGGAGTGGTCGACGCAGAAGGCCCCGCTGATTCTGGCGGATCCGTGGGTTTACGGGCGGCCGTCGCAACTGATCCCGCAGAAAGAGGCCCTGGAACTGAACCGCGACAAGTTGATTCAAGGCATGGAGATCCCCAAGAAGGCCGGCATCCCGTTCATTTATTCGGGCGGCATCGATCCGATCGTCCGCGGCGCCGACCCCGAATTCTCCGGCAAGAACGCGGTAATGATCTCGGAAATCACCGGCGGCTATTGGATCTTCTACGAGGGCCCCACGTACACGAAGCAGGACCACGCGGACTACTGGAAGTGGTTCACCTGGGCGAACCGGGCGATTGCGGCAGCCAACTGGCAGGCATGGCACGAGCCTCGCGAGACCCCGGAGAATTGGGATCTCGCCGTGTTTCATTCGGCCGAGCGTCCCGCGCTGGTGGCGCCGGAGAAGGCCGGCGCGACAGACTACACGCCGGTCCGCGTCCGCCACGAAAACCTGGTGCTTTTGGCATGTAAGGCACAGAGGCCGGTCGAGGTGGAGCTCAAGGCTTCGCAGATCGGACCGAGTCCGCCCTTGCTGGTCTGGGAGGTCCGCAACCCGGCCTTGGAGACGATCGCGTCGCTCAAGACGCCGCAGTCGCAGGCGGCCACGGTCAAGTTCACGCCGGACCGCGACGGCGTTTTCCTCTTGGGCGCCTCGGCCGGCGGCGCCGCCTGGTGGATCGCCCGCTCCAATGTGCCCGTGGGACTGTACGCCGGGCAGCCGCTCCACACAATCTTCGGCGCCAAGCGGCTCTATTTCCACGTGCCCGCGGGGCTCAAGCAGTTCACGCTCAGTGTCGCGGGAAGCGGAGGCGAGACGGTCCGCCTGAACGTCTTTGCGCCTGATGGCCGGCAAGCCGCCAGCGCGCAGACGACGCAACAATCGCAGGTCGATCTGAATGTGCCGGTCGCGGACGCATCCGACGCCGTCTGGTCGTTGGAACTGGGCCGTGCCGACACGGGCGTGCTGGAAGACAGCACGATTCGGCTCGACCCCAAGCTTCCGCCGGTGCTGTCGCTCGTGCCGGAGGAGGTGTTTCGGCAGGGCAAGACGGCCGCGAAATGACGGCCGCCCGCCGCGGATCGCGCTGGGTGAAACCGGCCGAGGGTTTCACACTCCACCCCTGTCAAGGTGCTGAAGCGTTGCGCAGTTCACGTCGACTACCGAAAAAAGTAGCAGGCACGCTCCGCCGTGCCGTCCGCTACGGCACGGCGGAGCGTGCCTGCTACTTTGAAGCCCGACAGTAATACTCTGCGCGATTCTTGCACCGGATCAACCGGCCGCGGCCGCCCGCGAATACTTGACTCGGAAGTCGGCCGGCGCGATTCCGGCGGCCTGACTCAGTCTCTTGAGAGTATCCGCGTCTTCCAGGTCCGCCGGCGCCAGCCGGACCATCGCGGACCGGGCCGCCTGGTACTCCGCGGAGTCGAGGGCGACCCGTCGGACTGCCGTCTTGCCGGTCTTGGTGTCCATGATCTCGGCGAACGGAATTGGTTTCAGCTCGCCGGCTTGGATCGAGATCAAGGCCCCTTCACAGGAGACGCTTCCAGGGGCAGTCCCGAGAAGATAGCGGACCGCGCCCCAGCCCAACTGCTCGGTGTACTGCGCGTCGAAGGCGATCGGGTCCGCGCAGCGAAGCTCGTAGCCGATCGTCAGGTCTACCAGCCCGAGCTCTTTGCCGCGGTCCTTTGCGCGGGCCTGGAGCCTGCGGCGAAGGATCAAGGCCAGCGGCACGTCGGCCAGGCGGAGGCTTCCGAAATCGTCGTGACCGATCACCACGATCGGATGGTCTTTCAGTTCCTCCTTCAAGAGTTCCCCGAGTCCTTCGGCGAGCACCGCAACGCCATAGTCGCGCCCGAGCATCCGGCCCTTGAACATCGCACCTTCGAGGATTTCGCAGAGCAACTCCAGGTTGATGCCGGACTGCAGGAACTCCTCCGGAATCAAGGTCAGGTCGGCCCCGGCCGCGGCGCCCATTCCCAATGCCAGATGACCGGCCGAGCGGCCCATCGCCACGACCACATACCAGCGTCGCGTGGTCCGCGCGTCTTCCACGAGGTTGGCCACCAGACGCGCGCCCACCTGCCTGGCCGTTTGGAAACCGAACGTGGGGATGCCTTTCGGCAGGGGAAGGTCGTTGTCGATGGTCTTCGGCACATGGGCCACCCGGATCGCGCCCTGGGACCGCTCCCAGATCTTGCAGGCACTCAAAGCCGTGTCGTCGCCGCCGATGGTCACCAGGTATCCGATCCCATGCTCTCGCAGTGCCTTGAGGACGTTCTGCATTTTCTCGTCGCTGGTGGTCGGGTTTTCCCGCGAGGTATAGAGGATCGACCCGCCTCGCCCACGGGCCCTCTCGACCTCCTCCCAGGTGAGCGGCCGGACACGACTTGCGTCGCCCTTGGCCAGCCGCTTGAAGCCTTCCTCGATTCCGAAGACCTCCAGTCCTTGACGCAGTGCCTCGCCGGTGGCGGCGGCAATGACGCCATTGATCCCCGGCGCAGGCCCGCCGCCAACAACAATCGCTAGTCGCGTTCTCGCTTCCTGATCGTTACTCATGAGAAATCCTCCTCAATGTCCAACACTCAAGAAACATGGCCCGGCAAGTGAACCGAAAGAACTTGGATGATTTCCATCCGGCCACACCAGTATAGTATTCGTAGCAGCCTTGACACCCGGCCCAATACCCGGAGCATTCCCAAGCCAATAGGCCTTAACAGAACTCCGATTGCCCTCCTCCCTGCCCCTATGAGCGAAGCGGGAGAGGGGAGTTGGGTTCGGGCCTCTAAGATCCGCTCGGGGGCCGCTCGGAACTGGACGTGCAGAGGGCCCCCTGGCCGATGGCGGCCGGTTTCGCGATATTGGCAAATTGGAGCTTCCCAAAACACCCCCAAAATGGCTGAATAGCATGAAAACTCGCTCCACGACGATTCTTACCGTCCGCCACCAGGGTGTGGTCGCCATGGGCGGCGATGGGCAGGTGACCGTGGGCAATTCGATCGTCAAGGCCGATTCCAACAAGATTCGCCGCCTGGCCGATGGGAAGGTCATCACCGGCTTCGCGGGCTCGGCCGCCGACGCCTTCGCGCTGCTGGAGCGGTTCGAGGCGAAGCTCAAAGACTACCCCGGCAACGTCCCCCGCGCGGCGACCGAACTGGCTAAGGAGTGGCGCACGGACCGGGTGCTTCGCCGCTTGGAGGCGATGATGGCGGTGGTCGACGCCCAGCACACGCTGCTCTTGACCGGCAGCGGCGACGTCATCCAGCCGACCGACGGTGTGCTGGGCATCGGCTCTGGCGGCAATTATGCCGTGGCGGCGGCCCGGGCGCTTCTGGTCCATTCGGGGCTCTCCGCGACCCAGATCGTCCGCACCGCGCTGTTGATCGCCGCGGAAATCGACATCTATACGAACCAGAACATCGTGGTGGAGGAAATGGCGTGCAAGAGCTGACGCCCCGAGAAATCGTTCGGGAATTGGATCGTCACATCGTCGGGCAGGACGCCGCCAAACGCGCGGTGGCCGTCGCTATCCGCAACCGTTGGCGCCGTCAGCGGCTCCCCGAGGAGATGCGGCCCGAGGTGGCGCCGAAGAACATCATGATGATCGGGCCAACGGGCGTGGGAAAGACCGAGATCGCCCGCCGGCTGGCCAAGCTGACCGGGGCGCCGTTCATCAAGGTGGAAGCGACCAAGTACACGGAGGTGGGCTATTACGGCCGCGACGTGGAGAGCATGGTCCGCGAATTGGTGGAGAACGCCATCGGCCTGGTTCGCGAAGAGGAACGGGCCAACGTCGAGGAGGAAGCCCGCCGCCGCGTCGAGGACCGGCTCGTCGAGCTCCTTGTTCCACCGCCCGCGGCCCTGGATGCCTCGGGCGGGGCCCCCGCAGGCACGGAACGCTACGAGCGGACTCGGGAGAAGATCCGCGCGATGCTCGTCTCGGGCGAAATGGACGAACGTCGCGTGGAAATCGCTACGGAACAGAAGGCAAAACCGATGATGTTCACCGGCCTGGGCATGGAGCAGATGGACTTGGACCTCCAAGGGATGTTCGACAAGATCCTTCCGAAGAGCACGGCGCGGAGAGACATGACGGTCCGCGAGGCGCGCGGCGTGTTGTTCGAACAGGAGTGCGACGCGCTGATCAATCAAGAGAAGGTCCACAGCGCCGCGATCGAGCTGGCCGAGAACCTCGGGATCATTTTCCTGGACGAGATCGATAAGATCGTGGCCAGCGAGCACACCCACGGCGCCGACGTCTCCCGCCAGGGGGTGCAGCGCGACCTGTTGCCGATCGTCGAAGGGACCACGGTCCAGACGCGCTATGGCTTTGTCCGCACCGATCACGTTCTCTTTATTGCAGCCGGGGCATTCCACCGCGCCAAGCCGAGCGACCTCATGCCCGAACTCCAGGGACGTTTCCCGATCCGGGTCGAGTTGAACGACCTGACGAAGGACGACTTCGTCCGCATCCTCACGGAGCCGAAAGGGGCGCTGACGAAGCAGTACGAGGCGCTGTTGAAGACCGAGGGCGTGGAGATCGACTTTCAGCCCGACTCGGTCGAGGCCCTGGCCGACTATGCGTTCCGCGTGAACCAGACAACGCAGAATATCGGCGCCCGCCGGCTGTACACGATCATGGAGCGGCTCCTGGAGGAGTTGAGCTTCGAGGCGCCCGACATGAAAACGGGCCGCGTGGTAATCAACGCGGCGTACGTCAAGGAACGGCTTGAGGAAATCAGCCAGGATGAAGACCTGAGCAAGTTCATTCTGTGACAGGCTTTTCCCATCGCGCCACGGACGCCGCCAGTGCCAGGTCGCCCGTGACGTTCAGCACCGTGCGGCACATGTCCAGGATCCGGTCGATTCCGAGAATGATGGCAATCGATTCGCCCGGCACGCCGATTGCCTGCAAAATAATGACGATCATCGGGATCGAGCCGCCGGGCACGCCCGCCGTGCCGACGCCGCCGAGCACCGCCATGAGCACCACGATTACCTGCTGAGTCACGGTGAGGTCCACGCCGAACACCTGGGCGAGGAATAGCACCACGACCCCTTCGTAGAGCCCGGTGCCGTTCTGGTTGCCCGTGGCCCCGACCGTCAGGACAAACCGCGAGACGGCCGGTGGCAGCTTAAGATCTTCTTCGGCGACCCGCAATGCGGTCGGCAGCGTGGCGTTGGAACTCGATGTGCCGAAGGCCATCAGCATCGCGTCGGACGCGCCCCGGAAGAACTCCAGCGGATTTCTCCTTGCCACAACCAAGAGGAACAGCGGGTAGACAACGAAAAGCTGGAGGGCGAACCCGGCGACCGTCACTCCCAGGAACCACGCCAGCGTCGTCAGCAATTCGCCCCCCAGGCGTGCCGTCATGGCAAAGATCAGACAAGCCACGCCGAACGGCGCCAGCCGCATCGCGAATCCAATAATCGCCATTGCCACGTCGAACAAGCCTTGCAGCACTCCCGTCAGCGCCGCGGCCTTTTCTCCGATGGCTGCCATCGCCAGGCCGAACGCCAGGGCGAAGAACATCACCGCCAGCATTCCGTTGCCCTTGGAGGTCCCGTCCAAGGCCCCCACCATCTCCTGGAGCGGGTTCTCCGGGATGATGTCCAGCAGCGTGTCCTTCAGGGGTTTCGCCTGGCGGGCTTTCTGGATGGTCTCTTCCGCGCCCTTGGAGTACTGCGCGGAAAGGGCCTCCCGCTTTTCCTCCGCGAGCCGATACCCGGGGCGAATCGTGTTGACCAGCGTAACCCCGATGACCACGGCGATCAGCGACAGGAGCACGGTAAACGCCAATGTCCAGCCGCCGACCCGCCCCAAGTGTCGAAGATCGCCCAATTCAACCACCGCAAGCGCCAGCGCCGAGAAGACCAGCGGCAGCACCACCATGAGGATCAGACGCAGGAAAATCCGTCCCAGCGGGTCCGCCACGTTCGCCGCCACCCAATCCAACCGGTCGTCGACGCGGTTGCCGTCCGCGTCGCGAGCATCCTCCCATCCTGGCGCTTCCGGCACGCGGAAGTACACGTGGCAGGCAGTGCCCAGCGCCGCGCCCAGAACCAATCCGATTACGATCTTCCAGTGCAGCGCCAGTCCGCCTTGGGCACGGCGGGAATCGGGCGGGGAGGGCCGTGGGCTTCCTTTCGCGTCGTCGGATACCATGGTCGTTTGCCGGGATTCGTCGGAGGCAACGGTGAACCGCTGCCCGGAGCATCGTATCCCCCACGGCCGTTGTCAAGCCGCGGGGTGGCCGGGGCTTCTCCCCCTGGGCATCCAGCCCCTATAATGCGGCGGCCGGACGGCCTCTTCTGCCGGATTGAACCATTCCTGAAAGGTCTTTGCATGCAGAACCGAATTTCGGCGAGACTTCTGGGCTGCCTCGTCATGGCAGCGACGCTCCAGACAGCGGTGCTCGGCAGCGAACTGCAGGCCGGGGCGAAGCCGGCTCCTTCCACGGCTTCTCCGCAGGCCGCCGCATCGGTCGACGCGCCGGAGCAACCGCGCGAACCCGGCGCCTCTGCCGATGAGACGCAGATTCCGACCCTCGTCCGAAAACTCTCCGACGCGGATCCAAACGTCCGGGCCGCTTCCGTCAGGTCGCTCGGGGAGTTGGGACCGAAAGCCGTTGCCGCGGTGCCGTCGCTCGTTCGGGCCCTCGAAGATGATGGCGTTCCTGACGTCGGTGATCCCGTCTGGATCCTGGCGGCAAGGGCTCTGGGCAAAGCGGGCCCTGAGGCCGTTCCGCAATTGATCGAGGCCTTGAGGAGTCCCAATCGCCATGTCATGAAAGGGGCTGCGGCCGCCTTGAGCGAGATCGGGCCGGCTGCCAAGGAAGCCGTGGAACCTTTGATGGCCGCCCTGGAGAAAGACGATCCTGATACGCGGATCACGCTGATGTACGGGCTGATGGGCATTGGTCCGGAGGCCAAAGCAGCGGTTCCTCTGCTGATCCAGTTCCTGGACCACGAGGACTTCCACGCCCGCTACTGGGCCTGCCAGGCCCTGGGAGGCATCGGCCCTGCCGCGGCGCCTGCGGTGCCGGTCCTTTGCCGCCTTACGGCGGAGGGCCCCGTCTCGGTCCGCCGCCATGCCGCGGCGGC
>JABWBD010000486.1 GCA_013360685.1 Pirellulales bacterium
AGGGCCAGATTGCCCAGTCCCCAAGCCAGCCCGCCCGCGCCGTAGCTGGCGGTGATCGTCAGCACGTGCAAGGTGAGCCAGAAATTGTCGCGGAGGACCGGCATGAGCGGGTTGATATTCTCGTCGAACACCGGAGCGTAGCAGGCGAGGATGGCGGCAAAGAAACCGACCGTCGCGCCGGCCAGCGCGAACGGCTTCCTCGCCAAGGCGTGCTCCAGCGGCCTTCCGGCGCCAAGTTTCGCCAGCGTGTACGGTACCATGCCCAGGCCGGTGATCGCCGCCAGGATGGCTCGGGGCAGGTACCAGACCGATCCGGCCAGAAGCGCCATGCCGACGGCCCAAACCATAACGTCGTTTGCCGTGGGAACGGAGGAACCGACGTCGGTCCGCGGCAAGAGGCTGACGACCGTGTAACCCTTGCCCGCCCCGTAAGGCGTCAGCGCCAAGAGCATAAAGACCACGCCTGCCACGGCCAGCCGCGGCAGGAGCATCGCCACACGGATGGCATTCCACCACGCGGGATCCATCAGGCCCTGCTGGTCCTCGCTGAGCGATTCCGCCTCCCACGTGCCGGGGATGGCGGTGAGCCGCCAGGCGTTCTTGAGTCCTGGGGCGAGAAGGGGCGCCAGGGTGAACGCGATCCCCAACACCGCAACCACCAGCGCGACGAACATCACCGTCTCGAACATGTTCGTCACCGGCGCCCAACCGGTGATGAACACCCGCAGCGCGAAGCCGTAAACCGTGAACAACTGGGCTGCGATCAGCACCAGCATGCCGAGCCAGAACATCGGCCTGCGGACCACGCCGAAGGCCAGCCCGAAGCAAGCCAAGGCCCCGAGGCTGACGAACCACGACCAGAAGAACGGCGAGAACTCATAGTAGTGGACTTCCGCCCGGGTCGCTCCCGCGCGCGGATAGGCGGTGGCGGCCAGCAGTTCCTCGTCGCGGTGCGAGATCGGCAAGCCGCGGCGGACCGGTTCGACCGCTTCGCCCAGCGCGCGGACCGCCGACGCAAACGGCTCCATCGAGCGGTTGAACCGTTCGGCCCGGCCCGCGGCGCCGTGGTCTCGATACGCGGCCGAAGCCTCGCGAAACGCCTCTCGCAGCTTTGCCACCGCGGCGGCCGGATAACTCTCCAGCAGATCCTTGGAGCCGTAGATCAAGCCCTGGAAACTAAGCCACGGCTGGGCATCCTCGGCCGTATCGCGATTCTTCTCCAGGGCGGCAGGATTGAGGGCGGGCACGAGCCTCAGGGCATGTCCGCTGTCGTACATCGCGATGTGGGCTTCATTCGCCTGGCGCGCCATGTCCTCCATCCTCGTCGCCAGGGCTTGTACCGTCGTCCGCACGCGGTGCAACTGCGCCTGGTCCCATTCGGCCGGCGGCTCTTTAAAGAGACGCCGATTGTGCTCGGCAAACTGGGCAGCCAGGGCCGCGGTCGCCTTGTGCAAGGCCACCACGAGCGGCTCCGCTTTTTCCAGGGAGATCTCGCCATTCTTGGCCAGTTCCACGAGCTTCTCCAGCGAATCCTCCGTCTTCGAGACCAGTTCCGCCGCGTTGTTCGTCGTGTCCGCCTGGCTGAGGCCGTGGATGTCGCCGCCCGACTGGTTCCAGGTCTCGATCAAATGGTTGAGCTGCTCCATGAAGCGGCCCTGCGAATCGGACGAACGCGCCGGGTGGAACGACAAGAGCTGGAAGAGCGTGTACGCCTCGTACAGTTCGCGGGCCTTCGCTTCGACCGGCGAGAGATGGTACTTCTCGCCCTTGGCCTCCGCCTGCTGTTGCTTCGCCCGGATGTCGGCCAGGCGCATGCGCAGCGCCATGATGCGGTTTTCAACCTGCCGCGGAGAGACGTACTTGAGATGGTTGCCCTTCTCGTCCTTGGCGGGAAGCTCCAGAACCTCGCTGCGAAGGTCTTCGTGGCCGGCGACGAGAAACGGCACGTCTTGCCATCGCTCCGGCTCGACCAGCCAACTGAACAACAACTCCGCGGCCGTGAACTTCCTCGCCTCGCCGCCGGGGAAGAGTTCTCGCGACTGCGGATCGCGGCTCGTCTCGGGCGGCGCCAGCCGCGGGTCCGGCCGGCCGGTGATCGTCTCGACCGCCATCCGGGCGAACGTGTTCAGCGGCATCATGCGGCCGTTGTGAAATACCGGCAAGTGCTGCCACTGGCTCCAGTCGAGATCCCGGGACCTTTCGGCAGCCGTCGCGGCGGCGCAAAACAGGGCAACACAGAAAAGCAGCAGGGAAAATAATCGGAAAGGCATGTGCCGATCTTTCATTCTAGTCATTCGTCATTGGTCACTGGTCATTGGTCATTGGTCATTGGTCATTGGTCACTGGTCATTGGTTTCAGGCCAATGACCAATGACGAATGACCAATGACCCTCTTAGCACTCTTCTTCGGAACCATGCTCTCTCCTACGGAAAAAGTAGGCCCGCATGTAGAACATTGTACCGATGCCGGCAACGATCAGGAGGCTTCCGAAGTACTTCAGCCCCCTCCCCGGATCGTAGTTGAACGTCAGCCACGACAGGAACAACTCGTCGCGCTGCGACTGGCCGGCGACGAGCCGGTCGAAGATCTGGTCGCCCGGCTTGAACGGCCCGCGGAAAGCCTCCTGGTAAACGCGGTACGAGCGGCCGGTCCGCGGATCGGAGAAATTGACCGGTTCGTTGAGCGTGATCAGCACCTTTTCCTCGAGGATCTTCTTGGGATCTTGGCGATCGACCAGATCTACCAGGCTCGAGTACCACGAAGCCTGGCTGGTGCCCGGATCGAGCTTCCGCTCGAACTTGTGCAGGAACAGCCGGAACCCGACGTCGATCTGGTCCCAGGGGAGCGTGACGGCCACGCGCCGGCCGTCGCCCGCCACCACGCGCCGCTGGTCGTCTTGCGGCTTCTGTCCAAGCGGATCTTTGGGGAGTCCTTCGAGCCAGAACTCTTCGCTGTGTCCGTCGACCGTGAGGCGGACGCGCGCCTGCCGCGTCTGCATCTCGCTGTTCTGCTTGCTGAACGGCGCCGGCACGACCCGGCGGCCGGGCTTGTCGCTCGGTGTGAACTCCTCGACCGCCAGCGCGACCGGGTTGCCCGTCGTCTCGAACACCTCCACGTTGCCTCGCATCGGCAGCGGGGCCAGGCCGCCGAATTGCCCCGCGGCCCACGTGCGGTAATAGAGCTTGCCGTCGCTGGCCTGGAGGATATCGACCCTCGGCCGGCGAGCCGAATCGAGCATCTTGGCATCGGTTGTTTCCGAAGGGAGACTCTGGGCCAGCTTGGCCGCGTCGGCCCAGTAGGTGCCGAACAGCCCATGCTCGACGTCCTGCTGGTTGAACTCGGGGACGTCGGCGAAAAGGATCATCCGCCCGGCCGGCTCGCCCGGACGAGAAACGCGCAGCACCGCCGCGAGAAACCGGCCGTCGAGTTCGGCCAATTCCACCGTCGTCCCCGTATCGCCCAAGGGAAAGGGCGTATTGGGTTTGAGCTCATCCAGCGGGATTTCGTATTTTTCGCCTTGCAGGCAAAGGGCGATCACGCCCTTGGTGCCCAGCGGTTTCTCGGGCCGGCTCTTCAGGAAGGCATCCGTCTCGCTGCGGCTGCCGGCAATCCAGAAGACGACACGCGGACCGCCCGGCAAGTCCTCGCGACTTCCCAGGCCCATGCGGCTGTGTGGCGAATCGGCGCCGCCGGCGTCGCGGACGCCCAATTCGATGGTCTGCCATGCGGGCGGCGTCTTTTTCCCGGACTCGCCGCCTCGCGACTGGACCCGGAGCTTCAACGGCGCATTGGCGGCGTAGCTGGAATTGCTCAGATAGTCGAGCACCTCGAGTCGGATCCCGTCGCGGTCGTAGAGCACTCCGCGGTCGCGATAGGAGAGTTTCCACGGAAACCGGAAGAGACGCTCATCGTAGTCGCGCCAGTTGAACGGGCCGGCGGCGAAGGGGATCTCGATGGTCATGCTGGGCGACGCCGTTTCCGCGCTCGGATGCGATGCAGCGCTCGCATCGCCGGGACTGCTCGTGTCGCCGGCCTTCGCGTCGTACACGGCCAGTTCGAAGTGCTGGGTGTCCTTGAATGCCAAGTGGCCCGTCTTCCCCTCGAAGACCGGCAATTGGGCGTCGATTCCGCCCAGACGCGTCAGGAGCGTGCCGACCAACAGGACGAGGATTCCCGCGTGGGTGATGACAAATCCGGTCTGGTAGCGTTTCCACGGAAAACGGATCAGCGCGGCACAGAGGACATTCAGGCCCAAGAGGAGATTCAGGGCTGCAAACCACCGCGTCCCATAGATTCCGAAGTGGACCGCCTCCGTGCCGTATCGGCTCTCGACGAGCGTCGCCCATCCCAGGACGACCGCCGAGACCCCGATGACCAACACCGCCAGCTTGAGCGAAGCCAACAGCTCGTAGACCCGAAGCGGAATCCAAACCAGCCACGGCTGCTTGGGGGAACTGAGCTTGGGTCTCGCCATGATCGACTTTCGAGGTGATAGTGGGCGTGGTGGACGCCCTGGCGGGTGGGCGGTAGGCGGGGTAAAGTGAGTGTCGCCCCTCTCTGTGGGATTATATTCGCAGCGCTCGACGGAAGGTAGGCAATGGGCAAACGGCACGCATCTGCCTTCATCCTTCCCCCTTCCGCCCTCCCCCTTCCCCCTTCAGGCAAAGCAGGCCGGCCAATTGGTCCAGCAGGTCGGCCTGGGCCGGAATGATCTTCTTCTTGGCCGCTTCAGGGCCGAAGAAAGCGGCGCGGTCGACTTCGGGGAAGGTCCGGAAGCGGCCGGAACGGGACGGCCACTCGACGGTAAAGGTGTTGCTGCGGATCGCCGAAGGGTCGCAGTCGCCCTGGAAAGCCCAGGCATGGACGATCTTGCCGCCCTTCTGCTGGATCGGTTCGAGCCGGGTGTAGGGACCGTGCGGCTTGATGCCCAATTCCTCCTCGAACTCCCGCTGGGCACAGTCCAGCAGGTCTTCCCCGGGCAGCGGCTCGCCCTTGGGAATCGACCAGGCGCCTTCGTCCTTGTTTTTCCAAAAGGGGCCGCCGGGGTGGACCAGCAGATACTCCGCGGCCGCACCGCAGAGGCGATACATCAGGAGTCCGGCACTGGTTCGGGGCATGGCTCTGTTCCTCTCCCCCCATAAGCGGGTAAGGGAGTGGCGGGGCCACTCCCTCCCCGTTATCGCAATGAGGTCAATTCCTCATATTTACCGGCGTGCGGCTTTCCCGCACCGGGCGGT
>JABWBD010000487.1 GCA_013360685.1 Pirellulales bacterium
TGATGCGGATGTTGGCGAAGGTGCCGCGCATCATCACCTCATGGTTGCCGCGCCGCGCACCATAGGAGTTGAAATCGGCGGGTTTGACCCCATGGTCGATCAGATACTTGCCCGCCGGGCTGTCCTTGGCGATATTGCCGGCCGGCGAGATATGGTCGGTCGTTACCGAATCCCCCAGGGCCAGGAGCACCCGCGCGCCTTGGATCGGCTGGATCGGGCCGGGCTCGGGAGCCAGGTCAAGCAGGAATGGCGGTTCCTGGATGTAGGTGCTGTCGGCATCCCACGGGTAGAGTTCGCTCCCTGCGACCGGGATCTGGTTCCATTTCGGATTCGCCTCGAAGACATTGCCGTATTGCTCGCGGAACATTTCGGGCCGCACCGAGTCGGACATCACCCGATGGACTTCCTCCCGGCCGGGCCAGATGTCTCTTAGATACACCGGGTTGCCGTCCTTGCCGGTCCCGATCGGCTCCGTAAGCAGATCGAGGTCGGTCGTTCCCGCCAAGGCGTAGGCAACGACCAGGGGAGGGCTCGCCAGGTAGTTGGCCTTGACCAACGGATTGATCCGGCCTTCGAAATTGCGGTTGCCGCTGAGGACGGCCGATACCACCAGGTTTCCTTCGATCACCGCCTTGGCCACGGGATCCGGCAGCGGGCCGCTGTTGCCGATGCAGGTCGTGCAGCCGTAGCCCACCGTGTGGAAACCGAGCTTGTCCAGATCCTTGTCCAGGCCGGCCCGCCGGAGATAGTCGGTCACAACGCGCGAGCCCGGCGCCAGGCTGGTCTTCACGTAAGGCGGCACGCACAGGCCTTTCTCCACGGCCTTCTTGGCCAACAGTCCGGCAGCCAACATCACGCTGGGATTGCTCGTGTTCGTGCAACTGGTGATCGCCGCAATGACCACGGCGCCGTGGCCGACCGTGGTGGAACCGCCGTCGTCGCCGACCTGGGCAGTCCGCTTCACGTCCTGGTCGGATAGTGCGAAGCCGCGCTGGTTCACCGGAGCGAGCAGGGATTGGCGAAAAGCCGCTTTCATCGTGCGCAAGGCCACCCGGTCCTGCGGACGCTTGGGGCCGGCGAGGCTTGGTTCGACGGCGCCCAGATCGAGCGAAAGGACTTTGGTGTACGTCGGAACGGGCCCTTGGTCCGTGCGGAAGAGGTGCTGTTCCTTCGTGTAGCGCTCGACCAGTTCGACCTCCTGTTCGGTGCGGCCCGTTTCGCGGAGATAGAGGAGGGTCTGCTCATCGATCGGGAAGAATCCCATCGTCGCCCCGTATTCCGGCGCCATGTTGCCGATGGTCGCCCGGTCGGCCAGTTTCATGGTGGCGACGCCGGGGCCGAAATACTCGACGAACTTGCCGACCACGCCTTCCTTGCGGAGGATCTGCGTGACCGTGAGCACCAGATCGGTGGCCGTGGCGCCGGGCGGCAGTTCGCCGGTCAGTTCAAAGCCGATCACCTCGGGCATCAACAGGTAGAGCGGCTGGCCGAGCATCACGGCTTCGGCCTCGATCCCACCCACGCCCCAGCCGAGAACGCCCAGACCGTTGATCATCGTCGTATGACTGTCGGTGCCGACAAGCGTGTCCGGGACCGCGACCGGTCCGAGGCCGTCCTGGCGAAGGAAGACGCACTTGGCGAGAAACTCGAGGTTCACCTGGTGGACGATTCCCAGCCCAGGCGGCACCACGCGGAAGTTATCGAAGGCTTTCTGTCCCCAACGGAGAAATTCATACCGCTCGCCGTTGCGCTGGAACTCGTACTCCATGTTTCGTTCGAGCGCGTCGGGCGAGGCGAACACGTCGACCTGCACGGAATGGTCGATCACGAGGTCGACGGGGATCAGGGGGTTGATCTTCTTCGGATTTCCGCCGAGCCTCTTCATCGCGCTCCGCATGGCTGCCAGATCGACGACGGCGGGCACGCCGGTGAAGTCCTGAAGGACCACCCGGGCCGGCTTGAAGGGCACTTCGACCTCGGCCGGCGAATTCGCACGCCAGCCGGCCAGGTTTCCGACGTCTTCCTCTCGGACTTGAAATCCGTCGCAGTTCCTCAGAGCCGACTCCAAGAGCAGCCGGATGGAGAACGGCAGTCTGGAGATGCTTGTCAATCCGGCGGCTTCGAGTCGGTCGAGCCGGTAGATCCCGATCTGCCCGGAGGCAGTCTGCAGTGTGTCGCGGGCGCCGAATGGGTCGGATTTCTGTCGGCTGGAAGTCATTGGGTGTGAGCGCTCCCCGGATTGGCGGTGGCATGGCCCCTGGTTGAGGGTGAAGTGGTACGGAACATGACGAAATGGTATCGAGCGAGGAGCATCTCGAAAAGCGGTCGGGGGGCGAATTCGCGTTCCTTCCGGCGGCCGGGGACCAACGGACTCGTCCACGAACTATGTCGCCTCCGCGAAAGGCGACAAAACCACGGAGTTGTTCCTGGACAGCGCCTACGCATCACGTCAGCGGAGAGCACGTGACGTACGCCGTGCTGAGGCGGATCAGCTCCCTCCGAACCAGCGGCGGACGGTGCTCCAGGCTTGGCCGACGAGCTTGCCGGAAAGTACGTCTTGGGTAATCGTGCTCCGGTCAGAGGAAAAGTTCTTCCAGACCGCGTCCGTGTAGGGCTTGCTCGTCTGGGCGAGCGTGGCGTAGAAGCCTTTTTCGCGGATCTGTTGAAGTCCGCTGCGATAGTGATCGATCACATGGCGGTCGAAGAGGGTGCCCGCGGCGCGGATCGTCGAGAGGGCGCCCAGGCCCATCGAACCGATGCGGTCGAGTGAGTAGAGCGTCATTGCGCTGGAAACGGCCAGCGGATCGACTCCCTGGTTCGATGCAATCTCGTGGATGTCGTTCCATAGCCGCGTTACTTCCGCCTGCGGGATCACCTTCGTCGGGTCGATCGATTGGACGGCCCGGCGCGTGTCGTCGATGGTCTGCCGCAGGCCGTCGACGGACAACGGGGGAGTGTCGAACGCGCTGGCGGTCGTTCCGGCCGCAGAGGCAACGGCTGACAATAGGTCGTCGACATGGTCGATCGTAGACTCCGGATCGATCACTCCCTGCTGCTTCAAGTTACCGGCAAGTTCCTTGAGATAGGCCTGAGAGCCGTAGGCCACGTCGCTGACCACCGCCAGAAGCAGCATGGGCGAAAGGTGGAACGTGGCCAGGCCGGCCATCTCGACAAAGTTGCCGACCGCCTTCCTCGCCACGAAATTCTCCACTTTTTCCGGGCCGTCGGCTGAAGCGGCCTGTGCGCGCTCGACTCCGCCGATGTCCACGGCGAGGAAGTCGAGCATCTGTCCGACCATGATCGAATAGGTCTTGCAGTTCTGGAAAGCCTGCGGGACCAAGAGACACGCCGATTCGCGCACAGCCCCGCCCACCAGTCCCGACGCCGACCTCAGCATCCGCTCCGGCAAGGAGAGGGTGTAGAGGAGGTAATCGCGGACGGGGACATAGCCCGGATCGCGATCGCATGAATCGCGGGATGGATCTTCGGCCATCGAGTCTCACTCCTTCGGATCGGAGCCCTTGGGTTCGCCACGCGTTTCCGTTTGGTCAGCCGCATTTTCCGTGGGAGGCTTTTTCGCTGCCGCCTTCTCACGTGCCGGTTCTTTTGCTGCCGCCGGCTTCTTGTCGGCTTTCGCTGGTTTGTCGGTTGCTCCGGGAAGTTTGTCGCCGGGCGGCGATTTCGGCTGCTTGGGGGTCTCTGTTGGCTTGGCCTTTGCCCCGGCGGCGGGGTCAGTTTTTGCCGAGGCTCCCCGCGCCTCGTCGAGTCGCCGAAAAGCATCCTGGACCTCGGGATCTTCAAAGGCACGCTCAAACTCGATCTCTTCCGGTGCAGGAGCTGCAGTAGGTTCGGCAGGCGGAGCCGAGACTCTCGCCCAGTTCGGCCACCAGTCGGGCCAAGTGCCTGGCAGATGGTCGTAGGTGTGCGGGCAGAAGGGCAGCGGGACAGGGACTTTGTCAAATCGTTCCCCGCCAATGAGATTCAGGATGTAATAGGCGATGGGTAAGGCGAGAAGGCCGCCCAGGACTGCGCCGACCATCTCTTTGAGCAGGCTCTTTTCACTCCGCCTTCGTCGCACGGCAACAGTGGCCGACCCGGCGCCGGCACTGGCGCGAGGTTCGGCAAAAGAGAAAGCCCCGGCGTGGACATCCTCCGCGCCGGCATTCGGAGCGTGCTGGCCGAAGTCGATCCGCGGTGCGGTGTCGATGCTGCGCCCCCAGATGTCCAGGTTCGGACGAGTTTCCTCTTGCGCCGGCACGAGTCCCAGCGCCGCCGCCAGCGCCGGGAGGCTGACCCGCTCGCCGCTGGACGCCAGGAGCAGTTCGGTGAGTTTCGACTCCGCTTGACAATGTGGGCAGCGGAGCAGCATGTCGGGCTCTTCTTGGGTCTCAGGCGGGAGTTCCGTCGGCCGTGCGCTCGGTTCCGCAATTTCGGCCGGCGGTTGATCGCCGGATAGAGGAAGCGAGATCCCTCCTACTTCTACCGCACACGGCTCCGCTGAAGGCTGCTCCGCTTGGGCATATTCCGCCTCAGCAACGGCCGCTACCGCAGCACCTTCTGTTTCGGTTGCGATTGCCTCGGATTGCGGCAGTTCCTCCTGTTCGTCGGGTGCGACCGGGAGATCCTCAAACTCCAGTTCGTCGTCGGATCTGGTTTCCGATTGCACAACGGCTAGCGGTTCGGCGACTGCATCGGGCGGTTCCGCAGCGACGCCCGTTTCGCCGTCACAGCGGTCCGGCTGGATCAGGGCTCCGGCATCCTCCGAGGGCGCTTCGGGCTGCTCGATATCCTGGTTTTTCTGACTCAGCGCAACCGGCTCCGCACCGGCAATCCGGATGCCCGGAAAATGATCGATTCCCTGCTCGGGATCGACCGTCTCAACGTCCGCCGCTTGCTCGGCGGCGGGGTCCGAAGCCGCGGGGCCACGAGGCTCATCAACCCGTTCTTCTTGTCCCCACCCATGAAAGCTCACCACAGGTTCGGGCCGGGCGGTACCGCGTTTCGCAGCCTTGCCGGTTTTCGGCGGCGTCTTCCTCGGCTCAGGCCTGCGGAGCACGCTTCCCAGTTCGATCACCGGGGCGTCTTCGACCAACTCGCGATCGTCCTTCCAAATGTCCAGCTTCGGCATCTCGTCTTCCACGACGGCAATGGGCGCCAACTCGGGCGCACCTTCCGATCCGCCGGCCACTGGCCCGCCGACCTC
>JABWBD010000488.1 GCA_013360685.1 Pirellulales bacterium
GCTTAGTTCTTAGTGCTGGAACCCAGAATCTAAGGTCTAGGCACTAAGATCTAAGATCTTTCCCGGAGCCGCCCAGCCATGTACGACACGATCATCATCGGCGCCGGCATGTCGGGGCTGGCGGCAGGGATACGTCTGGCCCATTTCGGCCAGCGAGTCTGCATTCTCGAACGCCACACCACGATCGGCGGCCTGAATTCGTTCTACCGGATGAATGGCCGCAACTACGACGTGGGCCTGCACGCGGTGACCAACTACACCCCCAAGGGGACCCGCCGCGGCCCTCTCTCCCGCCTCCTTCGCCAGCTCCGCTTCACCTGGGACGAGTTCGCCCTGGCCCCGCAGCTTGGCTCGTCGATCGCTTTCCCCGGCGTCACGCTCCATTTCAACAACGAATTCGAACTATTCCGCAGCGAAGTCCATCGCCGCTTCCCGGACCAGAAAGACAACTTCGAACGCCTACTGGCCGAACTGATCGACTATGAACAGCTCGGAGTTTCCGCGTCGCAGCAGTCGGCCCGCGAGACCGTCAGCCGGATCATCACCGACCCGCTCTTGGTCGAGATGATCTTCTGCCCGATGCTCTACTACGGAGGACCGCGGCAGCGGGACATGGATTTCGCGCAGTTCTCGATCATGTTCCGCGCCATCTTTTTGGAAGGGCTGGCGCGCCCGTTTTCCGGAGTGCGGCTGATTCTGAAAAAGCTTGTCCGCAAGTACAAGGAGCTCGGCGGCGAGCTCAAGCTCCGCTGCGGGGTCGCGCGCTTCGGCGTGAAAGAGGGCCAGGTCCGGTCCGTCGTCCTCGACGACGGCGCCGAGTTGGAGGCCCGGCACGTCCTCTCCTCGGCGGGCTGGCGCGAGACGATGCGGCTGTGCAACGAGGAGGCGGCCCTCCAGTCTCAACCGCCCGGCGAGCTCTCCTTCATCGAGTCGATCTCGGTCCTCAACGCCGAGCCCCGCCTGCTCGGCTGCGACCGGACGATCGTGTTTTTCAACGACTCCGACGTCTTCCACTACGAAAAGCCGGACGGCCTGGCCGATGTCCGCAGCGGCGTGATCGCGTCGCCCAATAACTACTTCTACGACGAACCGCTGGAAGAGGGCGTCGTGCGGATCACGGCCTTGGCGAACTACGACCGCTGGGCGGCCCTGGACGAGTCGGCCTACCGGCTGGAAAAGCTCCGCTGGTACGACAAGACGGTGGCCTCTGCCGTCCGGTTCGTTCCCGATTTCCGCAGCGCCGTCATCGACACCGACATGTTCACGCCGACCACGATCCGGCGCTACACGGGGCACGACAACGGGGCCGTCTACGGCGCCCCCTTCAAACGCTACGACGGCATGACCCACCTCGAAAACCTCTTCGTCTGCGGGACGGACCAGGGACTGGTCGGCATCATCGGTTCGATCATCAGCGGCATCACGATTGCCAACAAGTACCTTCTGAAGTGACCTATGCCAAGAGACTTCCTCCAGGGCGCCCGCGACTCGTACGACGTCGTCGTGATCGGCTCGGGCCTGGGAGGACTGACTGCCGCCAATACGCTCGCCCGCGCCGGACACGGGGTCCTCTTGCTGGAGCAGCACTACAAGCTCGGCGGCCTGGCCACCTGGTTTCGCCGGCCCGGCGGGCACATCTTCGATGTCTCCCTCCACGGTTTTCCCTACGGTATGGTCAAGAGCTGCCGCCGCTACTGGAGCCGCGAGATTGCCGACTCGATCGTCCAACTCCGAGGCATCCGCTTCGACAACCCCATGTTCTCCCTGGTCACCACCTACAACCGGGAGGATTTTACGCGCCTGTTGGGCTCGCGGTTCGGCGTTCCGGCCGGCACGGTCGCGGAATTCTTCGACGCCGCCCGCAACATGAACTTCTACGACGACCAGTCCACCACCACGAAGCAACTCTTCGATCGCTTCTTCCCCGGGCGGGAGGACATCGTCCGGCTGCTCATGGAGCCGATCACCTATGCCAACGGTTCCACCCTCGAAGACCCGGCGCTGACTTACGGCATCGTCTTCTCCAACTTCATGTCGAAGGGCGTTTTCACGTTCGAGGGCGGCACCGACCGGCTCATCGGCCTGATGGAAAAGGAGCTCCGCGCCGGCGGCGTCGACGTTCGCATCCGCTGCGAGGTCGATCGGATCGAGGTCTCCGGCGGCCGGGTCCGCGCGGTCCGGGTCAACGGCCGCCGCATCAAGACCTCCGCCGTGATCTCCAACGCCAACCTCACCGGCACGATTTTCGGCATGGTCGGCGCCGACAAGTTCGAGCCCAAGTTTGTCGAGCAGGCCCGCGCCGTGCGGCTGAACAATTCCAGCACGCAGGTCTACGTGGCCTTCAAGCCCGGAGTCGTCATCGACGAAGACGCCTGCGGCGACCTGCTCTTCAGTTCCACGGCGCCGGCCTTCCGGACCGACCTGCTCCTGAGCCCCAACATCACCAGCCGCACGTACTCGTTCTACTATCCCCGCACCCGCCCGGGCCGCGACCGCTACTTGATGGTCTCCAGCACCAACGCCCGCTACGACGACTGGGCCGGTCTGGCGCGTGAAGACTATCAGCAGAGCAAGCGCAGCCTGATCGAAGGGACCCTCGACGCCGCCGAGAAGTACGTTCCCGGCATCCGCGAGAAGATCGACGCGGTGGACTGCGCCACGCCGCTCACCTTCCAACGCTACACGAAGCACCTGGCCGGCGCCAGTTTCGGCACCAAGTTCGAGGGCCTCGCCGTCAGCCGCGGCCTGCCCGAGCAGATCGCCGGGCTCTACCATGCCGGCAGCGTGGGCATTATCATGTCGGGGTGGCTGGGGGCGCTGAACTACGGTGTGATCGTCGCCAACGACGTCGATTCCTTCCTCATGAACCATTCCTCCCAAACGCCGGTCTCCAACGAACTGAGCCTATAAATGACCTCGTACCATTCCGGGAGGAACGCGACCACGGTGTGCCACTGCTTGGAGTTGAACGGGTTCTCCACCGGGAGCTGGTTCTCCACAACTCCAAGCAGTGCGGCGCTCGAAGGGAGGCGGCGATTCTCACTGCTTTGTGATTGTGGCAGTTCTCGCGATTGTGGAAGATCCGTCCAATCACAAGCAGTGCCACACCGCAACCGAACCTCCCAAAACCGTGCAAGGTCACTTAGACGCGCGCCGAGCCTACCCTGAAATCCGACCATGACCCGCCGCCAAATCTACGACGCCATCCCGCACCGCGAACCGTTCCTCCTCGTCGACGAGATCCTCCAGTGGACCGACGACAGGATCGTCTGCACGAAGACTTTTTCGGGCCAGGAGGATTTCTTCGCGGGCCACTACCCCGGTTTCCCGCTGGTGCCCGGCGTCTTGCTCTGCGAAGCGGCGATGCAAGCCGGCGCGGTCCTCCTCTCTCGCCACCTCGCGGGGATGCAGGGCAAGGTACCGGTGGCCACGCGGATGAACGACGTCCGATTCAAGCGGATGGTCCGGCCGGGCGAGACCTTGCGGATGGAAGTCTCACTTACCGAGCGGCTCGCCGACGCCTTCTTCCTCACCGCCAAAGTGACGGTGGAAGGCAAGGTCGCCGTCCGCTTCGAGTTCGCCTGCACGGCGGCCGACGTGGAGTGAACATGGACTTTCTCCAGCTTGCCGGCAAGAAGATCCTCGTCTTCGGCGTCGCGAACCGCAAGAGCGTCGCCTATCACGTCGCTCGCGTCCTGACCGACGCCGGCGCTGTTTGTGTCTACGTGGTCCAGAACGACGCCGTGCTTGCAAGCGTGGCAAAGCTCCTCGGCGACGTGGAAATCCACACCTGCGACGTCGAGCGGGAGGACGAAATCGCGCGGCTCCGCGAGGAGATCGGCAGTCGTCACGACCGCCTTTACGGCCTGGTCCACTCCCTGGCCTTTGCCGACTACTCCAGCGGCATGAAGCCCTTCCATGAAACGCCCAAGCAGGCATTCCTTCAGGCGGTCGACATCTCCTGCTACTCACTGGTGGCCATCAGTCGGGCCTTCGCCGACCTCTTGGACCCGGACGCCTCGGTGGTGACGATCTCGATTTCCACCACCACGATGGCCAGCGAGAGCTACGGCTACATGGCCCCGATCAAAGCCGCCTTGGATTCTTCGCTGGCGTTTCTGGCAAAGTCGTTCAGCCGTTTTTCCCGCATCCGTTTCAACGCCGTCGCCCCGGGCCTGCTGAAGACCTCCGCTTCGGCCGGCATCCCCGGTTACGTGGATGCCTATCTCTATGCCGAGCAGGTCATCCCGCGCAAACAGTCCGTTCGCACCGAAGAGGCGGCCCACGTGGCCGCCTTTCTCCTCAGCCCCCGTTCCAGCGGCATCAACGCCCAGCGGATTGTCGTCGATGCCGGCATGGCGATCAACTACTTCGATCGGGATCTAGTCCATCGCGCGCTGCGCCCAGACACTCTACCCGAGCCGCCAAACCCGGCGTCGTAGAGCCGGCCAGTGGATAAGCGTCGCAGTTGAGACGGGGTCGGGAGTCTTTTTCCGTGTCGGCCACAAACCGCTGTGGTGCGGCGAACGACGTCGCGGCCGACACGGAAAAAGACTCCCGACCCCCTCCGCCTTCCGGCCCGCCTCAACGACTTCGCCCCGGGTAATTGCGACGCTTATTCGTTCGCCGGTCCTCAAGACCGGCCAGTGGAAAAGTCTCGTAGTTGCCGGGGCCGGAGCGACGCTTCTCAACCCCGCCGGAGACAGCAATCCAGCCGAAAACGCACCGGCAGTGGAAGGTCGTTGCCGAATTTGGGCAGCCGTTGTCGTCCCGATACCGATTGCCGCAAGAAGGCACAAAAAGGCGCAGGACGATGTCAGGCGGAAGTGGCTGGGGAGGCCGCGGATTAGGCTACCACAGCACATGGCCGCTCAAACCAGCGGCGGCAAGTTCTTTGTCGTCGGCACCGCTCTGGCGCAAATCGAGCGCGTGGAATTGGCAGTGTCGCGTGAGTCCGCCAACGAAACCGCTGCCGTGGGGAGCGGAAATGGGTTCATGCCAGCTGCGCAAGGGGTTCCAAAGGTTACGGTGGTGACAGAAGCACCAGCACGCCGTAAGATTGTTACGGCCCAAATGGAACCATCCTCGCTTGCCTGGTAAACCCCCGCCCGTTATCTTGACAGGAAATCAGCGGGAACCCAGACTAACATCCGAAAACCAGGAAATTTAGAGGGATGGCTATGAGAAGCTCGCGGGAGAG